>JAUNON010000004.1:6512-99616 GCA_030537145.1 Lachnospiraceae bacterium | reverse complement strand
GGGAACTAGGAGGAGAAGGAATGAATCACAGGGTTATAACTGCCGGTATGCTCGCTGCCGGAATTATGATGGCCGGTTTGATCGGAGGAATCCGTATGCGGCAGGATCATATTGAGCCTGAGATCATAACGGAAAATTGCCCCCGCATATATCGTGATTCTATGAAAGACAGTGAGCTGCTGGAAGGGATCCGGGCGGTGGATGATGTGGACGGAGATCTGTCAGACCAGGTGTTTATCGGCGATATCAGTAAGATTGGGGACAAGGATTACGTTTTTGTTACCTATGTTGTCATTGATCATTCGAACAATGTGGCCCAGGAAACGATCAGGATGGATTATGAAGCATAAGGAGAAGGGCAATGAAGCAGCATAAGTTTTTTGCGCAGAGCTGCAGAGATGCATTGGATGACTATATGTATTCCTGCACCAATACAAAATCGGACAGATGGGATTGGGTAATTCTTACAGCAGCGGACCAAAGACAGGCGGAAGCTTACCGCATACAGATTGCAAATAGAGCAAAAGAAAACCGGCTGCCCAAGGGGGTCCGGTTTGAGGTAATTCCGGACTATCAGAATAAGAGAATCGGGTCCGGGGGAGCCACGCTAAATGTGCTCCGGCATATCAACCATGAGATCGGAGCTGACAGGCTCCTGCAGCAAAAAATACTGGTGATTCATTCCGGCGGGGACAGTAAGCGCATTCCGCAGTATTCTGCCTGCGGAAAGCTGTTTGCCCCTGTTCCCCGGATGCTTCCCAACGGTTATATTTCTTCTGTTTTTGATGAATTGCTCATAGCAGCCACCGATATTCCCAACCGGTGTGCGAAAGGAATGATGATTTTTCCGGGTGATACGGAGTTGCTGTTTAACTCCCTGCAGCTTGATCTGCTTTCCTGCGATGCAGCCGGATTATCCATAAAGGCCCCGGTATTAGAAGGTCAGGAGCATGGTGTTTTTTTGCAGGGACATGACTGCAGTGACCGGAGAAATTATGATGTGGACCGGTTCCTGCATAAACAGTCGGAAGCCCTGCTGAGGGAGGCCGGCGCAGTCGATGCGCTGAATCAGGTGGATATTGATACGGGATGCATCTGGATCAGCAGCAGAATTATAAAAGCACTGTTTGAATTGATCTGCACAAACGGGGAGTTTGACCGGGAAAAGTTTGATTCTTTTGTAAATCCCAAGGTATGTTTGAATTTTTATTCTGATTTTGTATATCCATTGGCAGCGGGCAGTTCCCTGGAGGAGTTTTACCGTGAGATGCCGGAGAACGGATATTCCCCGGAGTTAAAGGAATGCCGGAGAAAGCTGTGGGATTGCTTACATGAATACAGGCTTTCTCTGGTGAAGATGGTTCCGGCAAGATACATTCATTTTGGAACGACCCAGGAAATGTATGAGCTGCTGGTGGATGATATGGACGAGTATTTCTTTTTGGGATGGGAACGAAGATTAGGTACGAATGCAGGGAAAGGTACGGTAATAAATAGTTTTATTTCGGAGGATACCTTACTGACGGATCACTGTTACATTGAGGATTCTGTCATTTATGCAAGTACCATTGGCGAAAATACCGTCTTGTCCAATATTGAGGCTGAGGGAATGAACATTCCGGCCAATGTGGTATTGCACGGCCTGCAGTTAAAGAATGGGAGCTTCGTATGCCGCATCTATGGAAGATCCGATAATCCAAAGGCATCTGCCAATGCACCATTCTTACATGGAACCCTGACAAATCTGATTGAAAATACCGGGGCAGATAGGCAGGCTATTTGGGAAAGAAATGCGGCATCGATCTGGAATGCAAGAATATATCCGGAATGTCCTACCATGATTGCCGCAGTAAAAGCGGCCCTTGCATTGTATGAAATTCTAAAAGGGACGGCATTGCCGGATGCGGTGAGGAGATGGAAAGCGGCAGAGAAGCATAGCCTGTGCGGCAGCTTTTATGACGCAGATGTTCCTGCGATTATGGAACGGCGGCGCATAATCTCAAAGAAGGTTTTTGTGGACTCTTTTTTGAAAAGACTGAAAAGCGGCAATGACATGACTGAAATGATCGGGCAATATTCGGGAGCAGTCTTTCCGCCTGCGGAGCTGGTTCGCGAGCTTCTTGCGGAGGCAGAGCAGGCGTCCTTTCCGGACAATATGAGGCTGTATTTAGCATGTTCCGATATCTGCAAAAAGTATGAACCAGACGGTCCGGCGTGTTCTGCCGGCGAGTATGAAGAGAAAGCGTATGCCGTTGTCCGTGAGACGATTCGAAGGGAAATACTGAAAAGGTTTCATACGGATTTTCCGCACATCAGGTTTGTACGGGATTCGGTTACGGTGGAGCTTCCGGTTCGGGTCAATTTTTGCGGAAGTCCTTCGGATGCGGCACCGTATTGCCTGGAGCACGGAGGCACCATGCTCGACAGTGCGCTGCTGCTGAACGGGAAGAAGCCTATCAAAGTTACAGTAAACAAAATTAAGGAATGTGAGATCCGCTTCGGCAGTTCGGATCAGGGATGTAAGGATTCCTTCACGGACCTGGAAGAGATTCGGAACTGCGGGAATCCCTATGATCCCTATGCGCTTCATAAGTCCGTTTTGGCGGCGGCAGGAATTCTTCCATTGGATGCACAAAATACGGACATCCATGCTTTCTGCCGGCAGCTAGGCGGCGGTTTGGAATTGTTGACAGAGGCCGCTGTGCCGAAGGGCTCCGGATTGGGAACCAGCAGTATCATAGCGGCTGCAGCGGTAAAGGCGGTCAACCAGATCTGCGGCATTGAGGCTTCGGATGAAATGGTATATGGGCAGGTGTTTCTTGCGGAACAGCTTATGACCACGGGCGGCGGATGGCAGGATCAGGTGGGAGGCCTTACGGAGGGGATTAAGTATTTTACTGCGCTGCCGGGTACTTATCAGGAGATTCAGGTTGAGCATTTAAGACTTCCGGACAAGGTTATGGAAGAACTGAACGACCGTTTTGCACTTATTTTTTCCGGTCAGAGGCGTTTGGCAAGAAATGTTTTACGGGAGGAGATGAATCAGTGTATTCGGAATAACCCAGAAGCCTTAAGAACCGTAGAACAGCTTCAGGAGTATTGTGCGGTAATGCGTTATTTCCTGCGAAAGGGCGATATTACATCCTTTGCAAAGTATATTACAAAACAGTTTGAATTAGTAAAACGGCTGGATAAGGGCGCTTCCAATACCTGTATTGAATACATTTTTGATGTCTGCGATGATCTGTTAGACGGCAGGTCTATCTGCGGAGCCGGCGGCGGAGGCTTTCTTCAGGTAATTCTAAAGAAGGACGTGACGAAGGAAATGCTGAAGGATAGAATCCGGGATGCATTTGCAGACTGCGGCGTTGAGGTTTGGGACTGCAGATTAATATAAGCATCCTAAGGGAGAGAAAGATGAACAAACGGATAGAAATGGGAAAAGCTGTTTTTGCAAGGGAGATATCTGTTCTGTCATCCCTCATGAATCAGCTTGATGAGACGTATGACAAGATGCTTTCCGAGATCATGAACTGTAAAGGAAAGGTAATTTTTATCGGAATGGGAAAAAGCGGTCATGTTGCAAGAAAAATTGCCGCTTCTATGGCTTCTCTTGGAACCTGTGCCATCTGCCTTCATCCGGGCGAATGTATGCATGGAGATTTAGGTATGATACAGAAGCAGGATGTGGTGGTGCTGATCTCTTATTCGGGGGAAAGCGATGAAATTCTTAAGATTATTCCGGGGATCAATAGAATCGGCGCACCGATTTTAGGAATTACCGGGAATGCGGAATCGACTATGGCCAGATCCTGTAAGGTGGTTCAGGTTATGAATGAGGTGAAGGAAGCCTGCCATTTCGGCCTTGCCCCCACCTCCAGTACGACCGCTGTCATGGTGTACGGAGATGCTTTGGCGGTGACGGCATCCCGGCTGAAAGGGTTTCAGAAGGACGATTTTGGTGTACTGCACCCGGCGGGGGCTCTTGGAAAAAGGCTGATTACAAGATCTGTGGATCTGATGAGGCCGATGAAATCGGAAACGTTCCTTCGTGAAGATTCCACGATCCTTGAAGCGATCGAATCAATGCTTCACACAGCCACGGATCTGGCTGCAGTGGTCAATGAAAAGCAGGAGCTGATCGGTATTGTTACAAACGGAGAGCTGAGGCGGAAGCTGTCCGGTAAAGACATTAGCACAGAACGCATAACCGCTCTTATTCAGTATTATCCGGTTTTTGTGGATGTTTCCTCCATGGCGGAGGAAGCATTGTCCATTATGATGGAACGGAATTTTCATGCGCTTTGGGTGGTCAAGGAGGATAAACCGGTGGGCATTATTGAGAAAAGCGAGATTATAAAATACGGCATATACCTGTGATGGAGACTGCATACGAGACAGCAAAGAATGAGCGGCAGATCCGAATGGAACAGGAACGGGGGAAAACGAATGAAGAACCAGACAGCGTGCATCGTTGTAACCTATAACCGAAAGGCTCTTTTGGCATCCAACCTTCAGGCCCTCCGGAACCAAAAGGAAAAAGGCGATATTTTCGTGATTGACAATGGAAGTACGGACGGCACCCGGGAGCTGCTGTCGGAATGGATTGAACGGAAAGAGATTATTTATAAAAACACAGGAAAAAACCTTGGAGGCGCAGGCGGGTTTGCCTTCGGCATAGCGGAAGCTGTGAGATGCGGGTATTCCTATTTATGGATCATGGATGATGATACGATCCCATATCCGGATGCCCTGGCCTCTCTGCTGGGGAAGGCAAAAAGGCTGAACGGGGAGTTTTCTTTTTTGTGCAGTGTGGTGAAATGGAAGGACGGATCCTTTTGCAGGATGAACCTTCCGGTTTTTTCGGACCAATGGCCGGATCAGATTTGCGAAGAAAAAGAAGGTCTGATTTCGGTATGCTCCTGTTCCTTTGTTTCCTGCCTGATCAATGCAGAGTATATAAAAAAGGCCGGTCTGCCGATTGCGGAATTTTTTATCTATGGGGACGACGCAGAGTATACAGAACGGCTTTCCGGGCTGGCAGATGCTTATCTGGATCTTACGAGCTTTGCAGAGCACCGGACGCCCGCTAATATTTCGGACGATATCAGCAGAGAAAGCAGGGAACGATTGGGGCGCTATTACTACCGGTATCGGAACTGCTTCTATATCGCCAAAAAGAAGGGCCGAAAGGATGTACTGCATTATCTCTATATTACATGCAAAATGCTGGTGAAAATCCTGCTTTTCTCAGAAAACTGCAGGTGGAAGAGGATCTCGGTTCTTCTTTCAGGCGTATTTGCCGGCATTTCATTTCATCCTGTCATTCAATACGTGGACAGATAATGGGGAAATAGCGATGAGTGTCTATATTTTTTGTATCATATGGGGCGTACTTTTCGGGCTTTTGGTGAGAAACGGGAGAGAACTGCTTCCGTGGAGAAAAGACAATCAATATTATTATTTTGAAAAGCGGTATTATCTGAAGCTTCTTGCAGGGATTTTATCTGTATTGCCCTGTACCTATTTTGCTGCCATGCGTCAGGGGATCGGGACAGATTATTATTATGCGTACTATCCCTCTTTTTACAAGATCATGAGCGGAGAGCGGGTGTTTAGTGAGTGGGGCTTTTATATGCTAAACCGCATCATCCTTTTTTTTACAGACAATGTTCAGGTATTGTTTTTTGTCACCTCTGTTATGACAGCAGCGTGGATCTTCGGATTTATGTATAAGCAGTCCGAGAATTATGCAATGTCCATGTATCTGATGTTTGCATCCCAGTTTTATTTTGTGTCGCTGAACAATATCCGGCAATGCCTTTCCTTTGCAATTTCGGCCTATTCATTGGGCAAATTGGAAGAGAAAAAGTACATTTCCTTTGTCCTGCTCAATGTGCTTTCGGGGCTGATGCATCAGACCGGGTTTATTTACCTGCTGCTGTATTTTGCATCAAAAATAAAAATTAATGTAAAGGCCATCCTGATTTTTACTTCGGTGTCCGGATTTTTCGGATACTTTGTGATTCAAAAGATGGTTGATTTTCTGGCATTGAATACAAAGCTGGGGGATTATTTTACGTATGCCATGTATACAAAAAGCACGATTCCCCTGTATTGCGCAGCGGTACAAATCGGAATCCTTGGCTTTTTTCTGTACGGCAGATGGGTGAATGCGGACCGGGTGAAAGCCGATACCGATATCTATATTATTCTTCAGGTGTGTGCGGTGATCATCTGCTTTGCAGATCAGATGATTCCGGCGGCATATCGTTTCCTGCGTTTGTTTTCCTTCTTTCAGATCGTGTCTGTACCAAACTGCATTGCGCAGTTTGAAAAAAAGGAAGAACGTTGGATCTGGACCGCTGTATTTCTGACCGCAATCACGTTTGTTTGTGTTTTAGAAATTTTTATCCAGGGAAATGAAGCGATTTTGCCGTATCAGATGTATCGGCGGTGATGAGTGGTTTGAGGAAAGGAAGAGCAGATATGCGAACAGCGGCCGGAAGGCATACCTTAGAGGAGCGGATCTATCTCATCTTTATCAGCTATTATTTGGGTATTTCCATGCTGATGAATACCATGCTTTCTACATTGCTGAATGAAAAATTGGTTTATTGGAGTATTCATTTGGGAGTAATAACGGTCTTTCTTTTCCGGTTATTATGGTTTCGGAGCTATTCCAAAAGGGAAGCAGCAGTAATTCTGGCGGGTCTTGGGCTGGCGGGACTGATTTTTTTGCAATCCGGCCATGGGAATGTTTTGGATATTTATTTTCTGATTGTGCTTGGAAAGGGAATGCCGGGTTATGAGGTAATGAAAATTTATCTGGTGATAAAAGGCGCAGCTTTGGCGGTTTCTTTTCTTTCCAGCCGCATCGGAATAATTCCGGATATTGTATACGAGGCCTATCGGTGGGGACGAAATGCTTATGCATTGGGGTATCCGTATTATGCCGATCTGAGTGCGAATATTTTATATTTTGTATTCATTTATCTTGCATGGAGGGAGGAAAAGCTGAAATTGGCTGACGGCATCCTTTCCCTGTGCCTGGCGGGTGCGGTTTTCTTTCTTTGCACAACACGCACAGACAGTATTTTGCTGGCAATCTGCGGGTGCGCTGTTCTATGGTATGTGAAATGGGGAAAGGCGGCCATAAAATACAAAGCTTCCCTTAAGCGGGGAACAGGTGCGGCCATCCTGTCTGCGGCCCTGGGCTCTGTGGGAGCAACGGTATGGTATCGGAGATTTGAAAATATTTTATACCCATTCAACCGGATTTTGAGCGGAAGGCTTGAGCGGGGGCGGGAAGTGCTGGATCAATATTCCGTCTCGCTGTGGGGACGGGAGATTCCCTTTCAAGGATACGGCGGTATGACATATGAGGAAACGCTTTCTCTTTGGGACGGGCCGAAAACAGGCTATCTGTTTGCGGACAATTCCTATCTGAATATTGCACTGCAATATGGAGTGATTGTTCTGGCCGGGGTTTTTGGCGTAATGCTTCTTCTCTATTTCAGGAGCTGGGATGCCGGGAGGACCATGCTGTGCTGTATGATTTTTCTCGTAATGCTGGACAGTGTTATCGTTCATCACCTGATGGAGCCGCAATACAATCTTTTTCTGATTTTGCTGTGGATGAAACCGTTTGCGGCGGATACGGGACAGGAGGCTTTGTGTGAGAAAACGGGGACAGGCTGAAACGGAAGGGAGAAGCAAATGGAAAAGGGCGGAAAATAAATGAGAAAGCAGAGGAAGGAGCATATGGGAACAGAAATCGTTTTAACAGTTGCTGTTGCAGCTTATAATGTGGAGCAATTTCTTGAGGAAACGCTAAATAGCCTTGTTCTGGATTGTGACGGACTGGAGGTTTTGATTATTGATGATGGATCCGCCGATAACACGGCAGAGATCGGAAAGCGTTATGAAGAAACGTATCCCAAAGGATTCCGGTATATCCGCAAGGAAAACCGCGGATGGGGATCTGTAATGAATATGGCGGTCAGGCTGGCAAAGGGGAAATATTTTCGCCAGCTCGACGGAGATGATTTTCTGAAAACAGAAAATCTGCCCGGTTTTCTTGCCTGGTTAAAGGATTCGGATGCGGATCTGGTGGTAACGCCTTATGAAGAAGTAGACGACGGCAGCGGGAAGATCGTGCGCATCCATTCCTGGGAAAACGGGGAAAACCCGGTCACAATACAAAATCTGATGGAAAGGCCGGAATTTGGCATCTGGGCGTGTACGTTCCGAACACAGCGATTACAGGATCTGGGGATCCGGCTTTTGGAGCATTGCTATTATACGGACGTAGAATATCTGATTACGGCCTGCCTGGCCGTTGAAAGGATTGAAAGCTGGGACCGGGTGGTCTATAGGTACCGGACTGGCCGGGAGGGGCAAAGCGTCAGTATCAGCGGGGCCCGGAAAAATTACAGGCAGCATTTGAAGGTGGTCTGGCGGCTTTGCGGGCTCTTTGAAAGCGCCTCTGAGGAGAAAAAGAGAATGGTATTAACAAGAACCCGGCTTGTCATATTGCAGCAGTACCGCTTTTTCTTTTATCTGAGTCCTGTTAAGTCTCACAAAAGGGAATTGCAGAAATTTGATTGTGAATTAAAGCAGCGGTCGGAAATACTTTATGAAATACCAGGCAGTCCGATACGGTGGATGCGAAGGCTTCATTTCTTTGGCTACCGGTGCGCAGCGGTATGGATTGTCTGGCGAAAACGGCACAGGAGGAAAAACGTATGAATTATTTTTTGAATTTATTGCTGAACGGTCGGGAAAAGGGCCGGCAGGAGGTTCCGGCCTTTTCCTGGATTGAACAGGGGCAGAAAATAAATGTTCAATATGATACATTTTTGAAAGACCTGTTGGAGCAGACCAGAATATATTGCAATCTGCCTCAAAAGCGGATCGGTATATGGGGGGAAAATTCCTATCGATGGATTCTGTCTGCGCTGTCTTTATTGGCAGCAGGAAAATGTGCGGTATTGCTGGATGCGAATCTGCAAAATGAAGAGCTGCTGCATTTGGCCGGGTATACGGATTGCGAACTGATTCTTGCGTCAGATACTTTGATGGAAGAGAAGGAATATATAAAAGATCACTTTCCTATGATGGAGATCGGAGGGAGATTTTCAGAAGGAAATTCGGATAACAGCCTGGATGTAAAGGAAGAGGGAGAATTGATCTTTTTTACTTCAGGAACCTCTTCCAGCGCAAAGGGTGTTGTATTTTCAGCGGATTCTTTTGCAAAGTGCATACAGGCCCGGCTTTCGAAGGGAATCTGGTGGGGAAAGAACGGGGATAGCTGGTTTATCCCGGTGCCGTTTTATCACATGTATGGTTTGGAAATGCTTTTTACGGAATTGATGAGAGGAGGAACGGTGTGCATCGGCACATCGCCCCGTCTGCTGATTCCGGAGGTAAGGATGCTGAAGCCTGACGTTGCGGTTTTAGTGCCAACGATGGTCCGTTTTTTATTGGATAAAGAGACCTTTGCGGAAACCACAAGTCAGATCTTATCGGCAGGAGGACCCTGTGACAAAAGGCTGGAGCAGAAGGCCGGGGCGAAGGGAATTACATTATTTAATGTGTTTGGAAACTCGGAAGTAAATGGCAGCTGCGGCGTGAGCGACACAAAGAAAGGTGTGGAATGGCTGAAGCCGATTGGAACGGCCCGCTGGGTCTGCAGCCAGGAGGGGGAGCTGGGAATATCTCATGAGTTTCTTATGAAGGGATATTACAAACGGCCCATGGAAACGGCGGAGGTACTCCGTGACGGAGTGATGTGGATCGGAGATGCCGGAGAGATTGACGAGGACGGATACGTTCATATCGAGGGCAGAATAAGGGATACCATTGTGCTGGAAAACGGGAAAAAGGTTCATATCGGAGATTTGCAGCGGGAGCTGGAGGAGCTGCCGGAGGTTCTGGAAGCGACAGCGGTTGGAGTAGCTGGAGTGCTGACGGCTGTTCTGGTTCTTAAGGAAGGGTGTACCTATGAGATGATTCAGAAAGAAATAGCTGCCATAAATGGAAAAAAGCCGATCAGTCATCAAATAAAAAAGATCGTTATATCAGATGATCCCCTGCCAAGAACCTCTACCGGAAAAATCCGGCGTTTCATGGTTGCAGAAAAGTATCTAAAGAAGAAACAGTAAGGCCGGTAAATGGGAAAAGAATGGGCTGAACTGGAAGAGGAGAGCAAGATGGTAAGGGATCCATTAGTAACAGTAATTGTTCCGGTATACAAAGTAGAAAAATATCTTTCCAGATGCGTAGAAAGCATATTTGCTCAGAAGTACGGAAATCTTGAGATCATCCTTGTGGATGACGGTTCTCCGGATTCCTGCGGTTCTATCTGTGAAGAATACAGGCGGAAGGATCGGAGAGTCAGGGTTATACATAAAGAAAACGGGGGGCTTTCGGATGCCAGGAATGCAGCGCTGGATGCCATGCGGGGGGAGCTGGTCACGTTTATTGACAGCGATGACTTTGTATCAGAATATTACATCTCAAATCTTGTAACGGCCATGTTAGAAAACGACGCAGACCTGTCCATGAGCTGGTTTGAAAATGTATTGGAGGGCGAAGAACCCAAAAACAGAGGAACAGAAACCGCAGAAGGAGTACAAATATGCACCCGTCTGGAATGCCTGGAGAAAATGCTTTATCAGGACGGAGTGGAGACTACCGCCTGGGGAAAGCTGTATAAAAGGGAGCAGTTTGCCCATTGGAGATACCCGGTGGGAAAGCTGTATGAAGATATTCTGGTAACGTACCATATCATTGATAGCTGTAAGAAAATTGCGGTGATACCGAATGTGGATTATTACTATGTGCAAAGGCGGGACAGCATACAATACGAACCATTCCGGGAGGCAAAGCTGGATGCGGTGATCCATATGAAGGAACTGGAAGCGCTTGTGGCGGAGAAGTATCCGGAATTAAGGGCGGCTGCATGCTGCAGATATTTCAGCATTACCTGTAATATTTTGTTTCAGATTAAGGATATCAGCCGGTTCCAGGAAGCGTTTTCCTTTCTTTGGGAGGAGATCCGGAAAAACCGGAAATATGTGATACTGAATAAGAAGGGAAGGAAAAAAGCGCGCGCCGCAGCCGTAGTATCCTATTTGGGTTATGCGGTTATGAGACAGGCTTACAGCAGAACACAGGCGCGTGCATGGAGGATGAGATGGGACGATTGAGAATTCTGCAGATTATCGGTGAAATCAATGGCGGTGGTGTGGGGGCGGTGGTATACAATTATTTGTCCCATATGAATCGCAGGGATATGCAGATTGACATATTAGCATTTGGGATTGACGGAGTAGAGGAACAGCTTCAGGAAAGCAAATTCAGGGATCTGGGCTGCAGGGTGTTTTTTCTTCCGCATCGGAACAAGGGGTACCGCAGGCATTTTTCAGAGTACCGGAGGCTGATCCGGGACGGCCGATACGATATTGTGCACTGTCACTTTGAGCTGTGGTCGGCGCCGTATCTGGCCATTGCAAGGACAGAAGGGGTCGGTGTCCGGATTGCCCATTGTCATATCGCCGCCTCGGAATATGCGGGAATGAAGGCCAGGCTGCTGAGGCTTATGCGGCCGATGCTTTCCTGGGGAACGACAGACCGGTTTGCCTGCGGAAAGGATGCGGGAAGATATCTGTGGAAGGACAAAGATTTCTATGTGATGAATAATGCGGTTGACGCAGAGGCGTTCCGGTATGATAGGAAAATCCGGGAGAAAAAACGCAGAGAGCTGCAGCTCTCTGATAATACGATATTGGTAGGATGTGTGGGACGTTTGTCTGAACAGAAAAATCCCCGGTATACGTTGGAAATAGCAGAAGCGCTTGCACGAAATCAGGTAAATTATAAATTGATCATGATTGGAAACGGGGAGCTGTATGATGAAGTAGAGCAGCTTATAAAATCAAAACATCTTCAGAAATACGTTTCCCTGATGGGGCTGCGGCAGGATGTGAATGAATGGATGCAGGCAATGGATGTATTTATTTTGCCCTCAAGATATGAGGGACTGCCGATTGTGGGGATTGAGGCGCAGGCCTCCGGTTTATTTACGCTGCTGTCAGAAAATGTTACCCCGGAGGTGAAGCTTTTAAGCTCGGTAAGAGTACTTTCCATTCAGCAGGATGCCGGGCTTTGGGCAGAGCAGATCATAAAGGGATACCGTTTGAATGCAGAGGCAGACCGTGAAAAAAGTATCCATGATGTTGTTAGGGCAGGCTTTGAAATAAACTCTGAAAGTGAAAAGCTGCGGAACTATTACTGGAGCCTCTGTTCTAAGCGGCAGTACTGTGGGAAATAAAAAGCTGTAATAGAAATATTACGGAGGGTGGAAGGATGCAATATGTAGACGGGAAGCTGCAACGGAATCTTTGGGTGGGGAAAATCGGATTTAATGCAATGAAGCAGGATGAGCTGATTTCCAGCATCTATCAGATGCCGACCGAGAAGAACTGTCCGTATGTAGTATTTACAGGGGTGCAGATTATTGTGGGGGCAGAATCATCCGAGCGAATTGCCGCTGCGCAAAACGAAGCAACGATCTGCGCAGTGGATGGAATGCCGATTCATTGGCTTGCAAAAAGGAAAAAAATAGAGAGTGAGCGCTGCGGAGGACCGGATATTATGTGGAGAATCCTGAAAGAAGGAGTGCAAAGAAATTACCGCCACTATTTTTACGGGAATACCCAGAAGGTTCTGGATACCCTGAGAAGCAAATTGATGGAAGAAATAGAAGGAATCAATATCGTTGGAATGTATTCTCCGCCTTTTCGGGAATTGAGCAAGGAAGAAGAAGCCGCCGTCATAAGAAGAATTAATGAGGCGAAGCCGGATTTTGTATGGGTCGGCCTGGGTGCGCCGAAACAAGATTTCTGGATGCAAAAATACAGAAATGAATTAGTAAATACGAGATTAATGGGAGTGGGGGCGGCGTTTAATTTTTTATCGGGAAAAATAAGCAGGGCGCCGGTGTGGATGCAGAAAATGGGGATGGAGTGGTGCTATAGAATGCTGATCGAGCGGGGGCATTTGTGGAAGCGCTATTTAATCGGGGCACCAAAGTTTATCGGTATTGTAATCAGAGATGTAAGAAAAGAACGAAAAAGGAAGCGCTTGTCCTGAACCGCATCGGAACATCCAAAATCTTTGTTTACAAATACAGGAAACTTCGCTATAATCATGTCGTAAAATAAAAATAAAATATGCTGCTGCTTGGGATTGGCAGCGGCAGGCTTTTTATGGAAGAAGAGGGTTTGAAAAATGGACTATGCAAAAGAATCATTAAGACTCCATAAGGAATGGAGAGGTAAGATTGAGGTTACGGCCAGAGCAAAGGTGGACAGTAAGGATGCGCTTTCCCTGGCGTATACTCCGGGCGTTGCACAGCCCTGTCTGGAAATACAGAAAAATCCCGAGCTCAGCTATGAGCTGACCAGACGCTGGAATACGGTTGCGGTAGTGACAGACGGAACGGCGGTTCTGGGATTGGGAGATATCGGACCTGAGGCGGGGATGCCGGTTATGGAAGGAAAGTGCGTGCTTTTCAAAGAATTCGGTGATGTAGATGCAATTCCGCTGTGTGTCAGAAGTAAGAATGTGGATGAGATTGTTCAGACGGTGAAGCTGCTGGCGGGAAGCTTCGGCGGTGTCAACCTGGAGGATATCAGCGCACCCCGCTGTTTTGAGATCGAACAGAAGCTGCAGGAATGCTGTGATATCCCGGTTTTCCATGATGACCAGCACGGAACGGCCGTGATTACCCTGGCCGGACTGATCAATGCATTAAAGCTGGTGAAAAAGGATATTCACAAGATTAAGATCGTTACCAGCGGCGCAGGCGCAGCAGGTATCGCTATTATTAAGCTGCTGATCAGCATGGGATTGGAGCATGTGGTAATGACGGACCGGAAAGGGGCTATCTACGAGGGACGTGAGGGTCTGAATCCCATCAAAGAGGAGATGGCGAAGATTACGAATCAGGAGCATGAAAAGGGAACTCTGGCAGACGTAATCAAGGGAGCAGACGTATTTATCGGCGTATCTGCACCCGGAACTCTGACCAAGGAGATGGTTGCTACTATGGCGAAGGATCCCATCATTTTCGCCTGCGCAAATCCCACTCCGGAGATCTTCCCGGATGAAGCGAAGGAAGGCGGAGCAGCAGTGGTTTCCACTGGCCGCAGCGATTTCCCGAACCAGGTAAACAATGTGCTGGCATTCCCGGGCATCTTCCGCGGAGCTCTGGATGTGAGAGCGTCTGTTATTAATGCAGAGATGAAGGTGGCCGCCGCATATGCGATCGCAGGTATTGTCAGCGATGAAGAGCTGAATGCGGACTATATTCTGCCGGCAGCATTCGATCCCCGTGTGAAGGATGCGGTAGCAAAGGCAGTGGCGGAAGCTGCGGTTAAGTCCGGAGTAGCCAGAATCCAGCCTGAAAAATAAAGTGAAGAAAACGGATGCCTGGTGCAAGGATGCGCTGCGTGTCCGTTTTTTGTTCTGGTATAGGAAAGTTCTCACTTTCCTATACCAGAACAAGCACTTCGTGCGGTGATGCGCACGGATGCATTAGGTAATTGATTGCTGCGCAATCTGCATCCGGCGCAAAAAATGCCTTCTCCCCTCAAGATTGAGGAGCAGGGGAGTTGAGATGCCGAAGGCATTTTTTATGATATAGAAAAATTTTCGTTTTCCTGTATCAGGAAAAGCACTTCGTGCGGTATTGTGCACGGATGGATAAGGGAATTCGCAAGAAAGGAGACAAACGTATGAATGAAGTAATCCGTAATATTGAGAGCAGAAGAAGCGTAAGAGCATACAGCCAGGAGCAGATCGAGGAAGAGGAGCTGAAGCTGATTTTAGAGGCCGCCACCTATGCGCCTACGGGAATGGGGATGCAGTCGCCGAAAATCGTGGTGGTTCAGGATGCAGAGACCATAAAAGAGCTGTCCAGGCTGAATGCAGCGGTTATGGGAAGCACAGGCGATCCGTTTTACGGCGCTCCTACGGTGGTGATCGTACTGGCAGACAGCAATCGTCCCACATACGTGGAGGACGGTAGCCTTGTCATCGGAACGATGATGCTTGCAGCCAGCAGCATTGGCGTAGGATCCTGCTGGATTCACCGGGCAAAAGAGGTATTTGCGTCTGAGGAGGGAAAGGCTTACCTGAAGAAGTGGGGAATCCCGGACAATTATGTGGGAGTAGGGCACTGTATTCTTGGGTATCCGGCCAAGGGCGCTGCGGGAAAAGCAAAGCCCAGAAAAGAAGATTATATCGTGCGGGTATAAGATTGGTGGGGCTGCTGCATGGCGGGGGGGGCTTTGCGGCAGCCTTTGCTGAAAGCAAAAAAACATCAGGACCAGAAAGATCCTGATGTTTTCAGCAGTTCCAAGGGGAATCGAACCCCTGTTTTCGCCGTGAGAGGGCGACGTCTTAACCGCTTGACCATGGAACCATTTTCGTCTCCGGGCTGCTCACCCGTGACACTTGTATACTATATATCATTTCCGAAAAAAAATCAAGCATTTTTTAAAAAAATTTCTGCCTAAGTTTTCATGCCTGCTTTGGCATAGCGTGTGCCCGGTTCAGAACGGGGATGCGCACCGGTGCGGAAGGAAGCTTCCAATCGCAGCCGCATCTGGTGTGCATCCCTGTGTCCTGTGCGCAACCGCACCGGAGGAGGCGGACCGGATCGGTCTTTCTTCAGGTTAATTCCGCAATTCGGGTCACGCCTACGTAGATATCCTGAATCCGATACCAGGTACGGCTGCCTACGATGCCGTCCTGAGTCAGTCCGAAAACAGACTGGAACACCTTTACGGCGTTTTGCGTCCGTTCTCCGAAGATCCCGTCTACGGCAATTTTCGGGATAAGGGGGTAGTTGTCGGAGATCCGGTTGAGCTGCTCCTGTATTTTTGTCACATCCTCACCGACGGAGCCGATATCCAGCGGGAAGCCGGGATAGGAGGAGGGAACGCCGGAAACCTCCTCGGCAAAGTTGATGTACATTGTGTCGCCGTAAAAATAGCGGATGATTTCAATGGGTTCATATCCCTGTTCCCCCAGACGCTTGCTTCCCCATTGAGTCATCCAGTTGGGGCATTGCACTCTTTGACCATCGCAGTATTGGGTAAGGATGGGCTGTTTGACGTTGGGGCGGGAAAGATAGTTATCAAAGACCTCATCCACGGCTTCGGCAATGCTGGTGAAATAGTTGCGTCCGTTCATCCATTTCTGGTCGAAGGCGGTGGAGGAGGTAATGGTAAAATTGTACCCCTTGTTCCGATACCATTCTGTATAGACCCGGTTCAGGGTAAAGGACTGAATGGCCAGAATGTTGGCAATAATGGTGGAACGGGGCCAGGTGGCATAGATCTCGCTGGAGGCCACGTTTTTAATATAATCCCGGTAGCGCACGTAATGATTCTGGGCGGTCGTATCCTGGGGCGTCCCATCATGAACAATGATGTATTCCGGGAGCACCACCTGGTTTAATACGATCTCACCGGTTTGGGTAATGGGTTTAATTTCCTCTTCTGCAATTTTGGGCGGATATTCTCCGTACAGGGTGTGAGCGGGAATGACGATTACGTCCGGCTCCAGGGGCTGATCCAGAGGCCGCATCCGGATATTCTGAAGTGCATTTTGGCCGGAAAGCATCTGCGTACCGGCAACGGTGATGGTTTCGTAACCGGCAGCAGAGATGCGGAGGGTATATTCCGAGTAGGGCTGGTTTTCCTGGTTGGGTTCTAAGCTGTATTCCACCGGAGGGGTGGGCAGCTCCAGTGTTTCGGTCTGGCCGCTGCTGTTGGTTTGCACCTGCTCTAAAATATCGTCCGGTGCTCCGGTGTAAGAAATATCAATCTCAGCGTCAGAAATAGGAAGATCCTGGCGCAGAGAGCTGACCTGTATCTGCAGGGTGCCCTTATCGGGCTGCTCATCCTGCATCATGTGCAAGCTTTTATAGATCATAATTTTCTCCCGTTTTTTGCTGAAACCTGTCTTGGGGCAGGACAGCAGGGTGTTTCTATATACATATGCAAAAAGAGCGGAAAAGGTTAAAAAATGAAAAAAATAAAAAAAACTCTTTTCATTTGGAGAAAAAGTGCTATAATAGGCGTATGGAATCGTAGCTCAGCCGGGATGAGCGTTCGCCTCACACGCGAGAGGTCATGGGTTCGAGCCCCATCGGTTCCACGAAAAAAAGCTGCCGCAAATTTATTTTTGCGGCAGCTTTTTTTCGTGACGATACCGGCGAAAACGATCAGCTTCCGGAGCTTTCCTGCTTCTGGTTCAGAAGGAGAATCTGTCCGGCCGGAAATTCATTGGCATTGCCGGCCAGGGCCTGGCAGGTGCTGATCAATACATCCGCATATTCGAGTACCTGATTTTCCTGCATGGACAGTACGGCGCCGGAGATGCTCAGTGCAGCAGTGGGGTATCCCTGGGCATTGCGGATCGGGGCTGCGATGCAGCGCACGCCCAGGGTCTCTTCCTCGTGGTCGGTGGAGTAACCCCGGCTGCGGATCTTAGCCAGCTCTTGATACAATTTCTCTTCCGATGTAATGGTATTTGGCGTGAAAGCCGGAAGCCCGTGGGTATTTATCACATTGCGGATCTCCGCCTCCGGCAGGAAAGCCAGCATGGCTTTTCCGCAGCCGGTGCAGTGCATGTTTAGTGTTTTTCCGCTGATGGAATAAGAGAACATCCGGCGATTTTGGTGAGCAACCTCCAGATAAAGCACTTTTCCGTTAATATGTGTGGTCAGATAGATGGTCTTTCCGGTTTTCATCTGCAGGTCCTCCAGGAAAGGAAGAGAAAAGCGGACTACAGGCATAGACATTTGGGTGCAGTAGTTTAACTGCATAATCGAGTAACCCAGCCGGTAGTTCATAGAAGGATAGGTACGGCTGATATAGCCGTAGGATTCCAGCGTACGCAGCAGATTCAGTACCGTACTTTTTGGCAGAGCAAGCTTATGGCTGATGTCTACCAGGCTTAGCTCCGGTTCAGCCGGAGTAAAGCAGGATAATATATGGATCGCTTTTGCAACGGATTTTACCTGCCAAGAGGGATGTTCTTCATTCACATTCATTCGAGTACCTCCAAAGCATTCAGCAATGCTGAATGCTTGTTTTATATTGCCGAAACGAAATTATTATTACATAAATTACCAAATCTGTCAATTTCTGAATTCTAATTTTTCCCTGCCGAAATTTTTGAGAATCGCTTTCCCGGCAGGAAGAGAGAGAATCAATCCTGCCGCAAAAAACAGTAAAATAAATAACGTTCAGCATTAATGAACAAAAATACGTTATCACTGAAGAGAACAAAAACTCCTTTTTGTCATTATGTCATGAGAAAAACAGAAAGTCAATGAGA
Source organism: Lachnospiraceae bacterium (assembly GCA_030537145.1). Lineage (GTDB taxonomy): Bacteria > Bacillota > Clostridia > Lachnospirales > Lachnospiraceae > Merdiplasma. Next base: position 81,196 of record JAUNON010000004.1, on the reverse strand, counting down.
ATGCTATGTACAATATACACAAAAAAGCTGAAATGATTTTGAATAATTGTACGAAATGCTGATTTAAACTTGACATAATAAGAATGCTGGAGTATACTCCAAATATAAAAATAATGCATAATGTTCAGCGATGCTGAACGATCGAAAAAACGTGTGCAGTTGTGAAGGAGGAATACCATTGAAAAAATTATTTGGTGTAATTACTGCAATGACCACACCTTTTACAGAGGACGATAAGGTGGATGTGGCAGCACTGGAGCAGCAGACTGAGTTTTTGATCGGAAAGGGTGTTGATTGCCTGTATCCCACCGGAACTACCGGCGAGATGTACCTGATGAGCGCAGAGGAGAGAGAACTGGTTGCTGAGACCGTAGTAAAGAAAGCTGCAGGAAGAGTGACTGTATTCATTCATGCAGGAGCCATGACACTGGCAGAAACGATCCGTCTGGCACAGCATGCCCATAAGATCGGCGCAGACGGTGTTGGTGTCGTTACCCCCAGCTATTTTACGGTAGACGACAGAGCGATGGTACAGTATTACAAGGATGTGTGCAGCGCTCTGCCGCAGGATTTCCCGGTATACGTATATGTAATTCCGCAGCTTGCTCATAATGATATTTCCGCAGAGACGATGAATAAGATCTGCGAGGCCTGCCCGAACGTGGTAGGAGTGAAATACAGCTATGCGGATATGGGACGTGTGCTGCAGTATCTGCGCGTGAATAACGGAAACTTCTCAGTGGTATTCGGAGCAGATTCTATGTTCCTGCCGGCTCTGGTTGCAGGCTGCGACGGAACCGTATCCGGATGCTCCGGCCCGTTCCCGGAATATTTTGTAGAGGTGTACAAGCAGTTTAAAGCGGGAAATATGGAAGCGGCCAGAAAAGCCCAGGATACTGCAAATGATCTGGTATGGCTGATGAAAGCGGGCGCTGATATGTCCATCTTCAAGAATATCCTGACGTTCCGGGGAATTCCCGGCGGACATATGAGAAAACCGCTGATGGATCTGTCCGAGGAAGATGTGAAGGCTCTGCATGAAGCAGTAAAGGCTTATATATAAAGAAGAACTTATTGGGAAGCTTGCAGGATGCAGACGGATAAGAGGAGATCTGGCCGCGTATCGTACAAGACCCCATAAAATAAAAATCTAAGGGAGGATTTCAAAATGAACTTAAAGAAAGTCGTATCTATCGTTGCAGCAACAGCTATGTGCGCATCCGTGCTGTCAGTATCCGCATTTGCGGCTGATTTCCCGGGTAAGAAGCAGATCACTATCGTTTGCCCCTACGCAGCAGGCGGAGCATCGGATACCACATCCCGTATTTTCGCTTCCGAGTTTGAGCAGGCGATCGGCACCACCGTTCTGGTTCAGAACACCACAGGCGCTTCCGGAGCAATCGGTCTGGAGACGGTAAGAAACAGCAAACCGGATGGATATACCATCGCATATATGCCGGTTGAATCCACCATGCTTTCTTCTCTGGGCTACACAGACCTGACCACAGAGGACTTCCGCTTTATCGGACGTGCTATGACGATCCCGGCAGCGATCACCGTAAAGGCTGACAGCGAATGGGAAACCTTTGATGATTTCATCGCATATGCAAAAGAGCATCCCGGTGAGGTTCGTGTAGGTAACTCCGGTACCGGTTCGATCTGGCAGGTGGCAGCAGCTTCCGTAGAGGAGACCTGCGGCGTGGAATTCAATCACGTTCCGTTCTCTGATGGAGCAGCTTCCGCAGTTACCGCTCTTCTTGGCGGAAATATCGAGGCAGTAGCAGTTAGCCCGTCTGAGGTTTATACCAATGTAGAAGCAGGCGATCTGCGTACACTGGTAGTTTTAGGTGAAAGTGCTTCTTCCGTACTTCCGGACGTTCCGGTTGCTACTGATCTTGGTTATGACATCGTAATCCAGGGCTGGGGCGGATTTGCAGTTCCGAAGGATACCCCGGATGAAATCGTTGAGGTTCTGGAAGCAGCAGCAGAGACAGCAATCAACTCTGACGCTATGAAAGAGCTGCTGGCAAGCAAGGGTTATGAGCATGCATATCTGTCAGGCGCTGACATGGATGCAAAGGCAGCAGAAGAGCTGGCTCATTATTCCGAGCTGATCCCGACCATGGGTATTGTAATGGAATAAAAGCATCGGGGATCAGGGAGAAGGTAACAAAAATCAATAAATGATGAAATAAAAAAACAGCATCGCGCCAAAAGTGGTGCGGTGCTGTTACCATGTTGGATGTATGCCGAAGCGGAAGGAAAGTCCGGGTCGGCAGGAAAGGACTGATGTTATGAAAAAATTGAAGGCAGATGCCATTGCCGGCTTGCTGTGTATGGCGTTTGGATTATTCTTTTTAATTATGACTGCGACAAATCCGCAGCTTAGCTTTATTGCGACCACATCGGACGGGGTGCCGGGCGGCGGATTTTTTCCGTATATTTTAAGCGTTTTGATTATTATTATGGGTGCGGCTCTGGTGGTACGGGGAGTGCGCCAGGGCGAGAAGCATTATGTGGAGTGGACACCGGAAAACAGGAAAAACCTGAAGGTTATGCTCCTGACAGTGGCAGGAATCATTGTTTTTTTGGCAGCCTGGAAGATTACGGCGCCGTATTTTGGAAATACCGCTTTCATGGTATGCGTATTTCTGTTTGAGATTTATCTGAATAAACTGTTTGAGCGGACCTGGAAATTTGCCCTGATTTATGCGGTCGTATTTACTGCATTTATTTATCTGGTATTCAATATGGGCTTTTCTATTTTGTTCAACGCATAAGGAGGAGAGTAAGCTATGGGAATAGGATTAGATGTATGGGCGGCCGGCCTGTCTGAGCTGATGAGGCCCTCCGTTATTTTATTCTTGTTTTTGGGTGTGCTCATCGGTACGATGATCGGTGCGCTGCCCGGACTTTCAGCTACCATGGGTATTGCGATTATGACACCGATTACCTTCTGGTTTGATCCCACAGACGGCTTTGCCATGCTGATGGGACTTTGGAATGCGGCGATCTTTGCCGGCGGCATTACGGCTATTCTGATCAATACGCCGGGTACTCCGGCCTCCATTACCCAGTCCTTTGACGGGTATGCCCTGTATAAACAAGGAAAGGGCGGTCTGGCCCTGGGAATTAATGTTATATTTTCCTTTATGGGCGGTATTATCAGTACGCTGGCGCTGATTTTGTTTGCCACCCCGATCGCAAAATTTACCGTTACCTTTAACTCTGCCGAATATTTCATGCTGGCTGCGTTTGGTCTGAGCATGATGGTTGCCGTAGCAGGCGGCGATGTATTGAAGGGACTGATTCTGGGACTGTCCGGTATCCTGCTGTCCACCATCGGACTGGACCCGATTCTGGGCGTAAAGAGATTCACCTTCGGAAATGTAAATCTGCTGGCGGGTGTTTCCTTCATCCCGGTTATGATCGGTATGTTCGGTATCGGTGAGGTAATGTATCAGATCTTTACCAGAAACAGAGAGCAGGAAGCAAAGGATATTGAGGCGAGAAAAGTAAATCTGGCTCTTGGTAAGGTGCTTCCCAGCAAAGCTGAGATGAAGAGCCTGTTCCCCAGAGGTATCGTTACCAGCCTGGTAGCAACCATTATCGGTGCGATTCCCGCAGCCGGCGGCGATATTTCCGCGGTTATCTGCTGGGGTAACTCAAAGAAATTCAGTAAGCATCCGGAAGAGTACGGCAAAGGTTCTGTAGAGGGTCTGGCAGTCAGCTCCGCAGCGAACAACGGCGTATTGGGCGGCGCTATGACCACCATGATGACCCTGGGTATTCCGGGAGATGCGGTTACGGCTATCCTGATCGGCTCTCTGACCATGTACGGTATGCAGCCGGGTATTAAGATGTTTACAGAAAACGCCAAATTCACCACGCAGATCATGGCGCTGATGGTGCTGGCAAACGTGGCCTTCCTGATTCTGGGCCTGGCTACCGCAAAGGTATCTGCAAAGGTGCTGAACGTGGCGCAGCCCACCGTATGGTGTGCCGTTTGCGTTTTGTGCGTAGTAGGAGCCTATGCGCTGAATAACAACTTCTTTGATGTATTGATCATGTTTGCGGCAGCAATTCTGGGCTTCCTGTTTAAGGTACTGGAATTCCCCACCGGTCCCTTCATTCTGGGCCTGCTGCTGGGAAGTATGCTGGAGAGCAACATGCGGCGTGCGCTGGTTATGAGTAACGGAAGCTATGCTACCTTCGTTACCCGTCCGGTATCCTGCGTTCTGCTGATTTTCGTATTAGTTACGTTCCTTTTCCCGATTGTGAAAAGTGCTTTGGGAAAGAAAAAAGCAAAATAGTGCCTGACGATTATCTTATGAGGAAAAGAATATGACGGTTTTTGAAAAAATCAAAGAGACCGGGATAGTGCCGGTGATTAAGATCCCTTCGGTGGAGCATGCGGTGCCGCTGGCAAAGACCTTGCTGGAGGCCGGCCTTCCTCAGATCGAGGTGACGCTGCGCAATGAATGCGCGCTGGACTGCATCGCTGCCATCAAGGCAGAGCTGCCCCAGATGCTGGTGGCGGCAGGAACCGTTCTGCGGCCGGAGCAGGCCAGAGCGGCCAGGGCGGCCGGAGCAGAGCTTTGTGTGACTCCGGGCCTGAATGAGACGGTGCTGGAAACCTGCCGAAAGCTGGATATGCCGGTGCTTCCGGGCTGTGTAACGGCATCGGAAATTGAGCGCGGCCTGGCTTTGGGACTGAACACCTTTAAGTTTTTCCCGGCAGAGCTGATGGGCGGCGTAAAGACGATTCGGGAGCTGACCGGACCTTATGCGCAGATTGCGTTTGTGCCAACCTCCGGAATCAATCTGGAAAATATGGGCAGCTATCTTTCCAATCCGAAGGTGGCTGCGGTGGGCGGCAGCTTTATGGCTCCGGCGGATAAGGTGCTGGAAAAGGATTGGGACGGGATTGCCGCTCTGTGTAAAAAGGCGGTTGCGGTTTCCCACAATTTCCGGCTGATTCACATCGGCATCAACGCCGGGGAAGCGGGCGGCCCTCTGGCAGAGGAGCTGGGCAGTCTGTTCGATATCGGTTCTAAGGCGGGAGGTAAAAGTGATTTCGCCGGAGATATCGTAGAATGCTGCAAGGTAAAATTCCCGGGTGAAATGGGGCATATCGCTATCGGAACGCGTAACGTGGAGCGGGCGGTAGCCTATCTGGAGAAAAAGGGATATTCCATGCGGGAGGAATTTAAGAATTACGACGAAGCAGGCAATCTGAATGCGATTTATCTGGAAAAGGAATTTTCCGGTTTTGCAATTCATTTGCTGCGGAAACCGTAAAAAGAATGATAAAATGGCTGTTGTGAAACCGGGAGCTCCAGATTGGAAGCGAGTATTCCGTTTACAGCAGCCATTGCTGCAATAGGAGAAAGCGGACGGCGATATCCCGCTGAAACGGACCGATACGGCCTGGCCGGCCGGGAAAGCGCAGGCGGGATGAAAAGAAGGATGCAGGAGGAGATGGAATGAAGAAAGTAGTAGGGTTCGGAGATTTTCTGGTGAGATTAAGCCCGCCGGGATATCTGAAATTTGTCCAGGCAGAGACGTTTGAGATCAATTATACGGGAGCGGAGGCAAACGTGCTGGTATCACTGGCATGTATGGGGATCGATACAGAATTTGTGACCAGGCTTCCGGAAAATGCGATTGCGGACAGCGGCATTGCCATGATGCGGAAATTTAATGTGGGCACCCGCCATATTGTGAGGGGCGGGGAACGGATGGGCGTGTTCTATCTGGAAAAGGGTGCTTCCCAGCGGCCTTCCCGCATCGTATATGACCGGAAGTTCAGCGGCATTGCTATGGCGGAGCCGGGCATGTTTGATTGGGATGCTGTCTTTGAGGGGGCTTCCAACTTCCATATCACCGGAATCACACCGGCGCTGGGAGCCGGGATGCCGGCGGTTTCCATTGAGGCGGTGCGCAAGGCAAAGGAGCACGGCCTGACGGTAAGCTGTGATTTGAATTACCGAAAGAATATGTGGACGGCAGAGCAGGCGAAGGCCTGTATGGAGGAGATGCTGCAGTATGTAGATATTCTGATCGCCAATGAGGAGGATGCGGATAAGGTGCTGGGCATCAAAGCGGCGGACACGGACGTTACCACCGGAAAGCTGAACAAAGAGGGATATATCGATGTGGCGGACCAGCTCTGTAAAAAGTACGGCGTAAAGGAAGTGGGCATTACTCTGCGCAAGAGCATCAGCGCTTCCGACAACGAATGGGGCGCATTGCTGTATGCAGGCGGCAGGCCCTATTTCTCCAGAACGTATCCGATTCATATTGTGGACCGGGTGGGCGGAGGCGATTCCTTTGCGGCCGGACTGATCTACGGTACGGTGAATGGATTTGAACCGCAGAAAAAGATCGAATATGCGGCGGCGGCTTCCTGCCTGAAGCATTCTATTGAAAAGGACTTTAATCTTTCCAGCGTAGCAGAGGTGGAGCTTTTGATGAACGGCGATGCATCCGGAAGGGTGCAGCGGTAGAGAAAGCTAAAGCTGCTTCTGATACTGTCTGGGAGAAAGGCCGGTTTCTTTTTTGAAGGAAGCAATAAAATAATTGTAATCGCGGAAACCGCAGGATGCGGCGATTTCACTGATGGGCCAGTCAGCATGCTCCAAAAGCAGCTCTCTGGCCTTTTCCATGCGCAGACGGCGGATGTGCTCGGCCACGCCCGTGCCGTAGGTGCTGTTGGTAATTTCGTACAAATAGGTTTTGCCGATGGAGAACTGACGGCAGAGAGTGGAAACACTCAGGTCTCCGGACAGGTTCTGCAGGATGTATTCGTCAATTTTTGTATGGAGATTCCCCTTTTTCAGGATGGCCAGACGCTCATTGCATACGTAGGAAGCGATTGCCTCCAGAATATGGCAGGCAGCAAACACATACTGCCGGGTGAGGATGGGGCGTTCCAGGCAGGCGGCCTTCAGCAAGGCTTTGTCTATCTTATATTCTCTGCAGAATTCTTTGATTTTTTCCCAGCCGGTGCCGTGATCCGGATAGGTAAAAATATTTCCAACGATAATGTAGCCGACAATGACCTCTCCGGAGTAAATGGGGGTGCAGGCCTCCATCAGCCCTGCATGGCACTGATAGAAATGGATGTTATGTTTTTTTGCGGCGGTGCGGCAGGCCTCCCGGTCGCAGCTATGGCAGCGGAGAGCAGCATCCGGGTCTGTGCGGATCAGACGGCAGAAGGAGGGCAGCTCTTTGGGGTAGGGAAAGATTTCCTCATATTTCTCGTTGAAAAGGGAAATATGGATTCCAGTGAGGGTGTAGAAGTCCTGAAACAGGGGACTTAGCTTTTCCAGGTCGAAGGATGAAATCATGATATAGCCTCCAAATGCGAACGAAAACAAAGTTTTTGAACAAATTATCACTATACAAAAAGCAGAATTTATTTTATGATTACTTTAACATAAACCTGCGGGAAAGTACAGAAAAAGAGGCGGCATATTAGAGAAAGAGCCGAAACACCGGCGATGGAATCAAAGCTGCCGGAATGGGTGCAAAAAAGTAATTTTCAAAGAAATCAGGAGGAAGGATATGAACATTGACGCTTGGAAAAGGGAATTAAAAAACGCCGGTTTTCAGGAAAAAATGCATCAGCTTTACGGGCAGAAAAGCTTAGAAAACACGGCCAGATATGAAAAGCTGCTGGAGATGTACCGGGAGACCTTTGGGGAGAGTGAAACGCTGGCTTTATTTTCCGCACCGGGCAGAACGGAGATCGGAGGAAATCATACGGATCACCAGCACGGACGGGTTTTGGCGGCATCCGTGGATATGGATATGATTGCGGCAGCATCCAAGGCAGAAGCGAAAGAAATCTGTGTGCAGTCGGAGGGCTATCCTATGTGCCGGATCTCTCTGGAAGATCTTTCGATGAAGGAAGAGGAAAAAAACAGTACTGCCGCCCTGATCCGGGGCGTTGCGGCCCGGTTCGCAGAGCTTGGCTGTAAGGTGGAAGGATTTCATGCCTGCGTGATGTCCAGCGTACTGCCGGGCAGCGGCATCAGCTCCTCCGCAGCCTTTGAAGTGCTGATCGGAAATATCATCAATGCCCTGTTTTTTGAAAACAGGGTGTCCCCGGTGGAGATCGCCCAGATCGGCCAGTATGCGGAGAATGTTTATTTCGGAAAACCCAGCGGATTGATGGATCAGACCGCATCCTCCGTGGGAAATATGCTGACCATCGATTTTGAAGATACGGCAAATCCGGTGGTGAGAAGGCTGGATATCGAGTTTGAAAAATCCGGACTGGCGCTCTGCATCATTGATTCCGGGGCGGACCATGCGGATCTGACGGATGAATATGCGGCGATACCGCTGGAGCTGAAAAAGATCTGCCGGCTGCTGGGCAAGGAGGTGCTGCGGGAAATTCCGGAGCAGGAATTTATGGCGGCTATTCCGAAGATCCGGGCAGAGGTGGGAGACCGGGCGATCCTGCGTGCTCTGCATTTTTACGGTGATAACGAGAGGGTGCCGAAGCAGGCCAGGGCACTGGAGGAGGGGGATATCGATACCTTCCTGCGGCTGGTAAAGGAATCCGGCTACAGCTCCTGGATGTATCTGCAGAATATCGTTCCCTGCGGCAGTAAGGAGCATCAGGAGATGGCCCTTGCACTGGCGCTCTGCGACAGACTGCTGAACGGCCGGGGCGCTTACCGCGTGCACGGAGGCGGATTTGCGGGAACGGTGCAGGCGTTTGTTCCCATAGATATGCTGGACGCATTCCGGCAGGGGATGGAGGATGCGTTGGGAGAAGGAAGCTGTCACGTATTGTCCATCCGTCCGGTGGGAGGAACGCAGATCCTGGTATAGCCGGCGCAGCAGACAGGAACGGAGGATTGCTGCGGAAAATAAGGAACGGAATGTAGCTTTGAGGGTGCTCAACAGGCACGTCATGAGAAACAATACAGCGGGCATAACAAAAGGAATGCCCGGAAAGGAGCGGTTTTATGAGAATTTTAGTAACAGGCGGCGCCGGTTATATCGGAAGCCATACATGTGTGGAGCTGCTGGAGGCCGGATATGAGGTCGTTGTGGTGGATAACCTTTATAATGCCAGCGAAAAAGCGCTGGACCGTGTAAAACAGATTACCGGGAAGGATCTGGTCTTTTATAAAGCAGATATCTGCGACCGTCAGGCCATGAACGAGATTTTTGACCGGGAAAAGGTGGATGCGGTGATTCACTTTGCCGGATTAAAGGCTGTGGGAGAGTCGGTTGCAAAGCCGATCGAATATTATTCCAACAATCTGGCCGGAACGCTGACCCTGTGCGATGTGATGAGAAACCACGGGGTAAAGAACATTATTTTCAGCTCCTCCGCTACGGTTTACGGGGATCCTGCTTTCGTGCCGATCACGGAGGAATGCCCCAAGGGAATCTGCACCAATCCCTACGGATGGACAAAATGGATGCTGGAGCAGGTGCTGACCGATATTCAGAAGGCCGATCCGGAATGGAATGTGATCCTGCTGCGCTACTTTAATCCGATCGGCGCCCATAAGAGCGGCCTGATGGGCGAGGATCCCAAAGGAATTCCCAACAATCTGCTTCCTTATGTGGCGCAGGTGGCCATCGGAAAGCTGGAATGCTTGGGTGTGTTCGGTAATGATTACGATACGCCGGACGGAACCGGTGTCCGGGACTACATTCATGTGGTAGATCTGGCCAGGGGCCATGTGAAGGCGATCCAGAAGCTGGCGGAGAAGGAAGGCGTCAGCGTTTACAATCTGGGCACCGGACACGGCTACAGCGTGCTTCAGGTGGTGGCAGCCTTCGAGAAGGCCTGCGGACATGCCATCAAATATCAGATCAAACCCAGACGGGCCGGAGATATCGCTACCTGTTACTGCGATCCCTCTAAGGCGAAAAAGGAGCTGGGCTGGGAGGCAGAGTACGGCATTGATGAGATGTGCGCCGACTCCTGGAACTGGCAGCAGAAGAATCCCAACGGATATCAGGAATAGAAAACTTTCCCTCAGGGGCTGCGGCAAAAAATTGCTGCGGTCCCTGTTTTTGATGGGGCTGCCGCAAAATCTCATTTGCAAAGCTCTGCATCCGGCGCAAAAAATGCCTTCTCCCATCGAGATTGAGGGGCAGGGGAGAAGGCATTTTTTATCTCATAGGAAAGACATTGTTGCTTTAAAGTGCCAAAGTATGTGACTTTCCTATGAGATAAAAGCCCTTCGGGCAAACGATGCGCAGATATGCGCGCGGAACAAAAGCTGTGCTGTCGAAATATGGGAATGCGGGAGTGTGCGAAGCACACTTTTGTTCTTGAAATTCTATCGTATATATACTACAATAAATGCTGACTGTCAGCAGGAGCAGCGGGGAAGCTGCGAAAGAATGAGATGCTGAATGAATGATAGAAGAGGCGTAGCCGGACGGATATGAGACGGCTGCGGGAAAACGGGGAAAAGGATGCGCTGGAATAAATTTCGATTAAAAACATTGACTGCTGCGGAGGATATCGTGATCTCTTCTCTGGCGGATGCCGGAGTGGAAGGCGTGGAGATCGAGGATAAGGTGCCTTTGACGGAGCAGGACAAGCAGCAGATGTTTGTGGATATCCTGCCGGATGGCCCGGCAGATGACGGTATCGCTTATTTGAGCTTTTATCTGGAAGAGGATGCGGATAAGGAAGCGATTCTGAAGCGGGTAAGAGAAGAGCTGGACGATCTGCGCCGGTTTATGGATATTGGAGCAGGTACGATTGAGGAGTCACAGACGGAGGATAAGGATTGGATCAATAACTGGAAGCAGTATTTTCATCAGTTTTATGTGGACGATATCCTGATCATTCCATCCTGGGAGGAGATGAAGCCGGAGGATAGGGACAAGATGGTGATCCATATTGATCCGGGCACGGCGTTTGGCACCGGTATGCATGAGACGACCCAGCTTTGTATGCGCCAGTTGAAAAAATATGTGACAGAGGATACACAGCTGCTGGATGTGGGCACCGGAAGCGGCATTCTGTCCATTGTTGCCCTGAAGCTGGGAGCAAGGCATGCGCTGGGGACGGATCTGGACCCCTGTGCGATCTCTGCCGCAAAAGAAAATCTGGAGGCCAATCAGATTCCGGAGGGCGCCATGGACGTGATGATCGGCAATATCATTGATGACAAGGCGGTGCAGGATGCGGCAGGCTATGAAAGGTATGACATTGTGACTGCCAATATCCTGGCGGATGTGCTGGTTCCTCTGACCCCTGTGATCGTTCACCAGATGAAAAAGGGCGGCATTTATATTACTTCCGGGATTATTGACGAGAAGGAAGAGACGGTGGTGAAAGCAGTAAGGGCTGCCGGTCTGGAGGTCGTGGAGGTTACGCATCAGGGAGAATGGGTGTCTGTAACGGCCAGAAAGGTTTGATCATGTATCATTTTTTTGTGTCTCCGGATCAGATCGGGGAAAAGGAGATTGTGATTGAAGGCCCGGATGTGAATCATATTAAAAATGTGCTGCGTATGAAGCCGGGAGAACAGGTGCGTCTGTGTACCGGGCTGGATAAGATGGATTACCGGTGTGAATTGACAGAGCTTTCGGACGAGACGGTAAGGGCCAGGATCCTGTGGGTGGAGGAAAACGGCGTGGAGCTGCCTTCCAGGCTTTATCTGTTTCAGGGACTGCCCAAAAGCGATAAAATGGAGCTGATTATTCAGAAGGCGGTGGAGCTGGGCGCATATGAGATCATTCCCGTAGCCACAAAGCGGGCGGTAGTAAAGCTGGATGCCAGGAAGGAAGAGGCGAAGCGGAAACGCTGGAATGCCATATCCGAGAGTGCGGCAAAGCAGTCTAAGCGGATGATCATTCCTGCCGTAAGCCGGGTCATGTCCTTTGGGGAGGCGCTGGAGTATGCAAGGGATCTGGATGTGAAGCTGATTCCCTATGAGCTGGCCCAGGATATGGACAGGACCAGGGAGATTCTGGCCCGGATACAGCCCGGTCAGTCAGTGGGTATTTTCATCGGGCCGGAGGGCGGCTTTGAGGAAGCGGAAGTGGAGATGGCCCTGCGGCAGGGGGCACAGGCGATTACGCTGGGCCGGAGGATCCTTCGGACAGAGACAGCCGGGATGTGTGTGCTGTCGGCGCTGATGTTCCGGCTGGAGGAGAAATAGGCATCCGGTTCCGGATGCTTTGCAGGGCGCATGGATGGAAAGGAAATAGGAATGGAAGCATATTTGGATAATTCGGCCACGACCCGGTGTCTGGAAAGCGTGAAAGAAATTGTGGTTAAGACGATGATGGAGGATTTTGGCAATCCCTCTTCCAGACATATGAAGGGCGTGGAGGCTGAGCGGTATCTGCGGGAGGCCAGAGAGACCATCGCAGCCACCCTGAAGGTCAGTGAAAAGGAGATTTATTTTACCTCCGGCGGAACAGAATCTAATAACTGGGCGCTGATGGGTGCGGCGCAGGCCAACCAGCGCACCGGAAAGCATATCATTACCAGCTCCATTGAACATGCAGCAGTGATCCAGCCATTGATGTTTCTGGAGGAGCAGGGCTTTGAGGTGACGTATCTTCCGGTAGACCGGAAAGGGCATATCAGTCTGGAGGATCTGAAGAATGCGCTGCGCAGGGATACGATTCTGGTTTCGGTGATGTATGTAAATAATGAGATAGGGGCGTTGGAGCCCATTGAAGAAATCGGAAAAACAGTAAAGGAATATGATCCCCGGATCCTGTTTCATGTGGATGCGATTCAGGCCTACGGGAAGTACCGGATCTATCCCAAAAGGCTGGGGATCGACCTGCTGTCTGTCAGCGGCCACAAAATTCACGGCCCTAAGGGAAGCGGATTTTTATATGTGAAGGAAAAGACAAAGCTGCATCCCCTGATTCTGGGAGGCGGCCAGCAGAGAGGAATGCGTTCCGGTACGGATAACGTGCCGGGGATCGCAGGCCTGGGAGCGGCGGCAAAGGAGGCTTACCGGAATTTTGATGAAAAGCTTGCCCATCTCTATGCGGTTAAGGAAAGAATGATGATCGGACTGGCCGGACTGGAGGATGTGCAGGTCAACAATGAGGCTGGGGAAGCCGGGGCGCCCCATATTGTCAGCGCCAGCTTTCGGGGCGTGCGCAGCGAGGTGCTGCTTCATGCATTGGAGGATAAGAAAATCTATGTTTCCTCCGGCTCCGCCTGCTCTTCGAATAAGAAGCTTCCGGTGAGCACGGTCCTAAAGGAGATCAACCTGGAGCATGAGCTGTTGGAGACAACGCTGCGGTTCAGCTTCTGTGAACAGACCACGTTTGAGGAGATTGATTATTGTCTGGCCGCATTGCAGGAGCTGCTGCCGATGCTGAGAAGGTATACACGGCATTGAGCCGGGGAATGCGAACGGAATGTGTCCGGAATTTATGGATAAGAAAACGGAGGAATTATGTTTAAGACATTTCTAATCAAATACGGGGAAATCGGCATAAAAGGGAAGAACCGCCATCTGTTTGAGGAGGCGTTGGTGCGCCAGATCGTCCGTGCCCTGGAAAAGACGGACGGGGATTTTCATGTATACCGGGAACAGGGAAGGATTTATGCAGAGGCGGAGGGGCTCTTTGATTTTGACGAGACCATTGAGGCATTGCAGCGGGTATTCGGTATTGTGGGAATCTGCCCCGTGATGAAAACGGAAGATAAGGGGTTGGAGGAATTAGGCAATGATGTGATTGCTTTTCTTACCGACGTTTATGATATGAAGGGAAAGACCTTCAAGGTCGATACCAGAAGAGCCAGAAAGAATTATCCCATAGAATCCATGGAGGTCAATGCATATCTGGGGGGAAGGATTCTGGATGCGTTTCCGGAGTCCTCTGTGGATGTGCATACGCCGGAGATCATGGTTCATGTGGAAATCCGGGAAAAGATCTATATTTATTCCAAGATTATTCCGGGGCCGGGAGGAATGCCGGTGGGAACCAACGGAAAGGCCATGCTGTTGCTGTCCGGCGGGATCGACAGTCCGGTGGCCGGCTATATGATTTCCAAGCGCGGCGTGACCCTGGATGCCACATATTTTCATGCACCGCCCTACACCAGCGAGCGCGCCAAGCAGAAGGTGGTGGATCTGGCCAGACAGATCGCCCGATATACCGGCCCGATTGATCTGCATGTGGTGAATTTTACAGATATTCAGCTTTACATCTATGAAAAGTGCCCTCATGAGGAGCTGACTATTATCATGCGCCGGTATATGATGCGGCTGGCGGAGCATTTTGCCAGGGAGAAGAAATGTCTGTCCCTTGTGACCGGAGAGAGCATCGGACAGGTAGCCAGTCAGACGATGCAGAGCCTGGCGGCCACCAATGAGGTGTGCACCATGCCGGTATTCCGGCCGCTGATCGCCTTCGATAAGCAGGATATCGTAGATATTTCAGAAAAAATCGGGACCTACGAAACATCGATCCTGCCCTTTGAGGACTGCTGTACCATCTTTGTGGCAAAGCATCCGGTAACAAAGCCGAATCTGAACGTCATCCGGCGCTCGGAGCTGAAGTTGTCAGAAAAGATCGAAGAGCTGGTGCAGACGGCGATTGAGACTGCGGAAGTGATTCATATAGAATAGAATGCAAAAGCATAGCCGGAATGGTCTGCCAGCAGTCCATCCGTCTCTGCTTTGAGACTGGACTGCCACGAATAATATAAGTCCACGGATTGCTCCGCACTTTGTGCTTCCGCAATCCTACAGCTATTCGGAATTCGGGCTAACCGCCCTGCTTCCTCATACCTGTTGTCGTCTCGAAAGCATAGCCGGAATGGCCTGCCAGCAGCCCATCCGTCTCTGCTTTGAGACTGGACTTATACAAAAAAATCCCTGGGCGGATGGCCCAGGGACGGAATATACTTCCCCTCAGGGGGGGCTGCAGTTAAATCAGGTACGGCTTCAGGGTTTCGAGGATCTCATCAATGTCATCTTCTGCGTGAATGCTCAGGTCAATCGGTTTGGACAGATCCAGGCTGAAAATTCCCATAATTGATTTGGCATCAATGACATATCTTCCGGATACTAAATCGAAGTCATAGTTAAATTTTGTAATATCATTGACGAAAGATTTTACCTTGTCAATCGAATTTAATGAAATCTGAACTGTTTTCATTCGCCATTTCCTCCATAAGATATAAAGTGATTTATACGCATATCTTAACGTTAATAATAATAAAAGTCAAGATAAAAACTGGATAAGTTGGGGCGGGATGCGGGCAGAAAAATCGGCGAAATGTTGAAGCGCCGAAGGGAAAAGATACCCGGCGGCGGGAATGGCATTGGAATTGCCGCAGGGAACGGGAACGCGAAGGAGCGAAAGCAATGATGAAAAAAAACGGAAAAAAAGCGGCGCTTCATAATCTGGGGTGCAAGGTAAATGCATATGAGACGGAAGCGATGCAGCAGCTTCTGGAGCAGGCAGGCTATGAGATTGTGCCCTTTGAGCCCGGAGCGGATGTATACGTCATCAATACCTGCTCTGTCACAAATATTGCAGACCGGAAATCCAGGCAGATGCTTCATAGGGCAAAGAAGCTGAATCCGAATGCGATTGTGGTGGCGGCGGGCTGCTATGTGCAGACGGCAAAGGAACGAACCGGCCTGGCGGTGGAGGCAGATATCATTCTTGGGAATAATCGGAAGAAGGACCTGGCAGCGGTGCTGCAGGAATATGAGGCAGAGCAGGAACGGCAAAGCGCGGCAGCAGGAGCCGGACCGCAGGAGTCCTGTCCGTCAGAGCAGATCATTGATGTGAATCATACGAAGGAATATGAATCGCTTTTTATTACCCGGACAGAGGCGCACACCAGAGCTTATATTAAGGTGCAGGACGGATGCAACCAGTTTTGCAGCTACTGCATCATTCCCTATGCCAGAGGGCGGGCCAGAAGCCGGGAGCTTTCGGAGGTACTCCGGGAGATTCGGGCGTTGACAGAAAACGGCGTTCGGGAGGTGGTGCTGACCGGAATCCATTTAAGCTCCTACGGAACCGATCAGGACAGCAGTCTGACGGAGCTGATCCGGCAGGTTCATGAGATAGAAGGCATAAGCAGAATCCGGCTGGGGTCGCTGGAGCCGGGAATTGTAACGGAGGAGTTTGCTGCAGCTATGAGCCGTCTGCCCAAGCTTTGCCCTCATTTTCATCTGTCTCTGCAGAGCGGCTGCGATACGGTGCTGAAGCGGATGAACCGCAGATACACGGCGGAGGAATATTTGAAGCGTTGCGGCATTCTGCGGGACTATTTTGACCGGCCTGCCCTGACCACAGATGTAATCGTAGGCTTCCCGGGAGAGACGGAGGAGGAATTTGCGCAGACCGTATCCTTCCTGGAGAAAGCGAAGCTTTATGAGACGCACATTTTCAAATATTCCAAAAGGAAGGGCACCCGGGCGGCGGAAATGCCGGGGCAGGTTACTGAGGCCGTGAAGGCGGCCCGCAGTGACGTGCTTCTGGAACTGAACAGGAAAAATAAGGCTGCATTTGAGCAGGAATGGATCGGCAGGGACTGTGAGATCCTTTTCGAGGAGAAACTTTCTCTGAAAAGCGGGGAATACTATGTGGGATATACAAAAGAATATATCCGTGCCGTGATCCCGGCTGACGGCAACTGCGAAAATCAGATTTTATCCGGTACCCTGCAGGCGGAGGCGCAGGAAGGATACCTGCTTTTTGCGCCCAAAAGGAATTTGGAAAAAGGATTGATTAATTGACATATTTATATTAAAATAAAATCTGAATTGGATAGGAATTCGGGAAAGCGGATAAGAGAGCTGCTAAGTTTTAAGTAAGGGCGTGATAAGATGGCTGAAATCAACAATACACAATATTTTAAAGTCAGCACGGATCCGGAGACCAGAGTAAAGAGCGTGCTGGAGATCGTTTACAGTGCGATGGCGGAAAAAGGGTACAATCCGGTGAGTCAGATCGTAGGATATATTATGTCCGGTGATCCTACCTATATTACGAGTCATAAAAATGCCAGAAGCATGATTATGAAGGTAGAGCGGGATGAGCTGGTGGAAGAACTGCTGAAGGAGTACATTCGGAATAAGTCATGGCAGCAGAAGTAAAACAGGAAATCATTATGGGGCTGGATTACGGCTCAAAGACAGTCGGAGTGGCAGTGAGCGACGGACTGGGACTGACTGCCCAGGGGATTGAGATCATACGAAGAACATCCGAGAATAAGCTTCGCCAGACACTGGCGCGGATTGAAGCACTGATCGCAGAGTATCATGTTACCAGGATCGTTCTGGGCTTTCCGAAAAACATGAACAATTCTGTGGGAGACAGGGCTGAAAAATCTTTGGCCTTTGGAGAAAAGCTGAAGCAGAGAACGGGACTGCCGGTGGAGATGTGGGACGAGCGTCTTACCACGGTAGCTGCAAACCGTACCCTGATGGAGGCCGGTGTGCGAAGAGAAAAACGGAAGGATTATGTAGATCAGATTGCAGCAGTCTATATCCTGCAGGGATATCTGGACCGTGCTGCTTTTCAAAAACATACGGAGAGCTGAGCTGCTGCAGGGCATCAGACAGAATGGCGGATTGTTGAGGAACAGAGAATGGAAAAGATTAAATTTGCGCTGGCGGGAGAAGAGGGCGCAGCGGAATTTTATGTGCTGGAGCAGACCAGGATCGGCGGGACTTCCTACCTTTTGGTGACAGAGACAGAAGAGGAGGACGGCGAAGCCTGGATACTGAAGGATTTATCCAAGGACGGGGAAAGCGAGGCCCTTTACGAGATCGTAGAGGAGGACGGCGAGCTGGATGCAGTGGGCCGGGTTTTTGCAGAGATGTTGGAGGATGTGGAGATCAAAATGTAGCAGGCCAAAGATCGGAACTGCGCATGGAAAGACGGATGTTCTGCCACGGACGGAGCAGGCAGGCATACGAAAACGACTTCGCCTCATAACACAGATTTAGACAGATGGATTCGTGAAATTATAATTGGAGGTGCAGATTGAAAGTTTCAAAAAATTCAAAATTGAGAATCATCCCGTTGGGCGGTCTGGAGCAAATCGGGATGAATATTACTGCCTTTGAATATGAGGACAGTATTATTGTTGTGGACTGCGGTTTGGCATTCCCGGAGGACGATATGCTGGGAATAGACCTGGTGATTCCGGATATCACTTATCTGAAGGATCATATAGATAAGGTAAAGGGCTTTGTATTTACTCACGGTCATGAGGACCATATCGGGGCGCTGCCCTACGTACTGCGGGAGATTAACATTCCCATTTATGCCACGAAGCTGACAATGGGATTGATTGAGCATAAATTAAAGGAGCATAACCTGACTAAGACTACAAAAAGAAAGGTGGTCCGTCCGGGACAGTCCATCAACCTGGGCAGCTTCCGGATCGAGTTTATTAAGACGAACCACAGTATCCAGGATGCGGTAGCCCTGGCGATTTATTCACCGGCAGGCATCGTGGTGCATACCGGCGATTTCAAGGTGGATTATACTCCGGTATTTGGGGATGCCATTGATCTGCAGCGTTTTGCGGAGATCGGAAAGAAAGGGGTTCTGGCGCTGATGTGCGATAGTACGAATGCGGAGCGGAAGGGCTTTACTGCTTCGGAACGTACCGTAGGCCGTACCTTTGACAATATTTTTTCCGAGCATACGAATACCAGGATCATTATCGCCACATTTGCATCGAATGTGGACCGGGTGCAGCAGATCATTAATTCCGCCTATAAATTCGGCCGGAAGGTGGTGGTCGAGGGCCGCAGCATGGTAAACGTGATCTCTACGGCCGCAGAGCTTGGCTATCTGAATATTCCGGAAAATACACTGATTGATCTGGAGCAAATGAAGAATTATCCGGATGAGAAGATGGTGCTGATTACGACAGGAAGCCAGGGAGAGTCTATGGCGGCGCTGTCCCGTATGGCTGCCAATATGCATAAAAAGGTGATGATCAAGCCGGGGGATACGGTCATTTTCAGTTCCAATCCCATTCCGGGGAATGAAAAGGCGGTCTCCAATGTGATCAATGAGCTGTGCATGAAGGGCGCAGACGTGATCTTCCAGGATGTCCATGTTTCCGGACATGCCTGTCAGGAAGAGATCAAGCTGATTTATTCTCTGGTGAAACCCAAATACGCCATCCCGGTGCACGGGGAATACCGTCACCTGACAGCGCAGGCTCAGCTTGCACGGTCTCTGGGAATTGAGAAGGATCATATCTTTATTTTAAAGAGCGGCGATGTGCTGGAGCTTTCGGAGGAAAAGGCCTGTGTGGCGGGCCATGTGCAGACCGGGGCGATTCTGGTGGATGGCCTGGGCGTGGGCGATGTGGGAAATATCGTGCTGCGTGACCGTCAGCATCTGGCGGAGGACGGTATTCTGATCGTGGTTCTGACTCTGGGAAAATACAGCAATCAGGTGCTGGCGGGACCGGACATCGTATCCAGAGGCTTCGTTTATGTGAGGGAGTCGGAGGATCTGATGGACGAGGCCAGAACTGTGGTGGAGAATGCGCTGGATAACTGTCTGGAGCACAAAATGACGGATTGGGGCAAGATCAAGAATTCCATTCGGGATTCCTTAAGTGATTT
Source organism: Lachnospiraceae bacterium (assembly GCA_030537145.1). Lineage (GTDB taxonomy): Bacteria > Bacillota > Clostridia > Lachnospirales > Lachnospiraceae > Merdiplasma. The sequence goes on along the minus strand of JAUNON010000004.1, from coordinate 61,604 downwards.
CCTGTGGAAGCGTACCAAGAGAAGTCCCATGATTTTGCCGATTATTATGGAAGTAGATGAGTAAATAAGGATTGGGGCTGCCGTAAAATGTGATTGGAAAGCGTTGCGGCAGCTCCCTTTTTAGGAGAAAGCGATGGATCATACGGTAGAAGCATGTACTCGGGCGCTTTTGGAAGCGATCCGAAACAGTCAGGAATACAAAAATTTTGAGAAAATTAAAGAAGATATGGAAGGAAAGCCGGAGGAGCGGAAAAAAGTAGATGATTTCCGCAGAAAAGCGTATTTGCTGCAGAATTCCAACAGCTCCATTGACTTGCTGGACGAAATGAACCGGCTGGCGTTTGAACGGCAGGAGATGAGAAAGGACCGGCTGGCGGCGGAATATCTGTCCTGTGAGCTGAGTCTCTGCCGGATGCTGCAGAAGATCAGCATGGAAGTGATGAATGTGACGGATATCCAACTGGATGCGCTGAAGGATGCCATCATCGTTTAGCCGGGATGGGAGTTTCTATGATAGTAGATGAGCGGATGGTAACTTATATCAATTCCCTGGAACGGGGCTGTACGCCGTTTTTGGACGAATTGGAGCAAAACGCAAGGCTTGCCGGGATTCCCATCATCCGTCAGGAGATGAAAAGCTTTCTGCGGGTGCTTTTGGAATTGAAGCAGCCTGGAAGCATTCTGGAGGTTGGGACAGCCGTTGGCTTTTCTGCGCTTTTGATGGCGGAATATTCCCCGGAGGACTGCAGGATCACTACGATCGAAAAGTATGAGAAGCGGATTCCGCAGGCGAGGGAGAATTTTGCACGGGCTCCCAAGGGAGGGAAGATCCGGCTTCTGGAGGGAGACGCACTCCCGATTTTGCGGCAGCTTCAGGGCCCCTACGATTTTATTTTTATGGATGCGGCAAAGGGGCAGTATATACATTTTCTGCCGGAGACGCTGCGGCTTTTATCCAAAGGCGGCGTTATGGTGTCAGACAATGTGCTGCAGGACGGGGATATTATAGAATCCCACTATGCAGTGGAGCGGAGAAACCGTACCATTTATAAAAGGATGCGGGATTACCTGTATGAGCTGAAGCATACGGAGGGGCTGCTGACCACGATCGTACCGATTGGGGACGGGGCCGCTGTCAGCGTAAAGCTCTAGTGCGGCGGCATGGGACTGAAAATTCCTTCTGCGTGCAAAGCTTTTTGCCGGAGGGGATACGGAAAAGAAAGGTTGAGAGAGCATGAGACATCCGGAATTATTGATACCGGCAAGCTGCCTGGAGGTGCTGAAAACAGCCGTGATCTTTGGTGCAGATGCGGTATATATCGGCGGCCAGGCCTTTGGGCTTCGGGCCAAAGCAAAGAATTTTTCCATGGAAGAGATGAAGGAAGGCATTACGTTTGCCCATGATCACGGGGTGAAGGTTTATGTGACGGCCAATATACTGGCTCATAATGAGGATCTGGAGGGGGCAGAGGCCTATTTTGAGGAGCTGAAAGAGCTTGGACCGGATGGGCTGATCATTGCAGATCCGGGGATCTTTCAGATCGCGAAGCGGGTATGTCCGGAGATTGAGCGTCACATCAGTACCCAGGCCAATAACGTAAATTACGAAACCTTCCGGTTCTGGCATGAGCTGGGAGCAAAACGGGTGGTCTGCGGCCGGGAGCTTTCCCTGGCGGAGATCCGTAAAATCCGGGAGCATATTCCGGAGGACCTGGAGATCGAGGCTTTTGTTCATGGGGCCATGTGCATTTCCTATTCCGGGCGCTGCCTGCTGAGCAATTTCCTGACAGGACGGGATGCCAACCAGGGCGCCTGTACCCATCCCTGCCGGTGGAAGTATTCGATCGTGGAGGAGACCAGGCCGGGAGAGTATATGCCCGTATATGAAAATGAGCGGGGAACCTACATTTTTAATTCTAAGGATCTTTGCATGATTGAGCATATTCCGGACCTGCTGGCGGCGGGGATCGACAGCCTGAAGATCGAGGGCAGGATGAAAACGGCGCTTTATGTGGCCACTGTGGCAAGGACCTACCGGAAAGCGATCGATGATTATCAGAAGGATCCAAAGCTGTACCGGCAGAATATGGACTGGTACAGGAATCAGATTTCCAACTGCACCTACCGTCAATTTACAACGGGCTTCTTTTACGGAAAACCGGATCAGGAAGCGCAGATTTATGACAGTAATACGTATGTGAAGGAATATACTTACCTGGGAATCGTGGAGGAGATTACGCCGGAAGGCTTCTGCCGGATCGAGCAGAGGAATAAATTCCTGACAGGCCAGCGGATTGAGATCATGAAGCCGGACGGACAGAATGTGGAGGTGACGGTGGAGGAGATCCGGGATGAGGAAGGAAACCGGATGGAGAGCGCACCGCATCCGAAGCAGAAGCTATTTGTGAAACTCAAAGCGGAGGCGCAGGGCTCCCCTGCCCCGAAGGTGTATGATATCCTGAGAAAAAAAGAATAGATATATTTTCTCCTTAACTTTTTACAGCATGTATGTTATATTAAGAAGGACGGGGTAAAATCCGTGTAAAAAGGATATACTATGTGACGGGGTTGCAGGAGGATAGTATGAATATGCAAATGATATTGTCGCTGATGGGCGGTATAGGTCTGTTTTTGTACGGTATGAATCTTTTGAGTTCATCGCTGCAGCAGATTGCCGGAGGCAGTCTGGAGCGGACGTTGGAGCGGCTGACAAACAGCAAGCTGAAGGCCTTCCTGCTGGGAACCGGCGTGACGGCGGTGATCCAGAGTTCCGGCGCTACCACGATCATGCTGGTGGGTTTTGTGAATGCGGGGATTATGAAGCTGGTACAGGCGATTCCGGTGATGATGGGAGCGAATATCGGTACTACGGTAACGGCGCAGATCCTTCGCCTGGCAGACGTGGGCGGAACGGGCGGATCCCTGCTTTCTTTGCTGAAGCCTTCCTCATTTGCCCCGGCGCTGGTGATGATCGGGGCTTTTGTGCTGCTTTGTTCCAAGAAAAAGAAAACAAGAGGCATTGCATCGATTTTTGTAGGCTTTGGTATTCTGTTTGTGGGGATGTCTACCATGGAGGCAGCGCTGGAGCCTCTGAAGGATTCGGAGCAGTTTATGAATCTGTTTGTGATGTTCCGGAATCCCTTTCTGGCGGTTTTGCTTGGTATTCTTGTCACCACGATTCTGCAAAGCTCCTCTGCATCCGTAGGTATTTTGCAGGCGCTGGCCTCTACAGGTACGGTGACTTTTTCTATGGCGGCGCCCATTGTTATCGGTCAGAATATCGGTAAGTGTGTTCCGGTGGTGCTGGCCAGTATCGGCACGAATAAAAAGGCGAAACGGGTCGTCTGTGTGGATATTCTGATGAACTGTATTACCGGCGTCCTGTTTTTGGTGGGTATTTACGGTTTTCAGGCTCTGGCGGGCTTTCCGTTCTGGGGTTCGGTGATGAGCAGAGGCGACATCGCCAACTTCCACAGCTTCTTTAATATTGCGATGAGCCTGATTATGTTCCCCTTTACAAAGGCGCTGGACCGGGCGGCGGGAAGGATCATCAAGGACGATGCGCCCAGCCGGATGGATACTACCCTGGCTTTGCTGGATCCTATCTTTGAGAAAACACCTGCACTGGCGCTGGATCAGTGTAAAAAAGTGGTGCAGGCTATGGGCGAGACCGTGCAGGAAAACCTGCAGATGGCCATTGAGCTTTCCGTGCGGTATGACGAAAAGCTGTTTGAAAAGCTGGAGCAGAATGAAATGTTCCTGGATAAAGCGGAAACGGCATTGGGAGATTATCTGGTAAAGGTAAATGCCCAGAGTATCAGCAAGACAGAGAACCGTCTGTCCAGTGAGATGCTCCATTGTGTGGGAGATTTTGAGCGAATCGGCGATCATTGTATCAATATTGCGGAGGTGGGCCAGTATAATAAGGAGCAGAACATCAGCTTTACCGTGGAAGGGCTGCGGGAGCTGAAAATGCTTTCGGATGCGGCTACCAGGATTCTGGATATTACCGTAAACGCATTCCGGAATGAGGACATTACGGCGGCCTACCGGGTGGAGCCTCTGGAGGAGGTAATCGATGGCATCAAGGAGATGCTGAAGAACCATCATATCGACCGTCTGCAAAACGGAACCTGCGGTGTGCAGGCGGGTATTTCCTTCCTGGAGATACTGACGAGTATGGAACGTATTTCAGACCACTGCTCCAGTATTGCGATTTATGTGATCCAGCGAATCAGCGGAGATTACTTTACGGATAAGCACGAGACTGCCCAGAGGATGCATACGGGAAGCTCAGAGGAGTATCGGGCATTGTTTACATATTATAAGCAGCAGTATTATGATCCGCTGAAGGTCTTAAACGAAGAATAAAATCGAACAGGCACGATTGAAGGGCGGGTGTCATAGAATAAAATAAAACCCCTTCGAGGTGCTTTTTGAAAACTTTCCCAAAGCCGCTGTCTCCGGAAGAGGAAAAGCATTACCTTCAGAAGTACAAAGAGGGTGATGTGGAAGCCAGAAATATTTTGATCGAGCGCAATCTGCGGCTGGTAGCCCATGTGGCACGAAAATATCAGGGGGCCGATACGGATCAGGACGATTTGATTTCCATTGGGATTATCGGATTGATTAAAGCAGTGTCTACCTTCGATTGTGAGAAGAATAATCGTCTGGCTGCATATGCGGCCAGGTGCATTGAAAATGAACTGCTGATGATGATGCGGGTGAAGAAGAAGCAGAGCCGGGAGGTGTCCATCTACGAAAAGATCGGCGTGGATCAGGAGGGGCGGGAGCTCCGCCTGATGGATATTCTGGAAAGTGAACCGGTAGATATCCTGGATGAGCTGGAGCTGCGGAAAAATTCCAGAACCCTGTATGAGAATCTGGAAAAGGTATTGGACCAGAGGGAGCAGGAAGTGATTGCAGTGCGGTATGGGCTGGGCGGACGCAGGGAAATGACCCAGCGGGAAATCGCACAGAAGCTGGGGATCAGCCGGTCTTATGTCTCCCGGATAGAAAAAAACGCATTAAGGAAGCTGAGGGAGTGCTTTGAACCATAATTTAAAAATATACTATTGTGAAAAGTCAACGGAAAAGATAAGCCAGCATAGCCTGGCTTATTTCTTATTGGAGGATATGCTGAGGAGAAATTATTCTTGTCAGGAGTATCCCGGGCTGCATCTGGAACGGCCGGAATATGGGCGCACAAAGCTTGGGAAGCCGTATCTGAAGGACTATCCCCAGATACACTTTAATATCAGCCACTGCCCGGTGTGTGTGGCCTGCATCATCGGCCCGGAGCCGGTGGGGGTGGATGTGGAACGGCGTTTTCCCTGGAAGGATTCCCTGGCAAAACGGGTGTGTCATCCCCGGGAATTGGAGCTGCTGGGTAGGATGGAGGATCCTTTGGAGCGGCAGGCCTGGCTGAACCGGATCTGGAGCAGGAAGGAAAGCTATCTGAAATACAAGGGAACCGGCCTGCGCCAGGACCTGCGTAAGCTGTGTGTGACCGGGCCGGAGGCGGTAAGCAGGGAGGAATGCCAATTTCTGGAGCTGCAGACAGACCGTTTTACCCTGACTGCCTGCGGCAGAAGCCGCAGCATCATGGAAGTGGAAAAGATTGATTTTTTATGATGGAAGGCAGAGGATTATGGTGTATAATAATCTTGGAATTGCGGAGGAAGGAAGCAAAGAGTAATCCGCTGACATTCCGTTCACAGAAAAAGTTGAGGGTACGATATGAGAAAATATTTTATACCAATGGGGATCGTGACCGCCTTTCTCCTGCTGGCAGGTCTGGTCCGGCACCTGCATCCCAGTGAAGTACATATGCCGAGAATCCTTGGCGCTACTTATATGACCCGGAACAACCCCTTTTTTGATGTGCTTCATGAAGCCATTGAAGAGGTGGTGGAAGGGAACGGAGATATTTTGATCTCCAGAGACCCAAGCCAGGATCAGGAAAAACAAAACAGCCAGATCCTGGAAATGATTGATGAGGGAATTGAGATCCTGTTTTTAAATCCGGTGGATCTGGAGGCGGTGCGTCCGGCGCTGGAAGCCTGCAGAAAGGCCGGTGTTACGGTGATCGATATTGATACGGTGGTGAAGGACACGGAATATGTGACAGCGATTATTGAGACAGACAATTATAAGGCGGGAGTGCTCTGCGCCCAGGATATGATGAAACGGGTGGATAGTGCCAGGATCGTAATTCTGAACAATCCGATTCAAAGCTCCATTTGCGACCGGGTTCAGGGTTTTTTGGATACCATACAGGGAAACGACAATTATATGGTAGTCTATCAGAGCGTCTGCGATGGAGAGTTTGAGGTATCGGCAGATAGAGTGAGTGAATTTTTAAAGCTGGAGGTTCCGTTTAATGTGGTTCTGGGAGGAAATGATCCTACGGCGCTGGGGGCGCTGGCCGCATTGCAGCAGGCGCATATGGAGGAAGGGATTTTGATTTACGGTATCGACGGTTCGCCGGATTTTAAGGCCATGCTGGAGCTGGGGTATGTGACGGGTACCAGTGCGCAGAGTCCTAGAACGATCGGGACGATTGCGGCGGAGAAGGCATATGAATACCTGAACGGAGAGGAGATTGAACCCTATATCAGTATCGAGCCCTATATGATTAACGTGGAGAATCTGGATCATTACGAAGTGGAAGTGTGGCAGTAGGAGGAAGAAGGATGGACAATGGAAAAGAACGTTATGTTGTAACCTTCCAGGGAGCCCTGCTTGCAGTCAATTTTCTGGCGGTTGCTTTTATCAGCATCGTGATCTACAGTACTTCAGAGCTGATCCGGTCTCATTACGATGCCAGGGTCTTTCTGGACAGTGTAGAGACCATCCCGGTAAATCCCAGGAAAAATCTGATTATCTGCATGGTGCTGATGGCTCTTCTGGCAGTTTCTTTTATTACCCGCCAGATGGGGAGGATGCTGCCCGGCTGGTGGAACATTGCCAGTCTGGCGCTGGATTTTGGACTGTGTATTGCTATTATTTACTGTCTGGATTTTAATTACAACGGCCTTTTGCTGCTGGTATTCGCCTATACCATCGCTTATTCCAAGGACAGGAAGCTGCGGCTTCTTTTTGTTGTGATGGCAATATCCGGCTATCTTGTGGCAGATTACAGCGTACTTTCTATTAATATGCCTCTGTACAATTTTTCGGATTATGTTCATTACTATTCGAGTACTACGCAGCAGTATCTGCTCAGCGCTTATAATATTATGAATTCACTGAGCATTATCCTGTTTATTGTATATTGTATTTACGTGATCAACGTACAGCGGGGAACGATTGAAGAGGTCAATATGCTGTACCGCGAGATACAAAAGGCGAATGAACAGCTTCAGGAATATGCGGATATGAGTGAGCGGATGGCCCAGACCCGGGAGAGAAACCGATTGGCAAGAGAGATCCATGATACCCTGGGGCATACCCTTACGGGAATTGCCATGGGCATCGATGCCTGTCTGGCTCTGATTGACAGCAATCCGGAGCTGACCAAGGCGCAGCTAGGGAAGCTGTCGGATGTGAGCCGCGAGGGGATCCGGGATATCCGGCGTTCGGTAAACGAGCTGCGTCCGGATGCGCTGGAACGGCTTAGCCTGGAGGTGGCTGTCCGGAAAATGATAACAGATATGAGTCAGATGTCCGATGTGCAGATTTTTTTTGAGACGGACGAGCAGTGTCTGAAGTTTGATGAAGATGAGGAGAATGCGATCTACCGTGTGATTCAGGAGAGCATTACCAATGCGGTCCGCCATGGAGAAGCAAAAAAAATCTGGATCTCCATGAAAAAAGAGGAGGGGGAAATCTGCCTTGTGATTCGGGATAACGGAAAGGGCTGCAAGGATATGAAAAGCGGCTTTGGAACAAAGCATATAAAGGAAAGAATCGAAATGCTGCAGGGAACCGTTGCTTTTGACGGAAGAAATGGCTTTACGGTAACGGCGCGCATTCCGATAAGATGGGGGGAGAATTATGATTAAAGTATTGATCGCAGATGATCAGGAGTTGATCCGTCAGAGCCTGCAGATCGTTTTGAACACAAAAGAAGAAATTACGGTAACGGATGCGGTGGCAGACGGCCAGGCGGTAATTACAAGCATACGCAGGCAAAGGCCGGATGTGATTCTGATGGATGTGCGTATGCCGAAAATGGACGGGGTGCAGTGCACCAAGATTATTAAGGACCAGTATCCGGATATCAAGATTATCATCCTGACTACCTTTGACGATGATGAATATGTGTATAACGCTTTGAAATACGGAGCCAGCGGGTATCTGCTGAAGGGAATTTCCATGGACCAGCTGGAAAATGCCATCCGGACTGTTTACAGCGGAAAGGCCATGATTAACCCGGATATTGCAACCAAGGTGCTGAAGCTGTTTTCGCAGATGGCGCAGGCGGATTATGTGATTTCCGTGGGAAATAAAGATGCGGAGCAGCTTTCCCGGACGGAATGGAAGATCATCGCCCAGGTAGCCACCGGGGCGGCCAACAAGGAAATCGCAGAAGCGGTAAAGCTGTCAGAAGGGACGGTTCGGAATTATCTCAGCGGGATTTTGAATAAGCTGAACCTCAGAGACCGAACCCAGCTTGCCATCTGGGCCATACAGACCAATGCGGCCCAGTATGCACAGGAAGAATACGGGGAGAAATAACACGGATGAAAAAGAGATATAAGGGCTTTCTGGCGGGGGCGATTCTTGCGGCGGCAGCGCTTCTTCTGGTCCTGGCAGTTTCCTCTGCCGGGCCCCGGGAAATTGTGCTGGAATTCGGTATGTTTACGGGCAGCAACTGGGAGGTGGCCAATGCCAACAGCTTTGTGATCATTGATGAGGCGATCCGGCGCTTTGAGGCGGAGCATCCCGGCGTAAAAATTCACTATTACAGCGGTGTCCGCAAGGAGGATTATTCGGAATGGTTTTCCAGAAAAATTTTAAGCGGGGAAGTGCCGGATGTGTTTATGGTGCTGGGCACGGATTTTAATCAGTTTACGTCTCTGGGCATTATTAAAAACCTGGAGAGTCTGATGGCCCGGGACCAGGACTTTGACAGCGGAAAATATTTTTCCAGCGCCCTGGCCATTGGTCAGTATGAGAATACTCAGTACGCTCTGCCTTATGAGACAGTGCCGACCCTGATGTTTGTAAATAAAACGCTTTTGATGAAGGAAAATATTGAGATTCCGGATCAGGACTGGAGCTGGGATGAATTGTATCACATCTGCAGCAGGGTAACACGGGATCTGAACGGGGACGGGCTGATCGATCAGTTTGGCATATACAATTATGACTGGACGGATGCAGTCTACTCCAATGGCGTGGAGCTGTTCGGAGAAAAGGGAACGGAATCCAGCTTCAGCAATACGGAGGTGGCGGATGCTGTGAAATTTGTCTGTCAGTTAAATGAATTAAATCAGGGGCAGAAGGTGGAACAGGATGATTTTAACGGCGGAAATGTGGCTTTTATGCCGTTGACCTTTGCGGAATACCGGACGTACAAAACCTATCCCTATAAGATTAAGCGGTACGCCAATTTCCAGTGGGACTGCATTACCATGCCGGCGGGCCCTCAGGGAGGAAACAGCTCCCGGGTGGGGGCGCTGCTGATGGGTATCAGTGCCAACACGAAGCATGAAAAGCTGGCGTGGGAGTTTTTGAAGCTGCTTACCTACGATGAAGCGATACAGACGGATATTTACCGGTACTCCCAGGGCGCCTCCGTGCTGAAGGACGTGACGCAGTCGGAGGAGATGGAGCGGATCGTCCAGAAGGATATGGAAGAGGGAGATACGGTAATCAGCGGAAATCTTCTTGGCCGGGTAATCGAAGAGGGCCATATTGAGCCGCAGTTTAAAAAGTACGAGCAGGCCATGTCTCTGGCGGACAGTGAGATCCGTTCCATTCTGGAAAACGGAAAGTCCATTGACAGCAGCCTGAAGATTCTCCAAAGGACGGTGAATGATTATCTGAAGCAGTAGCGGAGCTTCTGCAGGCCTGGTCGGGGTGGCTCCGGCGCAGGCGGTGTCTCAGGGAAAAACGAGTAATGTCTGTATATTGTGCATTGTGACAATGAGCATATGGTATATGACAAATGTCATTAGAAAAAAATTACAAAATTCAGTTGATAATTGCCAGGTAATTCGTTATAATATAACTACTTTAAAACGTTTCCAATAAGGAGGATGAACAATGAACAGAAAAACACTTGTTAAATTGGCAGCAGTGACAGCAGCTATGACAGCTCTGGCAGGCATGAGCGCATCCGCAGAAGGCCTGAAGATCGGTTATACCTGTATGGATGGAACGAACCCGTTCTTCGTAGCACTTGAGGGCGCTATCAGAGAAGTAGTAGAGGCAAACGGTGATGAGCTGATCTCTGTGGATCCGGGTAATGATTCCAATACTCAGATCGACCAGGTAGAGGATCTGATCTCTCAGAATATCGACCTGATGTTCGTTAATCCGGTAGATGCTGACGGTATTATCCCGGCTCTGGATGCTCTGAAGGAAGCAGAGATCCCCATGTTCGGCTTTGATACAGAGGTTGGCGATATGAGCTATCTGGTATCCTACGCTGGTTCCGATAACTACAATGCAGGCTATGTATGCGGTGAGGATCTGGCAAAGAAGGTTCCCGAGGGCGGAGATATCCTGGTACTTGACTCCCCGACGATGCAGTCTGTAACAGACAGAACCAATGGTTTCCTGGATGCGATCGAAGAGTCCGGCGTTACCTTTAATGTAGTTGGACAGCAGGATGCACAGGGCAATCAGCAGGTATCGAATGAAAAAGCTACTGACCTTCTGACCGCTAATCCGGATGTAGTTGCTATTTTCGGCGGAAATGACCCGACCGCTCTGGGTGCATACGCAGCAGCAGACGCAGCAGGCGTTACTCCTCTGATTTACGGTGTTGATGGTTCTCCGGATGTAAAGGCTCTGCTGAAGGATACGATCCTGGAAGGAACCGGCGCTCAGTCTCCGATCACCATCGGCAAGACCATTGCTGAAACTGCATACGCTTGGCTGGATGGCGAAGAAGTGGAAGCATATATTCCGATCGAGACATTCCTTGTAACAGCCGACAATGTAGATGACTACGGCACAGACGGATGGCAGTAATCAGATATTAGCAATATGGAGGGGCTGTTGTAAAATTCAATTTGCGAAGAGATGTCAGAAACCTACGCATTTGATTTTGCAACAGCCCTTTTTATCAGACTTAAGACAGGTGGTGGCGATTAGTGAGTGAGTACTTGCTTGAAATGAAAGGAATCGACAAATCTTTTCCCGGCGTGAAGGCGCTGCAGAATGTAAGCCTTCAGCTAAAAGCGGGAGAGGTACATGCGCTTCTTGGTGAAAACGGAGCCGGAAAATCTACGCTGATCAAGGTTCTGGGCGGTATTTACCATGCGGATGCAGGGGAAATTTTTATTGAAGGACAGAAAGCGCAGATCGATGGCGTTGTGGCAGCCCGGGCGGCCGGTATTTCCATCGTTCATCAGGAACTGGTACTGGTTCCGTATATGACGGTTGCCGAGAATATTTTCCTGGGACGGGAACCGGGAACCAGCCTGAACGTAAATCACAGAAAAATGATTGAGGATGCCCAGCGGCTCCTTGATACGTATGAGATGAATATTAAGGCAGATATGCTGGTAGAGAAGCTGACCATCGCCCAGCAGCAGATGGTAGAGATCGTGAAAGCAATCTCCTTTAATTCAAAGATTCTGGTTATGGATGAGCCCACGTCCTCCATATCCGATAAAGAGGTGGGCTTTTTATTTGAAACGATAAGAACGCTGACGAAAAAGGGCGTTGGTATTATTTATATTTCTCATAAGATGAGTGAGTTGGAAGAAATCTGTGACCGCGTTACCGTAATGCGGGATGGCCAGACGGTTGGAACCAGAGTTGTGAAGGAGACCAACACGGATGAACTGATCGCATTGATGGTAGGACGTGAGCTGACAAATTATTATACAAGAGATTTCCTCGAGCCGGGCGAAGTGATTCTGAAATGCGAACACATTTCAGACGGAAAGATGGCAAAGGACGCCAGCTTTGAACTGCACAAGGGCGAGATCCTCGGCTTTGCCGGCCTGGTGGGTGCCGGACGGAGCGAGACGATGAAGGCAATATTCGGCCTGGCGCCCCATATGTCCGGAGAAGTTTATGTGAAAGGAAAAAAAGTACATATCAAATCTCCTATCGATGCGCTGAAATACGGGATCGCACTGGTGCCGGAGAGCCGTAAGACAGAAGGCCTCTATAAAGTGCAGAGTGTGAAATACAATTCCACGATACAGGTATTGAATCAGTTTATCGGCAAGCTTCATGTGAACAGCAAAAAGGAAGAAGAGATTACCCAGAAGTATATCGATCTGATGGCAACGAAAACACCCAGCCAGGATCAGGTAATCGGAAACCTTTCCGGCGGAAACCAGCAGAAGGTGATGATCGGCCGCTGGCTGGCTACGGATCCGGAAATCCTGATTTTGGATGAGCCTACAAGAGGTGTGGATGTGGGCGCCAAGGCAGAGATCTATTCTATCATGAACGAGCTGGTGAAAAACGGAATGTCTATTATTATGATTTCTTCGGAAATGCCGGAGATCATCAATATGAGCGACCGTGTTTACGTCATGAATGAAGGACGTGTAACGGGATGCCTGGATCATGAGACCGTGACGCAGGAAAAAATCATGCAGCTTGCAGCGAATTAAGCGAAATTGAAGGAGGAAACATTATGGCATCCAGAGTAAAAAACGGAGTTGTCAAATATTTTAAAGATAATATTGGTATTATCATTGCCCTGCTGGCAATGTGCATCTTTCTGGTGATCTTCCCGAGAACCAGAACCACCTTTTTGACCCAGAAGAATATTTTCAATATCCTGCGTCAGAATTCAACCAACCTTTTCCTGGCCACAGGTATGACGATGGTTATTATTCTTGGCGGTATTGAGCTTTCCGTTGGTTCCGTAATTGCCCTGTCCGGCTGTGTGGCGGCAGGCTGTGTGGTAAATCTGGGACTTCCGGAGATCGTTGGCTTCCTGGCCGCTCTTTTGGTTGGCGCACTTGTCGGCATTTTCAACGGTTTTGTAATCAGTATGACGGATATTCCGCCCTTCATCGTGACCCTGGCTTCGATGAATATTACGAAGGGTATTGCCCTGGTACTGACCGGCGGCGCTCCCATCCGCTGTATGACTGATGCTTTCAAATTCCCGGGCGCCGGATATGTGGGACCGGTTCCTACCCCGGTTATCCTGATGCTGATTGTATTTATTATTGCGGCATTAATCATTAACCGTACAAAGCTGGGCCGTCATATGTATGCGGTAGGCGGCAATGCGCAGGCAGCGCAGTTTTCCGGTATTAATGTAAAGAAAGTGAAATTTATCATTTATGCCTATACAGGACTGATGTCAGGTCTGGCAGGTATCGTGACGGCCTCCCGTCTGTACTCCGGCCAGCCCACCGCAGGAGACGGCGCTGAGATGGATGCCATCGCAGCCGTAGTCGTAGGCGGAACCTCCATGAGCGGCGGTTCCGGAAGAATCGGCGGAACCCTGATCGGCGTTTTGATTATTGGTGTTCTGAACAATGGTCTGAACCTGATGGGCGTGGACTCCAACTGGCAGTTCATCGTAAAGGGCTTCGTAATTCTGCTGGCAGTATATGTAGACTGGATCCGTAATAAAAAGGCAGGAAGATAAAGCCTTATCGAAAAATATTTTTGCGGGCTGTCGTAAAATTGAAAGATCCTTCTGGATTTCGATTTTGCGGCAGCTTCTTTTTTTGAATTCGGAAATCTGCCGGATGAAGCTTGCATTTTCCATTTCAATATAGTAAAATAGCAATATGTTATTTCATAATTTGTGAAATCATATCACATTTCATATCAGAGCGTTTCGCTCATGTTTCAGTATCGAAAAGAAATCTTTATGATATTAGGAAAGTTTTCCCTTCCCTATATCATAAAAAGCCCTGCAGGCATTGATGCGCACGGATGCATAAGAATTGATTGCTGCGCAATCTGCATCCGGCGCAAAAAATGCCTTCTCCCCTCAAGATTGAGGGGCAGGGGAGTTGAGATGCCGAAGGCATTTTTTAAAGGGCTGCGGCCGGAACCGGAAAGGGAAACCGGCAGAAAGGAGAGAAATGATTGTTTAGTTCGGTTATATCGGCGGCGATTTGCGGAATCGAAAGCCGCAAAATCGTTGTGGAAGCGGATGTCAGCGATGGCATGCCGGTTTTTTCCATGGTGGGGTATTTGGCATCCGAGGTGAAGGAGGCGCAGGATCGGGTGCGCACGGCATTGCGCAATGCCGGATTTCGCCTTCCGGTCAAACGGGTTACCGTAAATCTGTCTCCGGCGGACGTGAGAAAGGCAGGCTCCGGATTTGATCTGCCCATCGGGGTGGCGGTACTGGCAGCATTTGGCATGGTACCCCGGGAGGCGCTGGAGGGCATTCTGTTTGCCGGAGAATTGAGCCTGAACGGAGAATTGAACGGGATTCGGGGGATTTTGGAAATGGTATCCTCTGCATCCCGGTTTGGGTGTCATACCTGTATAATTCCTTTGAAGAATCTGCAGGAGGGCTCGATGGTACAGGGGATACGGGTTTTGGGTGCGGAGGATATCGGGCAGGTGGTGCGCTTCCTGAATGAGGGGAAAGCGCTGAAACAGACGGCTATTAATATAGAAGAAATCCGCTCCCGGCAGGAGGAGGCCCGGCCTGTGGATTTTTCCCAGGTACAGGGGCAGGCGGTACTGCGTAGAGCAGCAGAGGTGGCAGTTTCCGGGCTCCATAATTTGCTGATGATCGGACCGCCGGGTGCGGGAAAAACTATGGTGGCCAGAAGAATTCCTACTATTCTGCCGGGAACATCCCTGGAGGAAGCCTTGGAGATTTCTAAAATTCACAGTATTGCAGGCACGCTGCCGGAGGAAATGGGACTGCTGACATCCAGGCCCTTCCGGTCACCTCATCATACGGTTACTCCGGCGGCGCTGGCCGGAGGAGGGGCGGTTCCGAAACCGGGAGAGGTCAGCCTGGCGCATCGGGGGGTTTTGTATCTGGACGAGCTGCCGGAATTTCAGAAGGCTACGCTGGAAACCCTGCGCCAGCCCATGGAGGAGGGGAAAATCTGTATTACGAGAAATACCGGGAATTATCTGTTCCCGGCGGATTTTATGCTGGTAGCTTCCATGAACCCCTGTAAGTGCGGCTATTTTCCTGACCGAAATCGCTGTACCTGCTCTTACCGGGATGTGAAGCGGTATCTGGAGCATATCAGTCAGCCGCTGCTGGACCGGATCGACATCTGTGTAGAAGCGCCGCCGGTTCGCTATGAGGAGCTGACCATGGATGGAACGGGAGAGGATTCCAGCACCATCCGGCAGAGAGTCTGCCGGGCTCAGGCGATCCAGCGTGAGCGGTATCGGAATACCCGTTTTTATTTTAATGCGGATCTGGATATGGAGGCGGTAAGAACCTTCTGTGCATTGGGGAGAGAGCAGCAGAGGCTGATGCGGGAGACCTACGAAAAGCTGGAGCTGACTGCGCGGGCTTATTGCCGAATCCTGAAGGTGGCCAGGACCATAGCGGATCTGGACGGAGCGGAGCAGATTGGCGGAGAACATTTAAGCGAAGCTATTTGTTACCGGGTCCTGGATAAGAAATATTGGAGCGGAGAAAGATAGAGAAGGAGCAGGGATATGACGGAGGCAGAAAACAGGACGGGGAAAGAACGGATCGCAGCGGGCATGGGATGTCCGCAGAAGGATCGGGAATTGGAGGCAATGGAAAGGTATTGGTTTTGGCTGTGCAGTATACCGGAGCTTTCTCAGAAGGTGCTAAAGGCACTGGTCTTTTATTTTGGATCACCCAGAGGAGTCTGGGAGGCTCCGGAGGAGGAGTTTGGGATTTGGAAAAAGACCGGAGCAAAATGGGTGGAGGAATTGCTGCGGTTTCGCAGATCCTGCGGACCGGAGCAGATTTGGCATAGTGCGGAAAAGAAGGGAATAAAATTTATCAGCCGGGAAAGAGAAGGCTTCCCATCCAGGCTGCGTCACATACCAGACTGCCCTGCCGGGCTGTTTTACCGAGGGCGTCTGCCCGGAGAGGAAGCCTTTAGCGCAGCTATTGTGGGCGCAAGGCAGTGCAGCCCCTATGGGCGGATTATGGCAAGAGAGCTAAGCAGGGCGCTGGCCGGAGCCGGTGTGCAGGTGATCAGCGGTCTTGCGCTGGGAATCGACGGCACTGCCCAACGGGCGGCAGCGGAGGCAGGAGGGAGCAGCTTCGGCGTTTTGGGCTGCGGGGTGGATCAGTGTTATCCTCAGGAAAATTTTCCGCTTTACCAGGAGCTGCTGGAGAGGGGCGGCGTTCTTTCGGAGTTTCCTCCGGGGAGCCGTCCGCTGCCGTTTCATTTCCCGCTGCGGAACCGGATCATCAGCGGCCTTGCGGATGCGGTGATCGTAGTGGAAGCTAGAGAAAAAAGCGGTTCCCTGATAACGGCGGACTTGGCGCTGGAGCAGGGAAAGGATGTGTATGCGGTTCCGGGGAGGAGTACGGACGATCTGAGCCGGGGCTGCAACCGCCTGATTGCCCAGGGCGCAGGGGTGATTCTGACACCGGAACGTCTGATGGAGGAACTGAAGCTGGAACAGACAACCTGGGAAAAGTTCCGAAAAAGGCAACTTTCACTTGCACCGGAAGAAGAATTGGTGTATAGTAACCTAGATTTGTTGCCAAAAGGGCTAAATGAGATTGCCAAGAAAACGGCCCTTCCCTTCGGCAGGCTGACGGAAATTTTGCTGAAGCTGCAGTTGAAGGGGCTGGCGGCGGAGATTGCAAAAAATCAATATATAAAATCAGAACGGTAAGATCACGGGGTGAAATTTACGGCAGCTTTTGCCGGCCTGTACTTTTTAAATGGATTTGTGCAGGATGAGAAAAGGGGAGCAGGATGCTGCTGAAAGGATGCTCTGGGAGGGAATAATATGGCAAAGTATCTGGTGATTGTGGAGTCACCGACAAAGGTAAAGACAATCAAAAAATTTCTGGGCTCCAATTATGAGGTGATGGCCTCCAACGGCCATGTGCGGGATCTGCCCAAAAGTCAGATGGGCTTTGATCCGGAAAATGATTATGAGCCGAAATATATTACCATACGGGGAAAAGGAGATATTCTGGCGGCGCTGCGAAAGGCGGCGAAGAAAGCAGATAAAGTTTATCTGGCAACGGACCCTGACCGGGAGGGAGAAGCGATTTCCTGGCATCTGGCCCAGGCGCTGAAGCTGGATGAAAAGAAGATGTTCCGGATCACGTTTAACGAGATTACGAAAACGGCAGTGAAGGAGGCTCTGAAGCATCCCAGAAGCATTGATATGGATATGGTGGACGCCCAGCAGACACGAAGGATGCTGGACCGGATGGTGGGATACCGCATCAGCCCGCTGCTGTGGGCAAAGATTAAACGGGGCCTTTCCGCCGGACGGGTGCAGTCGGTGGCGCTGCGGATGATCGGAGACCGGGAGGACGAGATCAATGCATTTCTTCCGGAGGAATACTGGACGCTGGATGCAGATTTCACTCTGGAGGGAGAGAAAAAGCCTCTCACAGCAAGATTTTATGGGAAAGACAAGAAGATGACCATTTCCTCTCAGGAGGAAATGAACCGGATACTGGCGGAGCTGGAAGGAGCCTCTTACCGGGTGCAGGAGGTGAAAAAGGGAGAGCGGGTGAAAAAGGCACCGCTGCCCTTTACCACCAGTACCCTGCAGCAGGAGGCTGCCAAGCTTCTGAATTTCTCCACTCAGAAAACGATGCGTTTGGCCCAGCAGCTTTATGAAGGCATCGATATAAAGGGGGAGGGCACCGTAGGTCTGATTACCTATCTGCGTACCGATTCTACCCGTATTTCCGAAGAGGCAGATCAGGCGGCAAGAGCTTATATTGCCAGGAACTATGGGGAGCATTACGTGGCCTCTGCGGTGACAGAGAAAAAAACGGGACAGAAGATACAGGATGCCCATGAGGCGATCCGTCCCTCTGATATCAGGCGCAGCCCGGCGCTGGTCAAGGAAGCGCTGAGCCGGGATCAGTTCCGTTTGTACCAGCTTATCTGGAAGCGGTTTGCCGCCAGCCGGATGGAAACGGCCAGATTTGAGACCACTTCCGTTAAGATCAACGGAAACGGGTATATTTTTACCGTATCGGCCTCCAAGCTTCTTTTTGACGGCTTTCTGTCGGTCTATTCCGATGGAGAGGAGGAGCAGAAGGGAGGCAATCTGCTGTCCGGAAGGCTGGATGAGCAGTCGGAGCTGACTCTGAGGGAATTTGACAGCAAACAGCATTTTACCCAGCCGCCGGCCCATTATACGGAAGCATCTCTGGTAAAGACTCTGGAGGAGATGGGAATCGGACGGCCCAGCACCTATGCGCCTACGATTACGACCTTGCTGGCCCGCCGGTATATTCTGAAGGAGCAGAAAAATCTGTATATGACCGAGCTGGGGGAAGCGGTAAACCAAATGATGAAAAAGGCCTTTCCCACGATCGTGGACGTAACCTTTACCGCAAATATGGAATCACTGCTGGATTCCGTGGGCGAAGGCAGCCTGGAATGGAAAACCGTGGTGAAAAACTTCTACCCGGATCTGGATGAGGCGGTACAGGAGGCTGAGAAAACGCTGGATAAGGTATCCATTGCAGACGAGGTGACGGATGTGATCTGTGAGGAATGCGGCCGCAATATGGTGATTAAGTACGGCCCCCATGGGAAATTTCTGGCTTGTCCGGGATTCCCGGAGTGCAGAAATACAAAGCCTTATCTGGAAAAGGCGGGAGTGGCCTGTCCCAAATGCGGAAAAGAGATTATCATCCGCAAGACCAAGAAGGGCAGAAGATATTTTGGCTGTGAGAATCCGGAGTGTGATTTTATGTCCTGGCAGAAGCCTTCCAGCCAGAAATGCCCGGAATGCGGAAGCTATATGCTGGAAAAAGGGAGCAAATTACTGTGCGCCAATGAAAATTGCGGTTATATTACGAATAAAGATCAAAAACGAAATTGAAAATCTGAAAACTATGTGTTAAAATGAGATTTATCGTGATATTGACCTGAAAATGTGCGGGAGGCGGGTATGAGTGTACAATTATTAGATAAAACCAGAAAAATTAATCAGCTTTTGCATAACAACAATTCCAGCAAAGTTGTATTTAATGATATCTGTGAAGTACTGACAGAGATAATGAATTCCAATATTCTTGTAATCAGCCGGAAGGGAAAGGTATTGGGTGTCAGCGAATGTGAAGGTGTGGAGGAAATTACGGAGCTGATCGTTGATAAGGTGGGCGGCTTTATTGATCCGCTGCTGAATGAACGTTTCCTGAGTGTGCTTTCCACGAAAGAAAACGTGAATCTGGAGACGCTGGGGTTTGAAGGACAGAATGTGAAAAAATATCAGGCAATCATAAATCCGATCGATATTGCCGGGGAACGGCTTGGTACGGTGTTTATGTACAAATGCGGCGGCCAGTACGAGATTGATGATATTATTCTGAGTGAGTATGGCACTACGGTAGTAGGCCTGGAAATGATGCGCTCTGTAAACGAGGAGAATGCGGAAGAAAACCGTAAGATTCAGATCGTGAAATCCGCGGTCAGCACCCTGTCTTATTCTGAGCTGGAAGCGATTATTCATATTTTTGATGAGCTGAACGGCAGTGAAGGGGTACTGGTGGCCAGCAAGATTGCAGACCGGGTGGGGATCACCAGATCCGTGATCGTAAATGCGCTGCGTAAATTCGAGAGCGCCGGGGTGATCGAGTCCCGCTCCTCCGGTATGAAGGGCACGTATATTAAGGTCCTGAATGATGTGGTATTTGATGAACTGGCAAAGATAAAAAAAGAAAAGATGCTGTAGGTTTTTCAGAAAAAGAAAAAGAACGGGCTGCTGCGGGATCAGGGTCAGGAATGATTTTGAGACTGCGGCAGCCCTTATTTGTGTGAAACGGGAATCCGACAGTGAATATTTGCCGCAGAAGACGTTTTGGGGGAACAAAAATAACATTAAAATAGAAAATTTAAGAAAACAAGAGAAAAAGAGAGTATTTAAAAGAAATAATATCAAAAATCAAAAATATCTGTTTGTAAAGACGGTTGCATATTTTTCCTATTTTAACTAATATAGAACCATCGGTTAGCACTCGATTTAAGTGAGTGCTAGCAAAATAAAGGATACAGACATTGCCAATGATAACAGGCAGTACAGCAGAAAGATTGTTAAGGAGGAATAGAATATGAAATTAGTACCTTTAGGCGACAGAGTTGTATTAAAGCAGTTTGAGGCAGAGGAAACCACAAAATCCGGTATCATCCTGACCACAAAATCCCAGGAAAAGCCCCAGGAGGCTGAGGTAATCGCAGTCGGCCCGGGCGGAATGGTTGACGGAAAAGAAGTTACCATGCAGGTGAAAGCCGGAGATAAGGTGATTTATTCAAAATATGCGGGAAACGAAGTGAAGCTGGAGGATGAAGAATACATCATCGTAAAGCAGAGCGACATTCTGGCAATCGTAGAATAATCAGCCGGGAACCTGGGCCGGTCAATGAGGCTGATTTGAGATGGATTTTTGCATAAAGCTGTGAAGCTGCGGAGCAGCTATCAGGTGTTAATAAGAAAAACAGGAGGAATGATGAATTATGGCAAAGGAAATTAAGTTTGGCGCAGAAGCCAGAGAAGCTCTGGAATGCGGTGTAAATAAGCTGGCAGATACGGTTCGTGTGACCCTTGGACCGAAAGGAAGAAACGTTGTTCTGGATAAACAGTACGGCGCTCCCCTGATCACCAATGACGGCGTTACCATTGCAAAGGAAATTGAACTGGAGGATGCGTTTGAAAACATGGGCGCACAGCTTATCCGTGAGGTTGCATCCAAGACCAACGATGTGGCCGGCGACGGAACTACCACAGCCACTGTTCTGGCACAGGCGATGGTAAACGAAGGAATGAAGAACCTGGCTGCAGGCGCAAATCCCATCGTTCTGAGAAAGGGTATGAAGAAGGCAACCGATCTGGCGGTAGAGGCAATTAAGGAAATGAGCCAGAAGGTAAGCGGGAAAGAGCAGATCGCAAAGGTTGCGGCTGTTTCCTCCGGTGATGAGAATGTAGGCGTTATGATCGCAGATGCGATGGAAAAGGTATCCCAGGACGGCGTAATTACCATTGAAGAGTCCAAGACCATGCAGACGGAGCTGGATCTGGTAGAAGGTATGCAGTTTGACCGGGGTTATATCTCCGCATATATGGCTACCGATATGGAAAAGATGGAAGCAGTTCTGGACGATCCCTGCATCCTGATCACCGATAAGAAGATCAGCAACATCCAGGAGATTCTTCCTCTGCTGGAGCAGATCGTGCAGTCCGGAAGAAAACTGCTGATCATTGCTGAGGATATCGAAGGGGAAGCACTGACCACCCTGATCGTAAATAAGCTGCGGGGCACCTTCCAGGTAGTGGGCGTAAAGGCTCCGGGTTATGGCGACAGAAGAAAAGAAATGCTGAAGGATATCGCAATCCTGACCGGCGGCCAGGTTATTTCCGAGGAGGTAGGCCTGGAGCTGAAGGATGCTACCATGGATATGCTGGGTCATGCAAAATCCGTAAAGGTTCAGAAGGAGAACACCATTATCGTAGACGGACTTGGCGATAAGAAGGAGATTTCAGACAGAGTGAACCAGATCAAGGCCATGATCGAGGAAACAAAGTCTGAGTTTGATAAAGAAAAACTGCAGGAAAGACTGGCAAAGCTGGCCGGCGGCGTAGCTGTTATCCGTGTAGGCGCTGCTACTGAGACCGAGATGAAGGAAGCGAAGCTCCGTATGGAGGATGCTCTGAACGCTACGAAGGCAGCCGTTGAGGAAGGTATTATCGCAGGCGGCGGATCTGCTTACGTACACGCATCCAAGAAGGTTGCAGAGCTGGTTGGCACCCTGGAAGGGGATGAAAAGACCGGAGCAAAGATCGTTCTGAAGGCTCTGGAAGCTCCTCTGTACCGGATTGCCGCAAATGCCGGACTGGAAGGCTCTGTCATTGTAAATAAAGTAAAAGAGGCAGATACCGGCGTAGGTTTCGATGCATACAAGGAGGAATATGTAGATATGGTAGAAGCCGGCATTCTGGACCCGGCAAAGGTGACCAGAAGCGCTCTGCAGAATGCTACCAGCGTTGCATCCACCCTGCTGACCACAGAATCGGTAGTAGGTATTATTAAAGAAGATGTTCCGGCAGCACCGGCCGGCGGTGCAGGCGGAATGGGAATGATGTAAGAATCACCTGAAAAAATAAAAAATAAATAAAAGTAATGAAATTCAAAGAAAAGGAGACAATCAAGATTTACGGTTGTCTCCTTTTGTGGTAAACTAATATCCAGAAGCGGGAACCGTAGGAAAGCAGAAGGATGGAAAGGCAGCGGATAAAGTGCGAAAAGAAGAAATGAAGGACCAGCGGGAGACCAAAGGAGAGGAAACAGAGCAGAGGACGGTAATGCCAAAAGAAGATAGCCTGGATGGCTTAAGCCGGAAGGTGCGGATGGAGCGGGAACGGAAAAAGCTAAAGGAGATGAACTGGAAGCAGCGGATCGGCTATGTCTGGGACTACTATAAAATCGTCTTTGTGATTCTGATCGGGATCGTGTTTTTGGGCTCTGTGATCAGCACGATCATACATAATATGAGAATTGATACGGTGATGCAGACGGTATTTCTCAACTGCGATTATCTGGCCGGAGATTCTCAGACCTTGTGGCAGGGCTTTGAGGATTATCTGGGCGGTCTGGAAAAAGACCAGCAGTTGGATCTTGATTTTTCCCTGTCGGTGAATTTCGATTCTATGGATAACGCTACCACGGCGGCCACCATTAAGGTGATGGCATATATGTCGGAAGGGTCGCTGGACAGTATGATAATGCCGGAAAGCGTTTACCGGCATTATGCAGGGAACGGAACGTTCCAGAAGATGGATGAGGTGCTTTCCCCGGAGGAGCTGGAGGAATGGGAGCAGTACCTGGATGCGCCCATGCGTCCCGAGGAGGGAGAAGAGGGGATCTACGGCATCCGTGTGGATGAGGCAGAGAAGCTGGCAGAGAGCGGCTTGTATCCGACGGAGGAAGCCGTTTATCTGGCGGTTCCCGTAGGAAGCCTGGGGACGGATATGTCCGTGAAATTTCTGCATTACCTGATGGGAGATACAGCCGCTTTCCAGCAGGAACCGGAGAGCCTGGAGGGGTGATGCCGGTATCACAAGTGAAAATCTGCACAGAGGGCAGATCAGAATAAAAGAAAAGGAAAAGGCAGGTAGAAAAAATGAGTGATATGTACAGTGAAATTATGGTGAAACGCATTACGCCCACCTCGGACAAGGTGAAGAAAGCCGCCCTGATCGGAGGGACAGCGGTCTGCTTCGCGGTAGGTGTAGTGATTGCCTGGCCCCTGCTGCTGGCGGCAGTGGTACTGGGAATCATTACGTATCTTATGATTCCACGGTTTGATCTGGAGTATGAATATCTGTATGTAAACGGGGAGATTGACATCGACAAGATCATGGGAAAGCAGAAGCGGAAGCGCTGCGCCAGCTATGATATTGAGAATTTGGAGATCATGGCGCCGTCCAATTCCCATGCGCTGGACAGCTACGTAAATAACAAGGACATCCGGATCCGGGATTATACCTCTCTGGATCCTCAGGTTTCTTCTTACAGTCTGGTTTTTAATCAGGAGAAGCAGCGGGAGCTGGTGAAGCTGGAGCTGAATGAAAACGTAGTAGGAGAGATCCGCAGGCTGGCGCCCCGTAAGGTCTGCCAGTATTAAAATCAAAGGTTGACAAGGCGAATTGAATTTGTTAGAGTATAGATTTAATAGCACTTAATAAAATTTACAGTAGATGAGAGGGACTAGGCATGGGAAAGATTGTAAGTGAAGGTATTACTTTCGATGATGTGCTGCTGATACCGACCTATTCAGAAGTGATCCCCAACCAGGTAGATGTGTCCACCTGGCTGACGAAAAAGATCAAGCTGAACATTCCGCTGATGAGCGCAGGGATGGATACGGTTACAGAGCACCGCATGGCAATAGCAATGGCTCGACAGGGCGGAATTGGCATTATTCATAAGAATATGTCCATTGAAGCTCAGGCTGAAGAGGTGGATAAGGTGAAACGTTCCGAAAACGGCGTTATTACAGACCCCTTCCATCTGTCTCCGGAAAACACTCTGGCAGAAGCAGACGCCCTGATGGCGAAATTCCGGATTTCCGGAGTGCCGATTACAGAGGATGGCAAGCTGGTAGGTATTATTACCAACCGGGATCTGCTGTTTGAAGAGGATTTCTCAAAGAAAATCAAAGAATCCATGACCTCAGAGGGGCTGATCACTGCTCCGGTGGGAATTACCATGGAAGAGGCAAAGAAGATACTGGCGAAGGCCAGAAAAGAGAAGCTTCCCATCGTGGACGAGAACTTCAATCTGAAGGGTCTGGTAACGATCAAGGATATTGAGAAGCAGATCAAGTATCCGCTGTCCGCTAAGGATGAGCAGGGCCGTCTGCTCTGCGGCGCAGCCATCGGCATTACAGCCAATGTGCTGGAACGGGTAGAGGCACTGGTACAGGCGCATGTGGATGTGGTGGTTTTGGATTCCGCTCACGGTCACTCTGCAAACGTGCTTCGCTGCGTAAGGATGGTGAAGGAGGCCTATCCGGAGCTTCAGGTGATCGCAGGAAATGTGGCTACCGGCGACGCTGCCAGGGCGCTGATTGAAGCAGGCGCTGATGCAGTGAAGGTGGGGATCGGACCGGGATCGATCTGTACGACCCGTGTGGTTGCAGGGATCGGCGTTCCCCAGATCTCGGCAGTGATGGATTGCTACAGCGTGGCAAAGGAGTACGGTATTCCGATTATTGCCGATGGCGGAATTAAGTATTCCGGCGATGTGACAAAGGCGATCGCAGCCGGTGCAAATGTATGCATGATGGGCAGTATGTTTGCGGGATGCGATGAAAGCCCGGGAACCTTTGAACTGTATCAGGGAAGAAAGTATAAGGTTTACCGGGGCATGGGCTCCATCGCAGCTATGGAAAACGGCAGCAAGGACCGCTATTTCCAGACGAATGCCAAGAAGCTGGTTCCGGAAGGCGTGGAAGGCCGTGTAGCCTATAAGGGCAGTGTGGAGGATACGGTATTCCAGCTTATGGGAGGCCTGCGCTCCGGCATGGGCTACTGCGGGGCTCCGACCATCGAAGATCTGAAGGAGAATGGACGGTTCGTGAAGATTTCCGCCGCATCTCTGAAAGAGTCTCATCCCCATGACATTCATATTACAAAAGAAGCGCCGAACTACAGCGTGGAAGAATAAATTTATCAGGGAGGGTGCCGTAAAACCATCGAAAGAGATGAGCGAACGGCGCCCTTCGCCGTGCAGTGAAAAAACGGACCGTGTCCGGAGACCGCTGCAGGGATCTGCGCCGGAGCGGGACAGATGTCTCGGTGATACAAACACCCTGGATACAGATCCTGTTGCTTTTCGATTTTGCGGCAGCCCCTTACAAAAAAAGCGTGCCAAATCAGAAGATATATTGTATACTAATATTTGATGAGCGCAGGTACTATCATGCTGTACTTGAAAAAGGATAAAGGAAACGGCTGTATCGGACAGAACGGGCAGCCGGGACGGAACAATGCGAAGAAAACAGAGAAAAAAACAAAAAAGCAGTCGTATTCTTTTGTGGATTGCGTTTGCGGAAGCGGTGATCGTACTGATCGGGCTGATGATCATATTGCTGCCCAAAGAGGATGAAGAGCTGGACGCACTTCTGGAGCAGGATGTGACCATCGATTACATAGAAGAAACGGAAGGAGATCAGCTTTTTGTTCCCCGCCCGGATATTGATAAACAGCTTTTGACGATTAATGATTATTCCCGGCCGGGAACAAAAACGGATGGAATCAATTACATTGTGATTCATTATCTGGGGAATCCTATGACTACGGCCCAGCAGAATCATGACTATTTTGAGAGCCTGAAGGATCTGCAGAATGTGTCTATGAGCGCCAATTATGTGATTGGCATGGAGGGGGAGATCATCCAATGCGTACCGGATGATGAGATCGCCTATGCCAGCAACAGCGAGAACCATGATTCGATTTCCATTGAAAACTGTCATAGGGATGCCACCGGAAAGTTTACGGAGGAGACCTATCAATCTCTGGTGCATCTGACCGCTTATCTGACGGAAAAATACGGATTGGGACGAGAGGACATTATCCGTCACTACGATGTAACAGGAAAGGAATGCCCGCTGTATTATGTGGAGCATGAGGATAAATGGGAGGAATTTAAGGACGATGTGATGGCTTTCCGGGCAGAGTGTGAAGCGCTTGCGGCTTCGAAGGAGACAGATCCGGAGGTGGACGTGCTGGAGGCTTATCTGGAGAGCATGGCGGAGGCTGATTCGGAGGAGTAATGGCAGGTGATGCGCGGAAGAAAGGCACCCCCCGAAAAGGTCATGGGGACAGTCATACCGGAATTACCAAAAGAAAGGAATCACACGGAGGGCATGATAAAAGAATTATATGGTGAAATCTGCGCCGGAAGAGAGATCAGAGCCAATCTGATTTCCCTGCGGCGGGAACTGAAAACAGAGGAAAATCAGAGAAAATTTGCTTACCTGCTGGGCGGAGATTTTCATGTGCTGACACGGCTGCTGCAGTCAGACGATCCCAAGGTGAGAAAGAATGCAGCGCTGATTTTGGGAGACATGGAGACGGAGGATTTGCTTCCGTTTCTTTTTGCTGCTTATCAAAAAGAAGAAACCCTGTTTGTCCGGACAGATTATTTGAAGGCAATGGAGCGGCTGGACTACGGCCCTTATCTGGAAAAGCTGAAAAGCAGACGGGAGGAACTGAAGCAGACTGTGCCGTCGGAGGAAAACAGGAAGCATGTGCGGGAGGAGCTGGTACAGCTCCAAAATATGATTTTAAAGCAGGAAAAGCCCAGGAAGCATACATTTATCGGCTATGAGCCGGCTCCGGAGGTGATTTTGGTGACGAACCGGAATCAGAGAGAAGCCACAAAAAGTCAGATTACAGAAGGGCAGGTCACGGAGCTGGGCCAGGGCGTTAAGATCCGGAATGGGAATTTGAAGGAGCTGATGCGGATTCGCACCTATACGGAGCTGCTGTTCCCTCTGCCGTCAGGCAGAGCGCTGTCCGGGAAGCCGGAGGAGATCGGTGCAGGCCTGGCAAAGCTTGGCATAGCGGATTTCCTGGAGAATTTGCATAAAACAGGAGGCTGTTTTTATTACCGCATGGAAATCAAGGGCCCCATGGCTGCCGAAAAGAAAGGGGATTTTATCCGGAAGGCCGCAGAGCGTCTGGACGGGCTTTCCGGCGGACGGCTGTGGAATACTGCGGCGGATTATGAGGTGGAGCTGCGGCTTTTAGAGAAAAAGGACGGCTCCTTTCTGCCTATGCTGAAGCTTTACACCCTTCCGGACCGTAGGTTTGCCTACCGAAAGGAGGCGGTGGCCTCTTCCATATCGCCGGTAAATGCAGCGCTGACTGTGCGGCTGACCCAAAATTATATGAAGGAGGGGGCGCAGATTTTGGATCCCTTCTGCGGAGTGGGGACGATGCTGCTGGAGCGAAACCGGGCGGTACATGCGGAGCATATGTATGGGCTGGATATTTTTGGAGAAGCGATTGAAAAAGCCAGAAGGAATACGGAGCGGGACGGCAGCACCGTTCATTATATCAACCGGGATTTTTTTGACTTTACGCATACGTATTTATTTGATGAAATTATTACGGATATGCCAAGAAGCACGGACAGCATGGAGCTTGGGGCGCTGTATCACCGTTTCTTTGACCGGGCGTATGAATTCCTGAAGGAGGATGGAATCCTGATTCTGTATACGATGAACCCGGAGCTGACGGTGCGGGAATTGAACCGGCATTCCGGCTTTCAGAAGAAAGAAGAATTTCTTTTAAACGAGAAAAATCTGACGAAGGTTTATGTGATTGGGAAGATTGGAAGGTAAGGAGGCAGATTATGGCAGGGATTCGGAAAAGAGAAGAGCAGCGTACAGAAGATACCTGGAATCTGGAGCTGATCTATCCTGCGGACGAAGCGTGGGAGGAGGATGCGAAACGGCTGGTCATCCGGATGGAGGCGTTTGAAAAGCAGCAGGGGAAGCTGGCCGCAGGCAGTCAGAGGATGCTGGAGATTCTGGAAGAATACTGCGGGCTTAGCCAGCTTCTGGGAAAGCTGTATGCGTATGCCAGTATGCGTCTGGATGAAAATACAGGCAACAGCCATTATCAGCAGATGGAGGGGAAGGCCCGGACACTGGCTACCAGGCTGGACGGCGTATGCGCCTGGCTGGAGCCGGAGATTCTGGATCTGGATGAGCAGAAGCTGGAGGCCTGCCTGCAGGAAAACGAGAAGCTGGAGGTCTACCGGGTGTATCTGGAAGAGCTGCGGCGGAAGAAAAAGCATACGCTGCCGAAAGAGAAGGAGCGGATGCTGGCTCAGGCGTATGAGCTGGGAAATGCGCCCTATCAGGTATACTCCATGTTCCAGAATGCGGATCTGACCTTTGAAAATGTGAGAGATTCCCAGGGGAGGGAGCTTCCTCTGACGCAGGAGACCTTTGTGCCGCTGGAGGAAAACGCAGACCGCCAGGTACGAAAGGACGCTTTTGTGAAGCTTTACCGGGGCTACGCACAGTTTGGCAATACGCTGGCTGCCCTGTATGATGCCAATGTGCGCCAGTGCCTGTTTTTTGCCAGGGAGCGTCACTATACCGGTTCTCTGGAGGCGGCGCTGGACGCATCCCAGATACCGGTGGAGGTGTATAACCAGCTCATCGAGACGGTCCATCGCAATCTGCCCCGGATGCACCGGTATGTGGCCCTGCGGAAAAAGATGCTGGGCGTGGAAGAGCTGCATATGTATGATGTCTACGTGCCGATGGTGAAAAACGTTTCGAAAAAATATACCTTCGAGGAGGCAAAGCAGATCGTCCTGGAGGGTCTGCAGCCTTTGGGAGAGGAATATCAGTCTCTTCTGCGGCAGGGAATGGAACAGCGGTGGATCGATGTGTATGAAAATGAAGGGAAGCGCTGCGGCGCCTACTCCGGCGGAAGCTATGGAACCCTTCCGTATGTTCTGCTGAATTACCAGGGCAGTCTGAACCATGTGTTCACGCTGGCCCATGAGCTGGGGCACTCCATCCACAGCTACTATACCCGGCAGAGCCAGCCCTATATTTACGGGGATTACCGCATCTTTGTGGCGGAGGTGGCTTCTACCTGCAATGAGGCGCTTCTGATGCGCAGCCTCCTGCAAAAGACCCGGGAGCCTCAGGAAAGGGCCTATCTGATCAATTACTTCCTGGAGCAGTTCAAAAGCACGTTGTACCGGCAGACCATGTTTGCAGAGTTTGAGAAGATTACGCATGAGCGGGTACAGGCAGGTGGGACGCTGAATGCAGAAACGCTTTGCGCCATTTATCTGGATCTGAATCAAAGGTATTTCGGCGAAGCAATGGTATCGGATGAGGAGATCGCCTGGGAATGGGCCAGAATTCCTCATTTCTACCGTCCGTTCTATGTGTACCAGTATGCCACCGGATTTTCGGCGGCCATAGCTATTTCGGAAAAGATCTGGAATGGAGAGCCCCATGCGGTGGAAAATTATAAAAAATTTCTTCAGGGAGGCAGCTCCATGAGTCCCATACAGCTTTTGAAGCTGTGCGGCGTGGATATGACCAGTCCAAAACCGGTGCAGGATGCGCTGGACCGGTTCGGGGAATATCTGGAGAAGCTTTGAGCCTGGACTACCACAATAATATAAGTCCACGGATTGCTCCGCACTTTGTGCTTCCGCAATCCTACAGCTATTCGGAATTCGGGCGAACCGCCCTGCTTCTGCAATCCTACAGCTATTCGGAATTCGGGCGAACCGCCCTGCTTCCTCATATCTGTTGTCGTCTCAAAAGCAGAGCCGGAATGGCCTGCCAGCAGTCCATCCGTCTCTGCTTTGAGCCTGGACTTATACAATAAATTGTAAAAAGTAGTTGACAAATTTAAAACTCTATAGTATAGTATTAACTGTTCGCAAGAGCGGACAGTGATATGCGCGAGTGGCTCAGTGGTGGAGTATCGCCTTGCCAAGGCGAGGGTCGCGGGTTCGAATCCCGTCTCGCGCTTTCTGGTCTCCTGTGATATAGAGTTTTCACTTTCCTATATCATAAGAAGCGCTTCGTGCGGTGATGCGCACGGATGCATAAGGTGTTTTATTGCTGCGTAATCTGCATCCGGTGCCCAAAATGCCTTCTATCCTCAGGATCGAGGGACAGAGGGAGTTGAGATGCCGAAGGCTTTTTTTACAGGCAGGAGAGCGGAGAAAAGAAAAAGAGAATAAAGTATGCGCGAGTGGCTCAGTGGTGGAGTATCGCCTTGCCAAGGCGAGGGTCGCGGGTTCGAATCCCGTCTCGCGCTCTGAAAAAAGAAAGCAGAGGATGCTTTCTTTTTTTGCGTGATGGGGCTGCTGCAAATTCGATTTTGAAACAGCTCCATCGTAAAAAGTATTTCGTGCAGTGATGCGGTTCGAAATTAGTGCTTGCCAGTGGTACGGGGATTTGTTATTCTAAAAATGGAATGGGGAAACGGTTGCGTAAATGGAGAAGGTCTTATGGAGGAACAGGAGAAAAAATACTATACGATCGATGATGTGGCCAGGGAGCTGGGAGTAAGTAAAAGCACAGTTTCCAGAGCCATCTCGGGGAAAGGGCGT
This sequence comes from Lachnospiraceae bacterium, assembly GCA_030537145.1. Lineage (GTDB taxonomy): Bacteria > Bacillota > Clostridia > Lachnospirales > Lachnospiraceae > Merdiplasma. Next base: position 30,712 of record JAUNON010000004.1, on the reverse strand, counting down.
ATCGGCACCAAGACCAGGGAAAGAGTACAGCGTTTTATTGAGGAGCATGACTACCGCCCGAATGCGGTGGCAAAGGGGCTGGCTCAGAAAAAAACGTATAACCTTGGCCTGCTTTTGCCCATGGATTATGCGGCTACGGAATATTCCTTTTTTAAGGATTGTATGAAAGGCATCTGCCAGGAGGCTTCCAGATGGAATTACGACATTATCATTTCCATGGTGGAGGGCGAGGAGCTGTCTCAGGTAAGCCGGCTGGTTTGTAACCGGAAGGTGGACGGAGTGATCCTAAGCCGTGCCACGGAGCATTCGTTTATTCAGGACTATCTGAGAAAAAATGAGATGCCCTATCTGGTGGTGGGACCCGGCACGGAGCCCGGGACTGTTTATGTGGATAATCCCAATGAAGAGGCCAGCCGTGAACTGACGGAAATCATGCTGATGAAGGGGATACGCAGGTTGGCTCTGATGGGAGGAAAGGATGACATCAGTGTGAACGAAAGCCGTTTTCAGGGCTTCGTGCAGGCTCATGAAAAGATGGGGGTGCCGGTGGATGCTTCTCTGATTTTCCGGAATGTGGATAATCACCTGCAGGCCATGGAAGCGGTAGAAGCGTCGCTGGCCGCGCAGGCGGACGGAATTGTGTGTATGGATGACTTTATCAGTAATCTGGCGCTGGGCTGTCTGCGGGAGAAGCAGGTCCGTTTGCCGGAGGAATGCAGGCTGGCCAGCTTTTACGACAGCGGCCAGATGGAATACAATGACCCTCCGATCACAAGCGTGCGGTTTGATACGGTAATGCTGGGAAGGAATGCCTGCCGGAAGCTGCTGCGGCTTTTGGGAGAGGAGACGGAGGAGGAAGTCCCTCAGCTAAATTATCAGGTGATTCTTCGGGAGACGACAAAGTAATATGATAATGAGCAAACGGTTGCGCAACAAGAGAATAGATTTGTGCAATGTGTTTAAAAAATATTTGCGAATTTATATACTATTAGCTAATTGACAGCAGAAACAAATCCGTTTATACTTAGAATATGAACAAGCGGTTGCGCAAACCGCTGGAAACATGACTTAAATATTTCATAATCAGGAGGTAAAAGTATATGAAAATGAGCAAGAAAGTAGCGGCATCCGTTCTGGCAGCAGCTATGGCCCTGTCTATGACCGGCGCAGCAAGTGCGGAAGAGACCATCAGTCTGACACTGTGGGGAGCGGAAGAGGACCAGGCTTTGCTGGCTGAGCTGGTAGAGGGATTTAAGGAGGCTTATCCGGATCAGAGCTTTGATATCCAGATCGGGGTTGAGTCTGAGTCTACTGCAAAGGATACCGTACTGACCGATATTGAAGCGGCAGCAGACGTTTATGCATTTGCCAGCGATCAGATTTATGACCTGGTAAAGGCAGGCGCACTGGCTAAGCTGGACGATTATGGTGAAGCGCTTCAGGGTGTGGCAGGCAAAACGCTGGACGATGTGAAGGCAGCGAATGACGCCGGCTCCGTAGAGGCTGCCAGCGTAGACGGAAGCCTGTACGCATTCCCCATGGCAGGTGATAACGGTTTCTTCCTGTATTATGACTCTTCTGTTCTTTCTGAGGAGGATGTGGCAAGCTGGGACAGCCTGCTGGCTGCAGCAGAAGCAGCCGGAAAGCAGGTGGGTATGACCCTTGCATCCGGCTGGTATAACGCATCCTTCTTCTACGGCGCAGGCTTTACCACCGGACTGAATGAGGATGGAACGACTGCCATTGACTGGAACGGGACCAGCGCTGACGGATATACCGGCGTACAGGTAGTGCAGAGTATGCTGAACATTGCAGGAAATCCGGCATTTATGGCAGTTGCAGACGGCGATATTTCCAATCAGCTTGCTTCCGGCGCTCTGTGTGCGGTAGTTTCCGGTACCTGGGATGCGGTTACAGCTCAGGAGGTATACGGTGATGGTTATGCGGCTACCAAGCTTCCTACCTATACGCTGGGGGAAGAACAGGTTCAGCAGGGTTCTGTGGCAGGATATAAATTTGTAGGCGTAAACGCATATGCGGATAACTTCGGCTGGGCAGTGATGCTGGCTGATTACCTGACCAACGAAGCTTCTCAGCAGGCACGTTTCGATCAGCGTGAGATCGGACCTACCAATCTGACTGTAGTAGAATCTGATTCCGTGAAGGCAAATACAGCAATTGCAGCACTGGCAGAACAGTCTCCTTACGGTGTAGTTCAGCTTGTAGGCGGAAAATATTGGGATCCGGCAGCTACTATGGGTGAACTGATCGCACAGGGCAAGCTGTCCGTAGACGATGAAGCCGGCATTCAGGAAGCTCTGGATACCCTGGTAGAGGGTGTGACCGCTCCGATTGAGTAATACAAGAGCGGAGATGAGCCGTGCAAAACAGCAGAAAAAATCTTTGTCTGCGGAATAAAAAGGCGCTGAAACCGGCATGGTTCAGAAAAGTTATATAGAGATTTTCTCGCAGGGGGCCGGATTATTTTGCGTCGGTCCCCTGTATTTTTCTCTCATAGGAACACCTTTGAGGGGCAGGGAAGTTGAGATGCCGAAGGCATGTTTTAAAATTTGAACTGTTACTTGAACAAGGGAGGAGATTATGGCAAATGAAAATAAGGGCGGAGCGGCTGCTGCAGTCGGCGGCTTCTTCCGTGCGATCGGCGGTTTCTTTTCTGATTTCGGAACCGCTGTTGTCAAAGGGGATGCCTTTACCAGGCTTTCGCTGGTTTGGATGGGCGCCGGTTATGCCAAGCGCAAGCAATATATCAAGGCTTTGCTGATGACGCTGCTGGAAGCTGGCATCATCCTGTTTACCGTATTTTTTGCAATGCAGTATGTTCCGAAATTCGGTTCGCTGGGAACCGTAGAACCGGAGCAGGTTTTTAACATGCAGACCATGAAAAATGAATGGAATGATTACGATAATTCATTCCAGATTCTGTTGTTTTCTCTGTTCAGCTTTGTGGTATGGTTTGCGGCCTTTGTGGTTTGGGTAAAAAATGTGATTCATGCTTACCATCTTCAGAAAAAAGAAGAGGAAGGCGGTCATATCAATACGTTCCGGGAGGATCTGCATTCTCTGATTGAAGAGAAATTTCACATTACTCTGCTGACGCTTCCGGTTCTGGGTGTTGTGATTTTTACGATGATCCCGATTTTGCTTTTGATTTTCGTAGCATTTACCAACTATGACCAGAATCATATGCCGCCCACCAGTTTGTTTACCTGGACCGGATGGACCAACTTCATCAGTCTGTTCGGAGGCGGAGGACTGACCAGTACCTTCGGATATGCTTTTGTACGGATTTTGGGCTGGACGCTTGTGTGGGCATTTTTTGCCACCTTTACTACCTATATCGGAGGTATCCTGCTGTCTCTGCTGCTGAACAGCAGAAAGACCAGGCTGCCGAAGCTGTGGAGAACACTGTTTATTATTACGATTGCAGTACCGCAGTTTGTATCATTGCTGCTGGTACGGAACTTTTTCTCCAACGGCGGAATTGTAAATACCATCTGTGCGAATATCGGACTTACCGGCTTTTTGCGGGACATCGGCCTGGTGTCCACCAGCTATATCCCGTTTTTGTCCGCACCGGGCTGGGCACATGTGATGATTATCCTGATCAATATCTGGATCGGCGTTCCCTACCAGATGCTGATTGCCACCGGTGTACTGATGAATCTGCCGTCGGATCAGTTGGAGAGTGCCAGAGTGGACGGGGCCAGCCCGTTTCAGGTATTTAAGAGCATTACCATGCCCTACCTGCTGTTTGTGACAGGGCCTGCTCTGGTTACGGATTTCGTTAAAAATATTAACAACTTCAATGTAATTTACCTGCTGACCCAGGATGTTTATGTAACCACCAATCAGGCCATGGCAAACTCCCAGGCTAAGGAAGTGGATCTGCTGGTTACCTGGCTGTTCCGTCTGACCCAGGAGTATTATAACTATAAGATGGCATCGGCAATCGGTATCATTGTGTTTATCATTTGTGCGGTATTTACGCTGATCGCATTTAACCGCATGATTAAAGGAGACAGGGAGGGAACATATCAATAATGAAGAAAATGAAGAGCAGCAGAACATCATCCATCGTACTGCACAATTTATTGATCGCATTCCTGGCATTTTTCTGGCTGATCCCGATCATCTGGCTGGTTTGTACTTCCTTCAGCGCCTATTCGGGAATGAATACCAGTACCTTTTTCCCGCAGGAATGGAGTATTGTTAATTACGGGAAGCTGTTTCATCCGGATACGGTGGCACAGTTTCCGCAATGGTTTATGAATACCTTTATCATCGCCTGCTTTACCTGTGTGATTTCCACCATGTTTGTACTGATGGTGGCTTACGCCACTTCTGTAATGCGGTTTCCTATGCGTAAGCCGCTGATGAACATTGCGGTTATCCTGAACCTGTTTCCGGGTATGCTGGCAATGATCGCAGTTTATTTTATCCTGAAATCATTTAACCTGACCAACAGCTATATCGGTCTGATTATGGTGTATTCCGCATCCTCCGGTCTGGGGTATCTGATTGCCAAGGGATTTTTTGATACGGTTCCCAGGGCGCTTTGCGAGGCGGCCCGGATCGACGGCTGCAGCGAAGCCCGTATTTTCTGGCAGGTAATTCTTCCTATGAGCCGTCCCATCATTGTGTACACGGTAATCAGCAGCTTCCTGGTTCCGTGGATGGATTTCGTTTATGCGAAGATGATTCTGAATGCAGGTATCTCTACGAAATATACGGTGGCCATCGGACTGTACAAGATGCTGGATAAGAGCCTGATCAACAGTTATTTCACGCAGTTCTGCGCCGGCGGCGTACTGGTTTCCATTCCGATTTCTGTACTGTTTTTCATTATGCAGAAATTCTATGTGGAAGGCATTACGGGCGGTGCCGTGAAGGGCTGATAAACAAAAGAGAAGAAACAGGAGCCGGCAAGAGGGGAGGAAACGAACCACTGCCGGTTCCGCTGTTATAACAGAGATAAAAAAGGAAAAAAACAGGATGGGAGAGATGCTATGAGTAATACAACAATGGGAAGAAGAGGGGTTGTCTGGAAAACACCGGATATTACTGCAGATGGACTGAAGCTGTTTGCATGTATTACCATGTTTCTTCAGTCGGTCGGCATCGTAATCGTAGGGCAGGGAATGATTCATCTGGGACAGTATACGCAGGAGGGGCTCTCTCAGGCGCTTGCGGAGGATTCTCATCTGATGACGCTGGCGGGCATAAGCTCAGGACTGGAGCTTTTGGGGGGACTTTCCGTTCCGATCTTTGCTTTTTTACTGGTGGAGGGGTTTCGGAATACATCAAGCTATTCCAGATATCTGCTTACTATGGTGCTTTTTGCGCTGCTGAGTGAAATACCCTACGATTTGGCCATGCAGCAGAAATGGATGGATTTTTCCAGTCAGAATGCGCTGGTGTCCATGAGCATCTGTCTGCTGATGCTTTATTTTCTGAAAATGGCTCAGGAAAGGGGCGGAATGATGGCGTCTGTGCTGCAGCTTTTGATCGTACTGGCGGCAATTATCTGGGCGGCGCTTTTCCGGGCGGCCTATGGCCTCTGCCTGATTCTGCTGGTGGCGGTATTTTATGTATTTTATGGAAAAAACGGAATAAAGACACTGCTTGGCGTGGTGATCAGTCTCCTTTATGTGACCGGCCCGCTGGCATTTTACGGAATTTATTGTTATAACGGACAGCGAAAGGACCGGCTGCCCAAATACGTGTATTATGTGTTTTACCCGCTGCATCTTCTGGTGCTGGGGCTGATCGTAAAATATGGAATGGCCTGAGCGGAAGCGCAAAGTGCGAGGCAATCCGCGGACTTATATTTTTGGTCGTGCCTGCAAAGCAGGCACGAAAATTTGTAACAGTTCAGCCCAGGGCTTTGCACTGGCTGCAAAGCCCGTAAGAACAAGTGACGGTTGAAAAGAAACCAGCCCCTTTGCCGAAGGCGAACTTTAAATGGGCTGGTTTCTGTAACAGTTTAGCTGAAGGCTGAACTGTTACGAAAGTTTAGAATAAAAGAAAGCGCAGGAGGAAAGAATAAGATGGATTTTAGGACTGTAAGACTGCTTCACGGAGGCGACTATAATCCGGAGCAATGGCTGGACAGACCTGATATTTTGGAAAAGGATGTGCAGATGATGCAGGAAGCCGGCTGCAATACAGTGAGCCTTGGAATCTTTTCCTGGGCCAAGCTGGAGCCGGAGGAGGGTGTTTTTCATCTGGACTGGCTGGAGGAAATTGTGGACCGGCTGTACGCCGGGGGAATCTCCACGATTCTGGCGACACCGTCGGGAGCAAGACCGAAATGGATGGCCGAAAAGTATCCGGAGGTGCTTCGGGTGGAGGAGGATCGTCACAGAAATCTTTTCGGAGGACGCCATAATCATTGCTATACCTCACCGGTATACCGGGAAAAGACGGCAATCATCAACAAAAAGCTGGCAGAGCGTCTCGGAAACCATCCGGGTGTAATCCTGTGGCATATTTCCAATGAGTACAGCGGGGAATGCCACTGCCCGTTGTGTCAGAAGGCATTTCAGGGCTGGCTGAAGGAGAAATACGGAACCATCGAAGAGCTGAACCGGCGGTGGTATACGGTTTTCTGGAGCCATACGTACCAAAGCTTTGAGCAGATTGAAAGCCCCTCCTCCCGCGGCGAGAGTGCGCTCCATGCATTAAATCTGGACTGGAAGCGTTTTGTTACCCGGCAGACGGCGGATTTTATCCGAAATGAGGTGGAGGCGGTCCGGGCCGGGGGAAGCGGGCTGCCGGTGACGGCCAATCTGATGCATTATTTCGGCGGACTGGATTACTTTAAGCTGGCAAAGGAACTGGATATCGTTTCCTGGGATACGTATCCGACCTGGCACAAGGAACCGGTGATAGAGACAGGATATGATAACGGAATGTGTCACGATCTGATGCGTTCTCTGAAGGGGAAGCCCTTTTTCCAGATGGAATCCTGCCCTTCCTCTACCAACTGGCAGAGCGTCAGCAAGCTGAAGCGTCCGGGCGTCCTATTCCTGCAGTCTATGCAGGCGATCGCCCATGGAGGAGAGGGTGCGATGTATTTCCAGATTCGGCAGAGCCGGGGCTCTTCCGAGAAGTTTCACGGAGCAATGATTGACCACTACGGCGGAAATGATACCAGAGTATTCCGGGAGGTATGCCGGGTGGGACAGGCGCTGAAGGAAATTGGTCCGCTGGCCGGCAGCCGGGTAGAAAGCTGTGCGGCCATCCTGTATGACTGGGAAAGCCAGTGGGCCATGGAGGACAGCCAGGGGCCCAGAAACCAGGGACTGCATCTTTTCGAGGTACAGCAGAAAATTTACGGAGGCTTCCGCAGGCTGGGGCTGAACGTGGATCTGGTAGATATGGATTGTGATATTGAAAAGTATCGGGTGCTGGCGCTGCCCATGTGCTATATGTTTAAAGAAGGCTTTGCCGAAAAGGTGCGTTCCTTTGTGGAAAAAGGTGGTATTCTGATCAATACCTACTGGTCCGGCATCGCAGATGAAACGGATCTTTGTTACCTGGGCGGAACACCGCATGGCCTGATGGATGTGCTGGGGGTGCGCAGCACGGAGATCGATGGGCTGTATGATTGGGAAGAAAATTCGATGGTTCCGGAGACGGACAATGAGCTGGGACTGGCCCGTACTTACCGCTGCAGGAATCTGTGCGATCTGCTGGAGCTGCGGGGCGCAAAGGCGGTGATGACCTACGGCAGTGATTTTTATCAGGGATATCCGGCCCTGACCGTAAATGCATATGGAAAAGGGTATGCCTGGTATGTGGCGGCAGACGGAGAAACGGAATTCTATCAGGACTTCATCCGGCTTTTGGCGGAACGGTATGGCATATCCGGGCCGGTTTCCGGCAGGATTCCCAAAAATCTGGAGGTGACTGTCCGGGAGACGGAGGATGTGAGGTATATTATTTATCAGAACTTCGGCACGGAGCCGCTGAAATTACCTCTGCCGGAAGGGGAGACGGAGCCCTTTTACGGGGATCCCGGCAAGGAAATATCCGGATATGACATGGTGATTGTGAAACAGAAGAAATAGAGATTTCATGGAACAGTAAAAAAGACAGGAGTGTGCAGCAAATGAAATTTTCAGAGATGCCGTATTCCAGAGCTGATCTGGATGAGGCGGTGCAGGAAGGGCGGCGGCTGGCTGAACGGGCTATGGAGGCCCAAAGCGGCCGGGAGCAGCTTCAGATCCATCAGGAATTCAATCGGCTCTTGGGGCATGTGCGGACGCTGCGTCTGATTGCATCGATCCGAAGAGACGGCGATATGACAGATTTATTTTACGAAAAGGAAAATGAATATTATGACCGGGAGATGCCCAGATTTCAGGCAGTGCAGACGGAATATCAGAAGGCAGTCTGCAAAGCGCCTTTTCGGGAATATCTGGAAAAGGAAATCGGGCAGGTGCCGTTTGCATCTATGGAGCTGGCGGCGAAGGCTTTTGATGAAAAGCTGATTCCTTTGATTCAGGAGGAAAATAAGCTGGTTGCCCGCTATTCCAAATTGATCGCATCTGCGGCGATTGAATGGGAGGGGGAGATCCTGAATCTTTCTCTTCTGGGGAAATATATGAGAAGCGCCGACCGTCAGGTACGTCAGGCGGCCTGGGGAAAATACGCTTCGTTTTTTACGGAGCACGGAGAAGAGCTGGATGAAATCTATGACCGGCTGGTGGCGAACCGTACCCGTCAGGCGAAGCTGCTGGGCTATGAAAATTACATTGAGATGGGCTATTATCTGCGGAACCGGAACTCCTACGGGCGTGAGCAGGTGGAGGAGCTGCGGCAGCAGGTGAAAAAAGTGTATGTGCCCTTTGCAGAGCGGATGCATGAAAGACGCAGGAAACGGCTGGGCGTGGAGCATCTGTATTATTATGATGAAGGCGTTTATTTTCCGGAGGGAAATCCGGCTCCTGCCGGAACTCCGGAAGAGATTCTGGCAGCGGGAGAGCAGATGTATACGGAGCTTTCGAAGGAGACGGCCGGCTTTTTCCGGATGATGCGGAAAATGGAGCTGTTTGATGTGCTGGGAAGAAAAAATAAAAAGGCCGGCGGCTACATGGAAGAGCTGCCGGATTACAAGGTTCCCTTTATCTATGCGAATTTCAACGGCACCAGCGGCGATCTGGATGTGATTACCCATGAATGCGGCCATGCGTTCCAGTATTATGTGGCGGCGGAGGATCCGGTTATGGATCATTACAGCTATCTGTCCATGGAGACTGCGGAGATTCATTCCATGTCCATGGAATTTTTTACTGAGCCCTGGATGAACCTGTTTTTTGGAGAACGGGGCGGTGATTACCGGAGCATGCATCTGGAGGATGCGGTCGCCTTTGTGCCCTACGGCTGTATGGTGGATGAATTTCAGCACATTGTATACGGAAATCCGGAAATGACTCCGCAGCAGCGGCGGGAGGCATGGAAGGAGCTGGAGCAGGAATACCGGCCTCATATGGATCCGACAGGATGCGCTTTTCTGGAAAACGGAGGCTTCTGGCAGAAGCAGCTCCATATTTTTGAGATACCCTTCTATTATATTGATTATGTGATCGCACAGCTTTGTGCGTTCCAGTATAAGATTAAAATGGATCGGGATTATCCGGCAGCATGGGACAGCTACCTGAAGCTGTGCAGGCTTTCCGGCAGCAGGTTCTATCCGGAGCTGATGGAAGCAGCCGGACTGCGGGTTCCCTTTGAGACGGGCTGCATCGGAGAGATTGTAGCAGAGCTGGAGAAAAAGCTGTAGTATTCGATTTTGCGATAGCAGCGCAGGGAATGACAGAAAATACGGCCGGGATGATTATTCATCCCAGCCGTCATAAAACCGCATGGTAATACAAATATTGCGGATCACATCCCCCTCTTTGAGGGGGATATCTTTTGCGTCTGTAATGGGAGGGAGAGGAAGCTCCTCCTCCAGCTCGATGGAAATCCAGGTCTCAGCGGCATCATGGGCGGCGCTTACCGCCTCTTCCAGGGTATCCCCTGCGGCGGTGCAGCCCTCCAGGTCCGGAAAATATCCGGTATAGCCGCCGGATTCTGTTGGATGAAATACTGCGGGATAGATAAATTTCATGGAAGTCTCCTTAAAAATCCCTGCAGCAGCTTCGAGTTCTTCTCTGCTGCGCAGCTTTAACACATTTTGTAAATATCATAAATTAACTGTTCCGAATCCTCCCAGCCCAGGCAGGGGTCGGTAATGGACTGGCCGTATACGTGGCAGTGGCCGTCTCCGATCTTCTGGCTTCCCTCCACAAGATAGCTTTCGATCATCAGCCCTTTGACCATTTCCTTTATTTCCGGGTTATAATTACGGCTGCGCAAAACCTCATGGCAGATCCGGATCTGCTCCCGGTGCTTTTTGTTGGAATTGGAGTGATTGGCATCCACGACTGCGGCGGGATTTTTCAGTCCCCGTTTTGCGTACATCTCCAGAAGGCGCACCAGATCCTCGTAATGATAGTTGGGGATACAGGTTCCGTGTTTATTCACGGCGCCCCGCAAAATCACATGGGCCAGATCATTGCCGTCTGTATTCACATCCCAGCCCCGGTAGATGAAATTATGTTTGCTCTGAGCGGCCTGCACAGAGTTAAACATGACGGAAAGATCGCCGCTGGTGGGATTTTTCATACCTGCCGGCACATCCATGCCGCTGACGGTCATGCGGTGCTGCTGATCCTCCACAGAGCGGGCGCCGATAGCCACGTAGGAAAGGATGTCATCCAGATAACGCCAGTTTTCCGGGTAAAGCATCTCATCGGCTGCGGTAAGTCCCGTTTCATCGATGGAACGGATGTGCAGCTTGCGGATCGCAATCAGTCCGGCCAGCAGGTCCGGTTTTTTCTCCGGATCCGGCTGATGGACCATCCCCTTATAGCCCTGACCGGTGGTGCGGGGCTTGTTGGTATAAATGCGGGGAACGATAATCAGACGGTCGCCTACTTTATCCTGTATTTTTGCAAGGCGGCCGATATAGTCGCAGACAGAATCCTCATTATCTGCGGAGCAGGGGCCGATGATTACCAGAAATTTATCGGATTCACCGGTGAACACCTTGCGGATTTCTTTGTCTCTTTCCGCTTTCACTTCCTTTACATGATCGGAAAGAGGATATTGTTTTTTAATCTCTGCCGGAATCGGCAGTTTTTTTTCAAAATGAATTGCCATAGTACCAGTACTCCTTTGTATTTGCAGCTTACCTATGACATTATAATATATGAAAAAAGGAAAGTCGATATTAATTTAAAAAAAATCCCAAATCCCGAATACCGTTTATGACCAGTGCTGCATCGGCATTTCCGCCCCGGTCTTACAGGGAAACCCTCTTTTCCAGCAGCTTGCCGCAGCTATAGATGCAGACGATCAGAAGCGCCAGGCTGAAGAGCGTGCCTGGGAGAATACCAAGGATGCTTTCCAGAATGTTATGGGGCGGATCATAGAGGACAGGAAGCAGATCTATGATTTTGCCCTGCAGGAAGCTGATCAGGAAAAACAGTCCCACGCTGAGGTAGCTTTTCAGCTTGCTGTTCTGCAGGAAGGTTGCGCTTAAGGTGACGGACAGATAAACGATCGCCACCGAGGCAAAAAAGTAGATAATGAAGGTGATCAGGGCGGAGAGGGCGCTGGGCAGCAGCGTGTTCAAGGGAATTCCCAGGGCATCCAGCATTTCATTCAGCAGGGAGCTGAGGGTGCCGACTTCAGGAAAGGTGGCGCTTAACAACTGCAGGTCCAGAAAGCCCAGCAGGCCAAAAATGACAGCCATGGCGCTTCCGATGATCAGGATAGAAAGCATTTTGGAAAAAATAATGGTGTAGCTGGAATTGGGCGTCATAAAAATCAGATAGCTGCTTTTCGAATTCAGCTCTCTGGAATAGTTGATTACTGCCAGGATAAACACGGAAAAGAAGCAGACCCAGGCGAAGATGGTAAGCAGTACCATACCCACGGCAGCCTTTTCATCATTCTTTATGATGATACTGTAAAGATAAAAAAGCTGGAGCAGCAGCAGTCCTCCGCCCATGACCAGAAGAATGTTCCGATTTTTTCGGAACTCATATTTCATCAGATTGAACATAATAGAACCTCCTATTCAGCGTAAATTTCTTTGTACAATTCAACAATGGATTTTCCGCGTTCCATACGAAGCATTTCCGCATCTCCGGCCAGCACCATCGCCCCGTCCTTGATGAAGATCGCATGGTCAATGATCTTTTCCAGCTCATCCACCAGATGGCTGGAAAGGATGATGGCTTTTTCCGGGGAAAAGGCAGAGATAATGGTATCGATGATCTTATCCCGCGCAATGATGTCAATGCCGTTTAACGGTTCATCCAGCATAATCAGCTTTGCATTCCGGGAAAGATTCAGGGCAATCTTTAATTTTGCCATCATACCGGAGGACATTTTGGAAATTTTTTGCTTCGGGTCCAGATTCATGGTTTCCAGCAGCCGGGCGTACTGATCCGGGTCAAAGTCATCAAAGAAATCCTGGTAATACTTTCCGGCATCTGCTCCGGTCATATAGGGGTAGAAGTAAGCCTCGGTAGGCATGTATGCCGTATGCGCTTTGGAATAAACACCAATGGGCTTCCCTTCGAACAAAAGCTCTCCGCTGTTGGGCTTTACCAGTCCGGCAGCCATTTTCATAAAGGTGGTCTTTCCGCTGCCGTTTGGTCCCAGCAGGGCATAAATGCGGCCCGGTTCCACCTGAAGAGACAGATGATTGACTGCCGCTTTGTTTCGATAAGTTTTTACTAAGTCTTTGCATTCTAACATAAGTGCATCCTCCTCTTGATTCAGGAATGTTTCCTGATATGCTTTCTGCAATATATGCAATTTTGGGCTGAAGAAGGGCTGTGTCAGGCCGATGGCTGGTCGTAGAAGCGGGAGATGGTATCCAGAAGCTCCTGCTTCGTAAATCCGGCCTCCTTTAACTGTCCGACCAGGTCACCAATCAGCGTCTCAGCCATTTCCCGGCGAAGCCTGTTTTTCCAGGACGGATCCTCCGTAACAAAGGTGCCGATGCCCCGGCGGGTAAAGGTAATTCCCTGCGACTCCAGCTCATTGTAAACCCGGACAGCCGTATTGGGATTGATCTGGTATTGGACCGCCAGCTCCCGGGTGGAGGGAAGCCGGGCACCCAGCGCCAGATCTCCTGTGATAATCTTTTTCTTAATATCGTCCATTACCTGCAGATATAATGGTATATTTGAACGAAAATCCAAGTGGACCCTCCTCTCCTGATTAATTTACAATACACTAGTGAACTAGTTGGATAGTACACTAGAACAGGGAAAATGTCAAGAGAAATTTTTAATTTACTGTGCTTTTGGATTTTGAAGGATAGAATGGTTTGATCTGGCGGGAAGATGTGATATAATAAGAAAATAAAATCAGGCGGGGGGCCGCCGGAGTAACAAAGGCAGGAAGGACAGTATGAGCAAACCTTATTTTCCCATGTTTGTGGATTTATCCGATCAAAAAGTAATTGTAGTGGGGGCTGGCACCATTGCCAAGCGGCGGATCCGTACCCTGATTGAATTTACCGATCATCTGACGGTGATTGCGCCGGAGGTAAACAAAGAATTGCTGGATCTGGAAAAGGCGGGGCGTTTATCTATTCTGCGGAAGAAGTATGAGCGGGAGGATATCTATGATGCAGCGGTGGTGATTGCCGCCACCAATGATACAAAGACCAATAATGATATTTACAGCGCCTGTAAGTGTCTGGGAATACGGGTGAATGTGTGCAGCGACAAGAATAAATGTGATTTCTATTTTCCAGGAATCGCCCGGAAGGACCATGTGGTGGTAGGAGTTACTGCCAGCGGGAAGGATCATAAGCTGGCCCGGACGGTTGTGGAAAGGATCAGGGAGATATTATGAGCGGAGAATGGAAAACGATTCTGGGCATAGGCGGCATAATTGCAGTTATGATTCTGGCCTATGCCGTTTATATCATCTATAACAACAGAAAAACCAGGCGGCGCAGACTCAGGATGATCCGGGAGGATTGGGGGGCCTGGCCGGCCAGACAGTATGATTATCTGGACTGGAATGCGGTGGAGGGATATTACGGCAATAAGGAAACGAAGCGATTTCAGATCGATGATATTACCTGGAATGATCTGGATATGGACCGGATATTTATGCTCCTGAATCATACCGGTTCCTTTATGGGGGAGGGATATCTGTATTACCTGCTGCGGACGCCCTCCTTTTACGGAGAGGAGCTGGCGGAGCGGGAGCGCCTGATTCAATATTTTACGGAGCATCCAAAGGAGCGGGAGCAGCTGCAGATGTTCTTTTATCAGACGGGCAAGGCGGGCCGTTCTTCTATTTTCGATGCGGTCTATAATCTGGCGGATGTGAATCCGGTGAGCAATCTGCATCATTATTTTATGGCAGGCATTTTTCTGGCTTCCATCTGCACGGTTTTCCTTTCGCCGCAGATTGGTATTTTGCTGGTAATCGGCGCCATGTGTCTGACAATGTGGGATTATTACCGTAAAAAACGTCCGGTGGAACAGTATATCATATCCTGCAGATTTCTTCTGCGCACGCTGAAAACGGCGGAGGAAATGGGAAAAATAAAGCTGCCGGAAATCAGCGCCTATCAGGAAAAAATACGGGAGGCCGGGAAAGTCTTTGGAAAGCTGAAGCGTAACACCTTTTTTCTGATAAACGGGTCGAGGACAGACGGAGATCTGCTGGTGGGCCTGATTATGTATCTGAACAATTGCTTTCACATTGACCTGATCCAATTTTCCACGATCGTAAAAGAGATGAAGCTTCATATCAAAGAGTTTGAGACTCTGATCGAGGAGATGGGTAAGATCGAGAGCGCCATTGCCATTGCATCCTTCCGGCAGTGTATGCAGGACTTCTGTGTTCCGGCGCTGGATTTTGACGGGGCGGCGAGACCTGCTCTGGAAGCGGAGAACCTGTATCATCCGTTGATACAGGAGCCGGTGAAAAACAGTATAAAAGCCGGACGGGGCGTGCTGCTGACCGGTTCCAATGCTTCCGGAAAATCTACTTTTCTGAAAACGGTGGCAGTGAATGCCGTACTGGCTCAGACGGTGCATACCTGTATGGCGGATCAATGGACAGGCAGCAGCTTCCGGGTGTTCTCTTCCATGGCGCTGCAGGATAATCTGGAGGGGCAGGAGAGCTACTACATTGTGGAAATTAAATCGCTGAAGCGCATTCTGGATCAGATTGCTTCCTCCGATTCGGATGAAATTACCGGGACAGACCGACCGGACAAGGCGGAAGAAGGGTTTGCCGGCAAAAAGCCGCCGGTGCTGTGCTTTGTGGATGAAGTATTGAGGGGGACGAATACGGTGGAGCGTATTGCGGCATCCTCCCAGATTTTGAAATATATGACAGGAAAGCAGGTGCTCTGTTTTGCAGCCACACACGATATTGAGCTGACGCATATTCTGGAGGATTATTATGAGAATTATCATTTCCAGGAAGAAGTGCTGGATGGAGACATCCGGTTTGATTACAAGCTGTATTCCGGGCGGGCTACCAGCCGGAATGCCATAAAGCTGCTTCAGATTATGGGATATGATGAGAAGGTGATCGCCCGGGCGGAGACAGCGGCAGAGCAGTTTTTGAAGGACGGAGAATGGGCGAAGGAATGAAGGACCCGGATGGACGGAAGGGAGAAGGATATGCTGGTTAAAATCTATACGGACGGCGCAGCCAGAGGAAATCCGGAGGGGCCGGGAGGTTACGGCACCATATTGGAATATGTGGACCCGAAGGGGCAGATGCATACCAGAGAATACAGCCAGGGCTATGTAAAAACCACAAATAACCGAATGGAGCTGATGGCGGCGATTGCAGGCCTGGAAGCGCTGAAATGTCCCTGTCAGGTGGAGCTTTATTCCGATTCAAAATATCTTACGGATGCGTTTAATCAGCATTGGGTGGATAGCTGGCTGAAAAAGGGCTGGAAGCGGGGAAAAAATGAGCCGGTGAAGAATGTGGAGCTGTGGAAACGGCTTCTGGCAGCCAAAGCGCCCCATCAGGTCACCTTCATCTGGGTGAAGGGACATAACGGGCACCCTCAGAATGAGCGCTGCGATCAACTGGCTACGGCAGCGGCGGACGGCGTGGATTTGATTGAGGATGATTTCTAAATTCAGCGCTTGACAAAAGAAAACGAACTTACTATACTGAAACAAAACGATGAAGGGAACAAGTAGAGACCAGAGAAAGGGACAGAAAGCAGCCGGAGGATGAGAGGCGCACCGGATCATGGTTTTGAATACATCCCGGAGTTTCGCACCGAACGAATGGAACCGTATCATAGAAGGATATTCCAGTAGGCTGCGACGGCTGGACAACCGTTATGAGGTCAGAGTATGCAGGTACTCAGTGAGGCAGGAAGTGTGAGCTTTCTGTAAAATAAGGTGGTAACACGGGATACCCCCGTCCTTATAAGGACGGGGGATTTTTTATGATATAGGAAAGCCCTCGCTTTCCTATATCATAAAAAGCACTTCGTGCAAACATAATTATTGTATAGATAGGAGGATTCCCAAAATGACAGTTTATGAAGAGCTGCAGGCCAGAGGCTTACTGGCCCAGGTGACGGACGAACAGGAAATCAAGGAGCTGGTAAATAACGGAAAGGCCACGTTTTATATTGGCTTTGATCCTACCGCAGACAGTCTCCATGTGGGACATTTTATGGCGCTGTGCCTGATGAAACGTCTCCAGATGGCAGGCAATAAGCCCATTGCCCTGATCGGAGGCGGCACCGCCATGATCGGCGACCCTTCCGGAAGATCCGATATGCGTCAGATGATGACAAAGGAAACGATTCAGCACAATTGTGAATGCTTCAAAAAGCAGATGAGCCGTTTCATTGACTTTTCCGATGGAAAAGCCCTGATGGTGAACAATGCGGACTGGCTGCTGGATCTGAATTATGTGGAAGTGCTGCGGGAGGTGGGAGCCCATTTTTCGGTAAACCGTATGCTGACTGCAGAGTGCTACAAACAGCGTATGGAGCGGGGCTTAAGCTTTCTGGAGTTCAACTACATGATCATGCAGAGCTATGATTTTTACATGCTGTACCAGAAATACGGCTGCAATATGCAGTTCGGAGGAGATGACCAGTGGAGCAACATGCTGGGCGGTACGGAGCTGATCCGCAGAAAGCTGGGCAAGGATGCTTATGCCATGACCATCACGCTTTTGCTGAATTCAGAGGGCAAGAAGATGGGTAAGACTCAGTCGGGAGCCGTATGGCTGGATCCCAACAAGACCTCACCCTTTGATTTCTACCAGTACTGGAGAAACGTGGCGGATGCGGATGTGATGAAATGCCTGCGGATGCTGACCTTCCTGCCCCTAGAGCAGATTGAGGAGATGTCCCGCTGGGAGGGCAGTCAGCTAAACCAGGCAAAGGAGATTCTGGCTTATGAGCTGACTACGCTGGTACACGGTGAGGAAGAGGCGAAAAAGGCTCAGGAGGGCGCCCGGGCGCTGTTCGGCACGGGAAATGCGGCCCAGATGCCCACGGCAGAGCTGACAGAGGAGGATCTGACAGACGGCGGCATTGATCTGATCGGTGCGCTGGTAAAGGCGGAGCTGGTAGCCACCAGAAGCGAGGGCAGAAGAGCCATTGAGCAGGGCGGTGTTTCCGTAGACGGAGAGCGGATCGGAGATATCAAATATCTGCTGACCAAAGAACAGCTTTTCGGTGACGGAGTAGTGCTGCGCCGGGGCAAAAAGAAATTTAAAAAGGTGTGTTTAAAGTAAGAAATCTGGATAAAATTGTTTGCCTGTCAGAGCGAAATGTGCTATCATAAAATTTAGTCCGTCGGGGAGATGAAGCGGCAGGAGGGTTTCTCTGCTGTCGGTAAGAAATACAGAAGGAACCCGGCGAAAGAATGAGAAAAAGAAATACAGTTGTACCGCAGGTACAGGCAAACTGGAGGAGAAAATCGTGGAAAAATATGGAGTAAACCAATTAAGACAGATGTATCTTGACTTTTTTAAGAGCAAGGGGCATCTGGTGATGAAAAGCTTCTCTCTTGTTCCTCATAATGACAAGAGCCTGCTGCTGATCAATGCAGGTATGGCGCCGCTGAAGCCTTATTTCACAGGAGCGGAGATCCCGCCCTGCCGCCGTGTGGCCACCTGCCAGAAATGTATCCGTACCGGAGATATTGAAAATGTGGGAAAGACTGCACGCCACGGCACCTTCTTTGAGATGCTGGGCAACTTTTCCTTTGGCGATTATTTCAAGCACGAAGCGATTAACTGGTCCTGGGAATTTCTGACCCAGGTGGTGGGACTGGATCCGGACCGGCTCTATCCTTCCGTATATCTGGATGATGATGAGGCTTTTGATATCTGGAACAAGGAAGTGGGCATTCCCAAGGAACGGATTTTCCGTTTCGGGAAGGAGGACAACTTCTGGGAGCACGGCGCAGGTCCCTGCGGCCCCTGTTCCGAGATTTACTATGACAGGGGAGAAAAGTACGGCTGCGGCAAGCCGGGCTGTACCGTAGGCTGCGATTGTGACCGTTACATCGAGGTATGGAACAACGTATTTACCCAGTTTGAGAATGACGGAGAGGGAAATAATACGACTCTGAAGAATAAGAATATCGATACCGGCATGGGTCTGGAACGTTTGGCCGTGGTGGTGCAGGATGTGGACTCTATCTTTGATGTGGACACGATGCAGGCGCTGCGGGATAAGGTCTGTGAGTTTGCCCATGCGGTATACAAGGAGGACGAAAAGAAGGATATTTCCATCCGTCTGATCGTAGACCATATCCGTTCCGCTACCTTTATGATTTCCGACGGTATTATGCCTACCAATGAGGGCAGAGGCTACGTGCTGCGCCGTCTGATCCGCCGTGCTGCCCGTCATGGCAGACTTCTGGGGATTGAGGGAGGATTCCTTTCCCGTCTGAGCGCTACCGTGATCGAAGGCTCCAAAGACGGATATCCGGAGCTGGAGGAGAAAAAGGATTTCATCTTCAAGGTACTGGCACAGGAAGAGGACAAGTTTGAAAAGACCATTGACCAGGGCTTAAGCATCCTCTCCGGTATGGAGGCCGAGATGGAAAAGTCCGGTGAAAAGGTACTGACCGGTGAAAATGCATTCACCCTGTATGACACCTACGGCTTCCCGCTGGATCTGACAAAGGAGATCCTGGAAGAAAAGGGCTATCAGATCGATGAGGAAGGTTTCCGTAGCTGCATGGAGGAACAGCGTACCAAAGCAAGAAAGGCCCGTGCGGTTACAAATTACATGGGAGCCGATGCTACGGTATACGATGAGATCCCGGTAAGCATTACCACAGAATTTGATGGCTATACGACTCTGAGCGAGGAGTCAAAGATTACTGTCCTGACGACAGAAACTGAACTGACCGAGGCGCTCTCCGACGGGGAAAAGGGTACGATCCTGGTGGAAAGAACCCCGTTTTATGCCACCATGGGCGGACAGGAGGGCGACAAGGGAATCATTTCCTGCGCCGGCGGCGAGTTCGCAGTGGAGGATACCATTCACTTAAGAGGAGGCAAGGTGGGCCATGTGGGCCGGATGGTTTCCGGTATGCTCAAGGTGGGCGATACGGTCACTCTGACGGTGGATACCTCCGGAAGAAGAAATACAGAAAAGAATCACAGTGCGACCCATCTGCTTCAGAAGGCGCTGAAAACTGTGCTGGGCAGCCATGTAGAGCAGAAGGGCTCTCTGGTGACACCGGACAGACTTCGTTTTGACTTTGCTCATTTCCAGGCAATGACGAAGAAAGAGCTGCAGCAGGTGGAGGATATGGTGAACCAGGAGATCAGTGCGGCTCTGGAGGTGCGCACTGATGTGATGAGCCTGGACGAAGCAAAAAAGACGGGTGCAATGGCTCTGTTTGATGAGAAGTACGGAGAACATGTGCGCGTGGTTTCTATGGGTGACTTTTCCAAAGAGCTGTGCGGCGGTACTCATGTAAAGAATACTGCCGAGATTAAGAATTTCAAGATTTTGAGCGAAGCCGGCGTGGCAGCCGGGGTGCGCCGTATTGAGGCCCTGACCGGGGACGGCGTGCTGGCATATTATAAGAATCTGGAAGAGGAATTGAACCAGGCGGCAGCCCAGTTAAAGACCAATGTTCCCAGCGTGTTGGATAAAATTGCAGCGCTGCAGGCAGAGCTGAAAGCCGTTCAGAGTGAATGTGAGTCTCTGAAGAGCAAACTGGCCAAGGATGCTCTGGGAGATGTGATGGACCAGGTACAGGAAATCAAAGGCGTGAAGCTGCTTGCTTCCAGGATGGAAGGCGTGGATATGAACGGCCTGCGGGAGCTGGGCGACCAGCTTAAGGAAAAGCTGGGCGAGGGTGTTGTCGTTCTGGCTTCTGTCTGCGAGGGCAAGGTGAATCTGATGGCTACGGCAACCGAGGGAGCTATGAAGGCCGGCGCCCATGCGGGCAATCTGATCAAGGGTATTGCTGCTCTGGTGGGCGGAGGCGGAGGCGGACGTCCGAATATGGCTCAGGCCGGAGGAAAGAACCCGGCAGGTGTGGAAGCTGCGCTGAAAAAAGCAGCGGAGATTTTGGAAGGCCAGGCAAAATAAACCGCCGGAAAATGAAAAATCAGGAAACAGACAGCCGTTTGGGTATTCGTACCGCTGTACGCCCGCAAAGCTTTTCTGGAAAATTTTGTGAAAAATGACCGGAAGAAAGTTCTGGAAAAAGGTTGACGTATCAGAAAAATATGATATAATAATCTTCAGTGCAGTGAAAATACCCAGACAGTTGTATTGTGCACAATTTGCAGCTGGAGGGAGGTTAGGTGTGAGACAATGTCAAATGTGATCGTAAAAGAGAATGAGACTTTGGATAGCGCTTTACGCCGTTTCAAAAGAAATTGCGCAAAAGCAGGTATTCAGCAGGAGATTCGTAAGAGAGAGCATTACGAAAAGCCCAGCGTGAGACGTAAAAAGAAATCCGAAGCTGCTCGTAAACGTAAATTCAATTAGTGTGCAGTCAAAGTCCCTGGTCAGATTGCGGCCAGGGATTTCTTATAATATAGGAAAGCTTTTACTTCCCTATATTATAAAAAGCACTTCGTGCGGTAACACGCAGTTGTTCTTTTTGCAGGAGGTAATATGCACAAGGTTCTAAAAAGACTTTTTAGCAGACTTTTTTTTGTCGCTGTTTCTATCATTGTACAGATACTGTGGTTTGTGGCATTTATCTGGCTGCTGGGGAGCAGATACCGGGGAGTGTCTATCCTGCTTCAGGTGGTATGCGTAGTTGCAGTATTATGGATCGTGAATAAGAGGATCAATCCGGCTTATAAGCTGGCATGGACGATCCTCATTCTTGCAGTGCCGTTGGTAGGCGGCTCTTTGTATCTGCTTTTCGGAAAGTCCAGGCTGGCAAAGGAGGTAGAAGCCAGCTTTGAACGGGCCGGCCAGGCCAGTGCGCATCTGCTTTCGGAGGACAGCGCAAGCCGCGAGGAGCTGGGGCGGCTGGATCCTCAGATTAACAAGCAGTCCGTCTATCTGAGAGACTGCGCAGGATTTCCTATGTACCAAAACACCCGGACCGAGTATTTTCCGGTGGGGGAACTGCTGTACCAGAGAATGATTGAGGAACTGAAAAAGGCAAAGTATTTTATTTTTCTGGAATATTTTATTATTGATGCGGGAGAAATGTGGCAGAGCATTCTGGATATTTTGGAGCTTAAGGCGAAAGAGGGCCTGGATGTGCGGCTGGTATACGATGATGTGGGATGCGTGAATACTCTTCCTGCTAAGTTTTATCAGGAAATCCGTGCCAGAGGCATCAAATGCGAGGTGTTTAATCCCTTCCGCCCCATTGTTTCGGCAGTGCTGAATAACCGGGATCACCGGAAGATTATGGTGATTGACGGGCATACCGGTTTTACCGGAGGCATCAATCTGGCCGACGAATACATCAACCGTAAGGTGCGCTTCGGCCATTGGAAGGATACCGGTGTGATGCTGAAGGGGGAGGCTGTCTGGAGCTTCACAGTCATGTTTCTTCAGATGTGGAGCGTGCTTACACGGAGTACGGCGGAGCTGGAGGACATTCCGCCCTTCCATTCGCACAGCCATTACCAGGGAAGCTTTGAAAATGACGGGTTTGTGCAGCCCTACAGCGATACGCCCCTGGATAACGAAACGGTAGGAGAAAATACGTATCTGAATATCATTAACCAGGCAAAAAAATATGTCTACATTTTTACTCCCTATCTGATCATTGATAATGAAATGATGACCTGCCTGTGCCTGGCGGCTAAGAACGGTGTGGATGTGCGGATTGTAACGCCGGGGATACCGGATAAGAAGATCATTTTTGCGCTGACTCAGTCTTATTATGAGCAGCTTATCGATGCGGGAGTGCGGATTTTCGAATATGAGCCGGGGTTCCTTCATGCCAAGTCCTTTGTGTGCGACGATGAGGTGGCCACGGTGGGTACGATCAATATGGATTACCGCAGCCTGTATCTGCATTTTGAATGCGGTGTATGGATGTACCGCACAAGAGCGGTGATGCAGGTAAAGGAGGATGTGATGGACACGCTGCAGCATTCCAGGGAAATCACAAAGGAATACTGCCAGAGCAGGGGGCCGATGATTCGGCTGCTCCAGAGTCTTTTGCGTCTGATGGCTCCGCTGCTGTAGCCGGGAGCCCTGGAGATCCGAAAGGGTTTTCGAAAGGAATTTCGTGAAAGACAGGCATAATCTGCCGGACATTCTATTATATATGAGATAAAGAGAATGTTCGGCGGTTTTTTATGCTGAAAATAACAGAGGGCTTTCGAAAACTAAGAAACAAAATTTTGTTTTGGACAACGGCGCTGGCATTGGCGGCTGCCGGAAGCGGGCGGGCGGCCGCGGAGGAGGCTGCGCCTCTGGAAATTGAGACCCCCCATGCGCTGCTGATGGAAGCTTCTACAGGCCAGGTACTTTATGAAAAAGACGCTGATACCCCGGTGCACCCGGCCAGCGTTACAAAGGTCATGACCATGCTGCTGGTCATGGAGGCGCTGGATTCCGGAAAGATTTCCCTGGAGGAAGAGGTGGTTACAAGCGCCCATGCCAAGTCCATGGGCGGCTCCCAGGTCTTTTTGGAGGAGGGGGAGAAGCAGAGCGTGGAAACCATGCTGAAATGCGTCGTGATCGCTTCGGGAAATGATGCGGCAGTGGCTTTGGCAGAGCATATCGGAGGAAGCGAGCAGGCATTTGTCGAGAAAATGAACCAGCGGGCAGCAGAGCTGGGCATGGAAAATACCCACTTTGTGGACTGCTGCGGGCTGACCGATTCCGCTGAGCATTATACAACGGCCAGGGATGTGGCGCTGATGTCCCGGGAATTGCTGGTGAATCATCCTCAGATCAGCCGCTATTCCAGTATCTGGATGGAGGATATTACGCATGTGACGAGACAGGGGAGCTCCCCCTTTACCCTGACCAATACTAACAAGCTGCTGCGAAGCTATGAGGGATGCGATGGGCTTAAGACAGGCAGTACCAGTGCGGCGAAATACTGTCTGTCCTCCACGGCGGTACGCGGCGGCATCCGTCTGATCAGTGTGGTGCTGACTGCACCGGATTCCAAGACCAGATTCCGCAACGCTTCAGAGTTGCTGAATTACGGATTCGGCGTGTGCAGCTTATATCAGGATTCCCATGAAGCGCCATTGGCTCCGGTACCGGTGGCAGGAGGAAAGGCCGAAACCGTAGCGGCAGAATATGAATCGGCATTTACCTATTTAAGTACATCCTCAGAGGACTTTTCCCAAATCACAAATCAGATCCAATGGACACCGGATTTGAAGGCTCCGATAGAAAAGGGAAATGTCATAGGCGTACAGACCTACTATCTGGGAGAAAAGGAGCTGGGAAGCTGCCGGATCCTGGCCGGAGAAACAGTAGAAAAAGCGGCATTCTTCGACTGCTTTCGGAAAGTTTGGGAACTGTATCGTATCTAAGAAGTCGAGATTCCGTCCTTTCCTTCCCAAGCAGAATATGGTATCATGTTCGAAAAGGGCAGAGCCAGGGTGTTAGAAACAGCGACACCGTGCTGGCACGGTCGGAGCTGTTTCTGGCACTCTGGCGAGCGAAGCGA
>JAUNON010000004.1:0-6412 GCA_030537145.1 Lachnospiraceae bacterium | reverse complement strand
GCACGGTCGGAGCTGTTTCTGGCACTCTGGCGAGCGAAGCGAGCGAGAGAAACCGAAGGTTTCTCGATGCTGTGCCCGAAGGGAAAAAGCACTGGCGAAGCATAGGCGAGTTTGCACTGCGAGGTTTCTTCGACACCGTGCTGGCACGGTCGGAGCTGTTTCTGGCACTCTGGCGAGCGAAGCGAGCGAGAGAAACCGGAGGTTTCTCGATGCTGTGCCCGAAGGGAAAAAGCACTGGCGAAGCGGAGGCGAGTTTGCGCTGCGATAGGAGAATTATGAATAAGCTGAAGATTTCACATTATAAAATACGAATAACGGATCCTGCCCTGCGGCCCTGGCAGCCGTTTTCAGCGGTGGTGCTGGCAGATTTTCATAATGCCGTGTTTGGGGAGCATAATGAAGAGCTTCTGCAGGCAATCCGGAATGCAGACCCAAGTCTGATTTTGTCTGCCGGAGACCTGGTGCTGGGAAAGGCCGGACGCTGCGGCGTGGATTCTGCGGTAGAGCTTCTGGGTGAGCTGACCAGGAGATATCCGGTGTATTGCGTGGACGGAAATCACGAGCAGCGTATGGCGGAGCAGAGAGACCGGTTTGGAGATTCCTATGAAAAGTATGTGCAGGAGATCAGGAGCCTTGGAGTTACTTTGCTGAATAACTCCTGTCAGCTTCTGGAGGTGAACCGGATGAAGCTGGCTATTTATGGGTATGTACCGGAATGGAGGTATTACGGGCACGGAAGATGCCCTCGGATGCCGGTGCAGGAGCTGGAAGCGGCGCTGGGAGAGCCTGTTGAGAATGCATACCGGATTTTGCTGGCCCATCATCCGGTATATTTCGAAACCTATGCTTCCTGGGGAGCGGATCTGACTTTGTCAGGTCATCTGCACGGCGGCATAGTAAGGCTGCCGGGCCTGGGAGGCGTCATAAGCCCCGGATGGACCCTGTTTCCCAAATATGATCATGGAATGTATAATATAGAAGAAAAGCGAATGATCGTCAGCGCCGGCCTGGCATCTCACACGATCAAGCTGAGAGTGAATAATCCGCCGGAGCTGGTGGTGATTGATTTCCTGTAAGGAGAGAAGAGAAAAACATGGGAATTACAGTAAAGCTGCAGGCCTTTGAGGGCCCGCTGGACTTGCTGCTGCATCTGATCGATAAAAATAAAATTGACATTTATGACATCCCCATTGGAGACATTACGGATCAATATTTAGAGTATATTGCCCAGATGCAAAAGCAGGATCTGAATGTGATGAGTGAATTTCTGGTGATGGCAGCCACATTGATCAATATCAAGTCTAAAATGCTGCTTCCGCCGGAGGTGAATGAAGAGGGAGAGGAGCTGGATCCGCGGGCAGAGCTGGTGGAAAAGCTGCTGGAATACAAAATGTATAAATACATGTCCTATGAGCTGCGGGACCGGGAAGAAGGAGCAGCGCTTGCCATGTACAGGAAAGAAGATATCCCCCAGGAGGTGAAGGCCTATCGGCCGGAGGTTGACCTGGACGAGCTTTTGCAGGATCTGACTCTGTCAAAGCTTCATGCGGTATTCCGGGACATTCTGCGCCGTCAGGAGGACCGTATGGATCCGATACGAAGCAGCTTCGGCAAGATCGAAAGGGACGAGGTGAATCTGAATGAGACCATGAATTTCGTAGAGCAGTATATTATGGACCGGAAAGCCTGTACGTTCCGGAGCCTGCTGACGCTGCGGAAGGGGAAAATGTATGTGGTAGTTACCTTCCTGACGGTTTTGGAGCTGATGAAGATGGGAAAGATCGGGGTACAGCAGGATGGTACTTTTGCGGAGATATTTATTACGGCCAGGGATCAGTCGGAATGGTTTGAGACAGTATCGGCAGCGGAGGCGGCTGCGGCAGAGGAAGCAAGGGAAAGTTGAGGATGAAAAATCATGGACTTAAGACAAACGGAGGCGGCCATTGAAGCCATCCTGTTTACGATGGGTGATGCGGTGGAGGCGGAGCGGATCGCAAAAGCCATTGAGCAGGATACAGCTACCACGGAAAGGATCATCCGGAGTATGATGGAACGCTATCAGCAGGAGGACAGAGGAATCCAGATTATCGAGCTGGAGCATAGCTATCAGTTGTGCACCAAGCGGGAGTATTATGAGACACTGATTAAGATCGCAAAGCAGCCTGCCCGCATTGTGCTGACAGATGTATTGATGGAAACCTTATCGATTATTGCATATAAGCAGCCGGTGACACGGATTGAGATAGAGAAGATCAGAGGAGTGAAAAGCGACCATGCGGTCAATAAGCTGATTGAATACAATCTGGTAAAGGAGCTGGGACGTCTGGATGCTCCGGGACGGCCGCTGCTGTTCGGCACCACGGAAGAGTTTCTGCGCCATTTCGGCGTGGAATCGCTGGATCAGCTTCCGGTGATTAACCCGATGAAGGTGGAGGACTTTAAGACAGAAGCGGAGGAGGAGGTGGAGCTGAAGCTGCAGGTATAGCGTTGAAAGTGAGGCATCTTGGAGAAAGACAGACATAGATTCCGGGGCGGATACATATAGTTTAAGGACATTCCGTGGGATATTGCAGGAAAATGGATATTCTGAAAATGAGAAGCTTGAAAACCGCACTGATGAGTGCCTTTTTGTGTGTTGTCCTTTGCAGCTTCGCTCCGGCTTCGGAGGAAACTCCGGAAGAATTGAAGAACCTGTACGCCGGCAGCGCCGTTTTAATGGACGGTGACAGCGGGCGTATTTTATATGGGAAAAATGCAGAGGAAGTGCTGCCGATGGCAAGCACCACAAAAATTATGACCTGTATATTAGCGCTTGAGCTGTCCGATCGGGAAGAAATCTGCCTGGTGACGGATACGGCGGCAGCTCAGCCCAAGGTGCATCTGGGGATGCGTACCGGAGAAACCTATTATCTGGGGGATCTGCTTTATTCCATGATGCTGGAATCCCATAACGATTCGGCTGTCTGCGTGGCAGAGCATGTGGGCGGAAGCGTGGAAGGATTTGCGAATTTAATGAATCAGAAGGCAAAGGAGCTGGGGTGTGAGCAGACTCATTTTGTGACGCCCAACGGACTGGACGGAACGGATGATCAGGGGGCTCACAGTACCACGGCGGCGGATCTGGCTCGAATCCTGCGCTATTGCATCGGAATTTCCGAAAAAAAGGAGGAGTTTCTGAATATTACGCAGACGCTCAGCTATAGCTTCTGTGATGTGTCCGGAAACCGCAGCTTCACCTGCACAAATCACAATGCTCTGCTAGGCATGGTGGATGGCGTTCTATCCGGCAAGACAGGATATACCGGAGCGGCCGGCTACTGCTATGTGGGAGCCGTCTGTCAGGATGGGAAAACCCTGATTGGGGCGCTGCTGGCCTGCGGCTGGCCTAACAACAAGGGCTACAAGTGGTCTGATATGCGCAGACTGCTGGACTATGGTTTTTCCCACTATGAGAAGAAAAGTATTGATCTGGCAGCGGTGGAGCTTCCCAGGGTGGCGGTGCTGCATGGGATTTCGGACAGCGTGGCAGTGGAGATGGAACGGAAAGACGAGGCGGGAACAAAGCTGCCCGGAGAAAAAAGCGGCGGTGGGGCAGAAGCAGTACTCAGCGTTCTGGTGGGTGCGGACGAAAAGCTGACCGCCCATATCCGGCTGCCGGAAACGGTAGAAGCGCCGGTTACTGCCGGAAGCCGGGCCGGCAGCATCGAAATTCTGGCCGGAAAGGATAAGCTGGAGGAATATTTTCTGTCCTACCGGGAAGGCACCGGGCGGTTTACCTGGAGCTGGTGTCTGGAACAGGTAATGCAGCGTTTTTTCTTTTTCGGGTGACGGAACTGAGCTGACAAATTCACCAAAAATACTTGCCTTTTTTTGTAAAACAAGATATTATTAAAAAGGCAGAAAATTGTAAAATTTTTTATAAATGGAGGGCTGAAAGAATGAGTAATACAGCACAAAGCTTGGCAAGCACAAGAATTAATTCTTTGCTTGATGAGAACAGTTTTGTTGAAATCGGCGGATGTGTAACTGCCAGAAGCACTGATTTCAACATGCAGCAGACAGAAACTCCGTCGGATGGAGTCATCACCGGTTACGGTGTGATGAATGGCAGCCTGGTATATGTTTATGCCCAGGATGCTTCCGTATTAGGCGGTACGATCGGCGAGATGCACGCAAAAAAGATTACTGCTATCTATGATATGGCTATGAAGATGGGTGCACCGGTAATCGGCTTGATCGACTGCGCAGGACTGAGACTCCAGGAAGCTACCGATGCGCTGAATGCTTTCGGTGAAATTTATCTGAAGCAGTCTCTGGCCTCCGGCGTAATTCCGCAGATTACGGCAGTATTCGGTACCTGCGGCGGCGGTCTGGCGCTTGTTCCCGGATTGACCGACTTCACCTTTATGGAAGGGAAGAAGGCGAAGCTGTTTGTAAACTCACCGAACGCACTGGAAGGGAACCGCGAGGAGGTATGCGATACTGCAGCAGCTAAATTCCAGAGTGAAGAGGCTGGACTGGTAGATTTCGTAGGGACAGAGGAGGAGATTTTCTCCGGTATCCGCGAGCTGGTTGGAATGCTTCCTGCGAATAACGAGGATGATGCTTCCTATGATGAATGCACAGACGATCTGAACCGGGTATGTTCAGAGCTGGCCAATGCGGCAGGAGATACTTCCATTCTTCTTTCTCAGATTTCCGATAACGGCGTGTTTGTAGAGACCAAAGCAATGTACGCAAAGGAAATGGTGACCGGCTTTATTAAATTGAACGGTATGACCGTAGGTGCTGTGGCAAACCGCACGGAGGTATATGACGCAGAAGGAAATAAGGCGGAGTCCTTTGACAGCGTTCTGACATCAAACGGCTGCGCAAAGGCTGCAGAGTTTGTTGCGTTCTGCGATGCATTTGATATCCCGGTACTGTCTTTGACCAATGTGACCGGATTTAAGGCTGACAAGCACAGTGAAAGAAAGATCGCAAAGGCAGCGGCGAAGCTGACCTATGCATTTGCGGAGGCTACCGTTCCGAAGGTAAACGTAATTATTGGAAAAGCATTCGGAAGCGCTTACAGTGTAATGAACAGTAAGGCCATCGGCGCTGATGTGACTTATGCATGGAGCCAGGCAGAGATCGGTATGATGGATGCCAAGCTGGCGGCGAAGATCATGTATGCGGATGCAGACAGCACTGTGATCAATGAAAAGGCGGCGGAATATGCGGCTCTTCAGGAGAGTGCGCTTGCGGCAGCAAAGAGAGGCTATGTAGATACGATTATTGAAGCTGAGGACACCAGAAAGTATGTCATCGGCGCATTTGAAATGTTGTTCACAAAGAGAGATGACCGCCCGGTTAAGAAGCATGGTACGGTTTAAGTGAGGTGAATAATATGAAAAACAGATTAAAAGCGATTTTACTTGCCACCGGCCTGACTGCATCTATGATGTTCACCTGCGCTTATGCCGATGACGCTTCTACGGAAGCAGCGACTGAGGCTGTCACAGAAGCGGCGACAGAAGCAGCATCGGAGGAAGCAGAAGAAAAAAGCAGTGAAGTGGCCTCTGAAGTGGCGGCGGAGGAAAACGCAGCAGAGGAAGCTTTAGCTACCGGAAAATATGCGGCATACTATGAAAACCTGGAGCAGGGCGTAGTTCAGACGCTGACTACTCTTTCTGCTATGACAGGCGATGATCTGCAGCAGGCGATCGACAACAGCACAGATACTTCCCAGAAGGCGATGCTTGCCTCCTGGCAGAGCGTGTGCGAAGAGCTGGGAAGCTTTGTCAGCGCAGAGAGCCAGAGTGTGATGGAGGACGGAAATGACCTGACCATCACCACTGTGGCCACCTACGAAAAGATTGAAGCGGGTACTCCCGTAAATGTAGTATATAAGATCAATGCACTGACCGGAGAGTCCTCCATTAGCTGGAATGTGGATTATCCCATGAGCAAGCTGCTGGAGCAAGCGGGTATGAATACTGTGATGGGTATCGGAGTTGTGTTCCTGGCCCTGCTGTTCCTTAGCTTTCTGATCAGTCAGATGCATTGGATCCCGGATCTGATCGGAAGAAAAGAGAAAGAAAAGAAAGCGGCGGAAGCAGCGGTTCCGGTACAGGCAGCCCCTGCGGCAGCAGAGGAAGAGGAAGAGCTTACGGATGACCTGGAGCTGGTGGCAGTGATTTCCGCAGCCATTGCGGCATCCGAGAATACTTCCGCAGACGGTTTTGTGGTTCGTTCCATTAAAAAAGCAAATAGAAGAAAGTGGCAGAATGCCTAATAACAGGAGGAAAGAAAGATGAAGAATTATACCATTACAGTAAACGGCAATGTATATGATGTAACTGTAGAAGAAGGCACTGGTTCCGCAGCACCGGCAGCCGCAGCAGCACCGAAGGCAGCTCCCAAGGCAGCA
>JAUNON010000091.1 GCA_030537145.1 Lachnospiraceae bacterium | reverse complement strand
AGCGGAGAGGGTGGGATTCGAACCCACGCGCCCTTTCGGACAAACGGTTTTCAAGACCGCCTCGTTATGACCGCTTCGATACCTCTCCAATTCAGCGCAAGTAAGATAATACCATTAAAACCGCATTCTGTCAACACTGTTTTTTCATTTTTTCACTAACTTTGTATCAGTTGTTACTGTTCAGACAGTACCTGAGCACTTAGCTGCTCAGGTACGTAAGAACGTGATTCAGGTGTGAGCAGGCTCCTTTTGCGAAGCAAAACTTAAAATGAGCCTGCGAATCGTTACTGGAACGAGGTACGAGTGAACAGTAACTATCAGTTCAGCCTTCAGCTAAACTGTTACGGAAACCAGCCCATTTAAAGTTCGCCTTCGGCGAAGGGGCTGTTTTTTTTCAACCGTCACTTGTTCTTACGGGCTTTGCAGCCAGTGCAAAGCCCTGAGCTGAACTGTTGCTCAACTTTTTCCGGCTCTTTGGCCGGAAACTTCTGAGACATCAGCAGTCAGAAATGCCTCTGCGATCAGAATATCTTCCGGAGTCGTGATCTTGATATTCCGATATGAGCCCTCCACCAACTTTACCGGATGGTGCATTGTCTGCTCCACCACCATAGCATCATCTGTAATGCCGGAATATTCTCCTTTGAATAACCGGTCATAAGCTTCTTTTATCAATCCATAGGAAAACACCTGTGGAGTTTGCACGGTCCAAAGGCGGCTCCGATCCGGTGTCTGAACAGCAAATTGTTTTTCATCGCTCATTTTTATGGTATCTTTCACTGGCATTCCCACCACACATGCCTTATATTTCCGAACCGCTTCCATCACCCGCACCAGCATTTCTCCGTCCGCAAACGGTCTGGCTCCGTCATGGATAAACACATAATCACAGTCCTTCAGTGCGCAGAGTCCCTGATAAACGGAGTGATACCGCTCCTTCCCGCCCGGAATAATCTGGCCGACTTTTTTCAGGCCGTAGGCTTCCACAATTTTTTCTTTACAATAAGAAACCTCCTCCTCGCCGGTTACCAGAATAATCTCATCCACATCCGCAAATTCTTCAAACCGCTTTAGCGAATAATAAAGTACGGGATAAGCGCCAAGAGCCATATATTGCTTCTGCACAGTACTATGCATCCGGCTTCCCCGGCCTGCCGCCAGAACAATCGCCGCATTCCTTTCCTTCTTTTCTCTCATTACCGTTCCCCCAGCTTCAGATTCGGCACTGCATTCAGGCTCAGATCCGAACGTGTCCCCCGGATAAACTCATAATATGCTGCCGCTCCGATCATAGCCGCATTATCAGTACATAAAACAGGAGACGGATGATAGAAGGCCACTCCCCTTTTTTCGCAGGCTTCCTGCATGGCTGCCCGCAAAGCGGAATTAGAGGCTACCCCGCCGGCAATCGCCAGCTTTTTAATTCCGAATTCCTCCACTGCATGCATGGAATGCTCCACCAGAACGTCTGTAACCGCCTTCTGAAATGAAGCAGCCACATCCGGAACAGAAATTTCCTCGCCTTTCATCTTACATCCGTTAATATAATTCAATACCGCTGATTTCAGGCCGCTAAAGCTGAAATCGTATTCCGCTTCCGCAATCCTTGCCCTGGGGAAGGCGATTGCATCCGGATTTCCTTCTTTTGCCACCCGGTCGATTTTGGGACCGCCGGGATAACCAAGTCCAATGGCTCTGGCCACCTTGTCGAAAGCTTCCCCAGCCGCATCGTCCCTGGTGCGTCCCAGAATTTCATACGTCCCGTAATCCTTTACCGTCACCAGATGGGTATGGCCGCCCGACACCACCAGACATGCGAACGGAGGCTCCAGATCCTTATTTTCAATATAATTTGCCGATATGTGCCCCTCAATATGATGGACTCCTACCAGCGGAATATTTTTTGCATAGCTGATGGCCTTCGCTTCTGCCACGCCTACCAAAAGCGCCCCCACCAGGCCCGGGCCATAGGTAACGCCAATGGCATCAATGTCATCCAAAGTCACCTCTGCCTCCCTCAGCGCCTGCTCGATTACCTGATTTATTTTTTCAATATGCTTTCTGGAGGCGATTTCGGGTACTACGCCGCCGTACAGCGTATGCAGCGCAATCTGTGAGGAAATGATATTGGAAAGCACCTCCCGCCCGTTTTTCACTACGGAGGCCGCCGTTTCATCGCAGGAGCTTTCAATGGCCAGTATTTTGATATCCTTCAATCTATTTCTCTCCTCTTTCTTCCATTCAGGAATGCTTCTATTCTTCTTCAAAGTCCAGATTCACGGACTTTCTGTCCTTTCCCGGCTTCGCATTCGGGAAAATATCCGTTACCTGTTTCATATAATCCTCCGGCTTTACCAGCGAAGGACTGTAATGCGTCAGCCAGAGTTCCTTAACCTGAGCCTCCCTGGCCAACAGCGCCGCTTCCTGAAAGGTCATATGTTTATTTTCTACTGCTTTCGCCCGCTTTTCCGGCTCTCCGTACATACCTTCACAAATAAACAGATCCGAACCCCTGGCATTTGACACAATGGAAGCCACCGGCCGGGTATCTGTGGTATAAGTCACCTTCAAGCCCTTGCGGGGCGGCCCTAAAACCATCTGAGGAGTAAACACCCTTCCATCCGCCTCTATGGTCTCCCCCTTCTGCAGGCGGTTCCAAAAATTCATGGGAATTGCCTGCTCCCTGGCCCGATTCACATCAAATCGTCCGGTCCGGTCCACCTCCACCGTATAACCATAGCAGAGCACATTGTGATTTACCTTAAAGGCCTTCAGCCGGTATCCGTTCAGCGCAAATTCCTGTTCAGCGCCCTGGATTTCCAGAAAGCGCAGTTCAAATGGAAGCTCCGGCGCAATCACCCGCAGAGAATTTACTACCCGCTCCAGTCCCTTCGGTCCGATCAGCGTCAGCGGCTCCCTCCGATCCGCATTTCCCATAGTCAGCAGCAGCCCCGGCAGGCCGCTAATGTGATCTCCATGAAAATGGGTAAAACAGATCACATCAATCGGCTTAAAGCTCCAGCCCTTTTCCTTCAATGCGATCTGGGTTCCTTCCCCGCAGTCAATCAACAGACTGCTTCCATTGTACCGCACCATCAGGGCGGTCAGCCAGCGGTAGGGAAGCGGCATCATCCCGCCGCTTCCCAGCAAACAAATATCTAACATGTTTTCTCTCCGTTTCAAACCATCCTTCGGCAAAAAAACTGCCTTATTCCATAAATTCTGTCTCTTTTTTTATCATAACCGGTATCTTAAACTGAGCAATCAGCTTATCATAGCATTTTTCACACAGGTCAAAGCTATGATTTTCCCCGTCCTTATCCGAAAAATAACCCCATTTCTGCTGGACAGATACAACCCCTTCCTGAATCATATCCTTCTCCATCTTTATTTCTCTTCCGCACATATTACAGAATATACTGTACCTTCTCATGAGCATTTCCCCCTTCTTACTCCCGACCGCTTTTTTCCAAAAGCCGGTCTGTACCTTCCTTTTCTGTGACGCTTCCGAACCGCCGGCTGCAGCTCTGCCTGTTTTTTCATCAAACAATACAAAAAACGCATTGATCTGCGGCTGCAGAAATTCTGAAGCGCTGCCTGCCATCCTATTATAAACAGCCTTCAGGAATCTGCCTAGTGGGAAAGTTTTCTAATTCAGTCTGCCTGCGCTCCGCTCCACATGATCAGCGCATCCTCCTCCGGTTTCCGGTAAAAATGCTTTCTTATCCCGGCCGATGCAAAGCCCAGTGTTTCATAAAGATGAATGGCTTGCCGGTTGCTTACCCGAACTTCCAGTGTAAACCTTAAAATTCCAGCCTGCCTGCCCTTTTCCATCAAAACCAACAGCATATTCCGGCCGATCCCCTGATTGCGAAATTCCTCCGCCACCGCCACGTTCGTAATATCCGCCTCCTCAAAGGAGCGCAGCAATCCGCAGTATCCTGCCACCCGCTCCCCCTTAAGCGCAGTCAGATACAGAGTATCCGTTGATTGCAGGGAAGTTTCAAAACCATTCCGGCTCCAGGGCTCACTGAAGGTCCTGCTTTCGATTTCTGACACCTGATCCAGATCTGAAAGCCGCATTTCTCTCACTGTTATCATATGCTCCACCCAGGCTCCCTTCCTCCGTTCTCTTCTTCCAAAGCCAGGCGTTCTGTCCGGTTCCCGCTCCTGAGGCTCCATTGCGCCCTCCGGCTCCCGCTCCTGAGGCTCCATTTCACATTCCGTTTCCCGCCCTTGCCGCTTCGGCCGTTCCTTTTATTCTCCGTCCCCGCTGCTTTATGCATCCAATTCCGTTTCCTGCTGCTTCAACCGTTCCTTTCGTTCCCGTTCCGCCTGGGAGACCCGCAGATAATCCGGCTGATGCTGTGCCGCAGTCTCTGTCTTTCCCTGACGTACATAATCCAGGGCCCGCATAGCTACTGCAGAGGCCCGCTGCTGATTCAAGTGTGGGGGAGCAAAGGAATAAGGCACCTGCAGCTCTTTTTCCAGCACCTCTTTGTATACTGCCGTCCCGTCTCCCAGCAGGATGACCGCTCTGCCGAGCTGATTGAGCTTCTCAATCACGTTCTGCACCGGAACAGCCATCTGCCCCTCCAATATCTCCAGCTCATCTTCCCGGAAATCATAGATCCCGGTATAGACCTGATTTCTTCTTGCATCCATCATAGGGCAGATCACCCGGTCTGTGCCGTAAAGGTTGCAGGCCAATCCTTCCAGAGTAGGGACATTCACCAGCGGCTTCCCCAGAGCCAGTCCCAGCCCCTTTGCCGTAGCAGAGCCGATCCGCAGCCCGGTAAAAGAGCCGGGGCCCCCTGCCACCGCAATCACATCTATGCTGTCCAGATCCAGCTCTATCATTTTGACGATCTCATCCACCATGGGAAGCAATGTCTGGGAATGGGTCTTTTTATAATTTACCGTATATTCAGCCAACAGCCGTCCCTCTTCTATAACGGCCGCCGAAGCCACCATTCCGGAGCTGTCCAGCGCTAATATCTTCATTCCTTCCATCTCCTTTCCGTTTCATTTACCGGTCCTTCACAGTAATTCTGCGGTAATCAAAGCCCTGCTTCAGATCCTTTTCTATGAGGATCTCTGTCAGATGCTCCGGCAGGATTTCCTCAACCAAATTCGCCCATTCGATCAGGCAGACACCCTCTCCATAAAAATAATCCTCGTATCCGATCTCGTCCATCTCCTCAATATCACCGATCCGGTATACGTCAAAATGATAAAGGGGCAGCCTGCCCTCCTCATAAATCTGAACAATCGTAAAGGTCGGGCTGCTCACCGGCTCCGCAATCCCCAGCCCTGCTGCCAGTCCCTGAGTAAAAACCGTTTTCCCGACTCCCAGATCTCCAACCAAAGTAATAACCTGTCCGGCCCTTGCCTCCATTCCAAGCTTCCGGCCTAATTCATAGGTTTCTTTTTCCGAATGACTCTCTATTACCATACTGATCTATCCTTTTTCCTGTCTGTTCCATGCGTTCCAAACTCCCGGCAGCACAGCTCTTACTCCGTGTGCGAGGCTGCGCATCGTCTGCCCGCAGGGCTTTTTCTTATATTCGTATCGTCTGCCCGCAGGACATAAAAAGGAGCCGTCGCAAAACCGAAAAGCAAACGGCTCTGTATCCAGAATGTTTGTATCACTGAGTCAACTGTCCGAAACATGACGGATAAAATCCGATATGGACGAACAGATGTCAGGAAGTGCTCACAAACACCGGATGCAGAACTTTTGCAAATTAGATTTGCGACAGCTCTCATTATATAACACCGCTTCCCAATTATGCAACCTATACTTTGGTAAAAACAGCCTGCTTCGTACCAGTTCAGCCTTCAGCTAAGCTGTTACGGATTTTGCAGTCAGTGCAAAGCCCTGGGCTGAACTGTTACCCTGCTTCAGCGCTCTAAAAATGCAAAGGGTTCTTCCTCATGAAGAAAATACATCAGCATATAGGCACACATCAGAGCCACCCGCTCTTCCTTCAGGATTCTTCGCACCTCCTGCCGGTCCGCAAGGATGATTTCCAGATCCTCGGAATCCTCCAGGCCCTCCCGGCTGACGCTTCCTCTGGCTTCCCCGAATACCATGGCGCAGCACTCATCAGTCATTCCAATGGTGGTATAAAAGGGCTTTTCGTACATCGGATCCACCTGCTTCGGAAGAAATTCCAATCCGGTCTCTTCCCTCAACTCCCGGATACCTGCCGCATGAAAATCCTCCCCCGGCTCCACAAGTCCCGCCGGGAACTCATAAATATAACCTCCCAGCGGATAGCGGTACTGACGTACCAAAACCACCCGGTCCTTCTTTTCACCGTAAAGACTGTAGATCACCACTCCGTCCGGATGGTCCGGCCCCTGACCGGAATTCATCTTCAGCTCTGCCTGCGTCTTTGCCCGGGATGCCATGTAATAAGAAAAGCTCTTTCCTTTCCTGTCCTCCACCTCCATGGCATAGAAATTTAAGTGCGCATTATCCGTAATCTGCTGTATGCTGTGTAGCTTTCCCATTCCCTTTGCCTTTCTTACGATCTTTTTACCTTTATCCTCCGGTTCTGGGCAGCGTCGCCTGCAATCATATTATGCAGAAATACACTGATCCTTTTATATAATAGCACAGTCAGCACAGAAACCAAAGTTCCTTTTATCACATTCAGAGGAAAAACAGCAAAAATCACGAAAGTGGTGACGCTGTGAATATTTCCATTGATTGCTGTTCCCATTGCAATGATCTGATCCAGCGGCATTCCGAAGAGGCTGGAAAAGGCCGGAAGCAGATAAACCGCATTAAAGGCAGTGCCGAATACGGCCATAACCGCCGTGCCGCAGGCCAGGGAAAGGATCGCAGTTTTTCTGGTCTTTTTCAGATGGTAAAGGATGGAAGCCGGAGCAACCAGAGTGCAGCCCACTACAAAGTTCGCAAACTCTCCCACAAAGGCAGTCGTGCTTCCTCCTTTTATAATCGTTTCCAAAAGCACCTTAATCAATTCTATCACTACAGAAGCCACCGGTCCCAGGCAGAAACCACCGATTAAAACCGGAATCTCGCTAAGATCCATCTTGTAAAACGGAGGCGCAAGAAACGGAACCGGAAAATCCAACGCCATCAGCACTGCGGCCAGGGCCCCCAGCATTCCGCAGATCGCCGTATACTTTGTACCGCTCACCTTCGCCACCGACTCCTTTAAAATCGTTTTCTCCGACACCTTCACCAGCGCAACGATCGCCGCAACGGTCAAAAGGCACACCAGAAGAAACTGCAGGTTATCCTTCACCTGTTGAAACAAATTTCCAAAATCCATACTTCTCTCCTCTTTTCTTATAGAAATTCTCGCAGCGCTTCCGTTCCTGTCCTAATTTTACGGAATCGGAAGCGTTTACAAATCATAAAAGAAAAGTCTTGCTTTGCATCCTGCCGGAAGCTTGCCGTATCAAAAGGGCCCCAGAAAACGATACAGCAAAAAGCCCTGGAATCGAAACTCCAGGGCAATAAACACATGAAAAAAATCTGTGATCCTTCTTCCATCCAGACTATACTGTTGGTTCCGGAGTTCTCTTTTCAAAAGAGTCACCGAATCAGCCGCTTGCGCGGGTCGCGGACTATACCGCCAGTGAGGAATCGCACCTCGCCCTGAAGAACTTTTCTTATATTGATGATACTATAACACTGTTTTAGGTGTATTTCAAGAAATTTTTTAATTCTATCTAACAGCAAGCAAAAATGAATCTTTTTTCATCCGATAATTTGCGGTGTCCATTATTTTTCTATACAAAACAATCCTTTCATGCTATAATATGCAAAATGCCTAAAAGGCAGATAGTAAAATATGTCTAAAGATAAAAACAATACTTTAAAACCTTACAAAGGAAAAAATGGTGAATGTTTAACATTAGAAGAATATAGAAAAACAAAATATGAGGTTTCAAGAGTTCGGGCCACCGAAACCGGAGTACAGAGCCACTTTTTTCTATGGTTTCCCACGTAAATAATGTATCATGTCTATCTATGTTTTCAATATCTATTTCTTGAAATGGTACCCATAATTTATGCAAAAATATTTCTTTTACCTACTCTATAATCTGTTAAATATTACACCTCATTTTATGGTTTCCCATATGTTGTAATAATCTCATCATTCAAACAGCAACACAGAACCTTGATAATTTCATAGACTTTACACTCTGAATATGGTATGATATTTCTACTTAAGGGAG
>JAUNON010000090.1 GCA_030537145.1 Lachnospiraceae bacterium | reverse complement strand
TCCGGCTCTTCGTACTCTGACGTCTCAGCCGCATTCTGCTCTGCCAGCAGTCTTGCCCGTTCCTCCTCCAGTGTCTCTGCAACAGGATAATACGTCCGGTAGTCCACATAATATGCATTCACATATCCGAATTCATCCGCACTCAGCGCCACCTTCATCCAATCGCCGTCCCAGGCCACCACTTCCAGCTCCTGATCCTTGCCGGCGCTTCCGATAACGCCGCTCCCCTCATCCGGATTTGCACGGATGTTCAGCTCGTCCGGATAAACCGTTGCAACACGGTATGCTACCCTTTCCGCAATTTCTTCTGCCTCTTCACCCGTTGCAAAATACTCTGCTTTCACATAGCCTTCCGCATTTCCGGACCGGATCTTGTACCAGTCTCCGGCTTCCTCTTCAATGACTGCTGAGCCATTGTTATAGATTTTTGCCGTTATCTCACCATCCGTACTGGCTTCATCCCGAATATTAATATATTCTTCGCACTGTGCAAAAGCCATCTGTCCGATCAGGGAAGCTTCTTCCTCCGCCGCCAGAACCGGCAGAACCTGTACATTTGCTATCAGGCCCGCTGTCAGGCAGGAAGAAAGCATCCACGCCAACCTTCTTTTCTTCATACTCCTTTCCTCCTATTATATTATTTCGTATTTGTTTCAAATACATTAATTAATATAACAAAAGTATGTCATATAGTAAATATTCTTCATTTTACTTTAATAAATTCTTAACAAAATATTCCGTTTTATCCTACCTTTCCGCTTATTTTCCATATCCAGGAGAAAAGCATGGCCAATGCCTTCGGCATCTCAACTCCCCTGCCCCCCATCTTGAGTGGAGAAGGCATTTTTTGCGCCGGATGCAGATTGCGCAGCAATCAATTCCCTTATGCATCCGTGCGCATCACCGCACGAAGTGTGCGGCCGCAATCCTACAGCGATTCGGAATCCTGGTTAATCGCCCTGTTTCCTCATACCTGTTGTCGTCTCAAAAGCATAACCGGAATGGTCGGTCAGCAGCCCATCCGTCTCTGCTTTGAGACTGAATTTATACAGTAATCAAAAAACGAGCAGCACTGGCGCAACCGGAATTACGCATATGTGCTGCTCGCTGTATGAAGCAATATATCATTTTTTTCAAAGGCTTTTGTACAAATTTTCAGGAAATTTCGGATATGCTTTCCACTATGCTTCCTTCACTGCCAGGGCAATGGATTTATCCGGTGCACTGTAAGGGATCAGGGTAGCCTGCAGCGCATGATAAATATCGGATTTTCCCGGCCAAACCGTTCCGATCACCTTATTTTCCCGATCAAGCTGATGGAACCAGGAGCCATTCACATGATCCAGCACTTTTTCATCCAGATACTGCATAAACTCAGCATAATTGTCTGCATAGCGCTGCTTTCCTGTCACACGGTATAATATGGAGGACGTATTGATCGCCTCCGCCAGCGTCCAGTGCATCCGGTCATGAACCAGCGGACTGCCGTTCCAATCGGTAGTATACACGATGCCCGGCGCTCCGTCTGCATCCCAGGCATCCGCTACAGCCCGGTTGAACAGATTTTCCGCCGCTTCGATGAAAGGCTTTGCCTGTTCCGCTTCGTCCTTGTACGTAGACAGCGCCCACTGAGTAATCAGGCGTGCCCACTCAATGCCGTGGCCGGGAGTTGCGCCATAGGGCTTAAACTGGTCGTCCGGTTTTTCCCTATTGCACTCCAGATCCGGCTGCCAGTCCTTCGTAAAGTGCTCCGGAATTCTCCAGTTATTTTCTTTGGCCCAGCCGATCACACGGCGGATAATACGGCCTGCCCGCTGACGGTATTCCAAAAGGCCCGCCGCATCAGCAACCGCCAGGAAGGCCTCCACGCTGTGCATATTTGCATTGATCCCCCGGTAATCATCCAGAACGGTAAACTCCGTATTCCAGGTATCGCAGGCAAGTCCCTGCTCCTCATCCCAGAAATACTTGTCGTACAGGGCCAGCGCATCCTCCAGAAGCTGCTCTGCTCCCGGCCTTCCGGCCAAAAGTGTGGAGGTCGCCGCCAGAATTACAAACGCATGTGCATAGCACTGCTTGCTGGGAACGATGCCGCCCTCCGGTGTCAGTCCTGCATACCAGCCGCCGTTTTTCTCATCCTTCAATTCACCCTTTAGACCCTTCAGCGCCGCATCCGCCAGCTCCGAAGCCCCCTCATGGCCCATCAGCGTTCCAATGCTGTACACATGCGCCATACGGCAGGTGATCCACGTCTCCCGGTTCCGGTCCTTCCAGGGAGTTCCGTCATCCCCCAGATACCAGGAGCCGCCGCCCGGTGAGGGGAACTGATGTCCAAAGCTCAGAAGCTCCTGGCAGAGCTTTTTGAGAAACGCTTTGTTCTCATCCGTATCGATCACGTATTTTTTATCCATACTTTTTTCACCTTTCCGGCAACTTGGAAACAGCCGGTGCGGCAGTCCGATTCCCTTCCCTGCCGCTGCTCTTCTTTTTCCGAATTGCCCTTTTTTCTTATTTTAATACCGATCTGAAACCCCGTCAATCAGGATTTCCTGCTGTAAAGGATCCCCGCCAGCAGCAGTACCGGAAATACAGTCCCGGCCAAAATTCCCATTTTCAGGTTATCTCCCAGCGCACTGGATACGAT
The DNA here is from genome assembly GCA_030537145.1 of Lachnospiraceae bacterium. GTDB lineage: Bacteria > Bacillota > Clostridia > Lachnospirales > Lachnospiraceae > Merdiplasma. The sequence continues at coordinate 5,615 of JAUNON010000090.1, read as the reverse complement.
TCCCACCAGGGTAGGCCCGCCGGAGCACCCAAGATCTCCTCCCAAAGCCAGCAGAGCAAACATGGCAGTTCCGCCTCTGGGCAAAGCGGCCGCCGCTTTGCTGAAGGTCCCCGGCCACATAATCCCAACGGAAAGGCCGCAGAGTGCGCAGCAGATCAGACTTAGCTGCGGCAGCGGCAGCAGCGCTACCCCTAAATAAGACAGGATGCACAGGCAACTGCTGTAAATCATAAAACGGTTCAGATTGATACGGTCCCCGTATTTTCCGTAAAAGGCTCTGGATGCGCCCATCAGTACCGCAAAAGCCATCGGCCCGGCCAGATCTCCTGCCGTCTTAGAGATGCCAAGCCCTTTTTCCGCAAAGGTGGATGCCCACTGGCTGACAGCCTGCTCGCTGGCGCCTGCGCAGATCATCATAATCATCAGGATCCAGAATAATTTCATCTGAAACAGGTCCTTCATCCGCAGTCCCTGCTCTCCCTCCTGGAGCAGGGGAGCGATGGGCACTCTGGTGAATACAACGGCATTGCAGACCGGAACCAACGCCCACACAACCGCCATGATTTTCCAGTTTTCTATGCCGAATACCCGGAAAAACAGAGAGGAAAACAGCACCACCCCCACATGCCCCCAGCAATAAAAGGAGTGGAGCATACTCATTGCCTTTTCCTTATTATCAGACGGACAGGCCTCCATCACAGGGCTTACAAGAACCTCCAGCAAGCCTCCGCCCACGGCGTACACCGTCACCGCAGTCAGGATTCCTGCAAAGGGCGAGGGAAATACCTCCGGCAGGATGGTCAAAAACACCAGTCCCGCTGCCGCCATCACATGAGCCGCCACCATAGACGCACGATAGCCAATCCGGTCCACAAAACCCACAGACAGCAGATCCACCAGAAGCTGCACGCCAAAGTTAAACGTCACCAGCAGCGTGATCTGAGAAAGCGGAATATCATACGTTTTCTGAAACGTTAAAAACAGCAGCGGAACAAAATTATTTACAATCGCCTGCACCACAAATCCCACAAAGCAGGCCGTAACCGTTTTATTGTATTGGTTTTTCATATGTATATACTGTCTCCTTTTTCAGCCGTATTATATCGCAAATATTTCCTTTTCAAAAGCATTCCTTCTCCTCGTGAAGAAACAAAGCCTCCTTATTTTTTATCCGCCGCCGTCGCCTGTCATGCTTCCATTCCGGCCGATTACCCTTTGACAGGGAAGCCTCCGCCTCCCTTATGCTATATACCTCATACTATACTCCGGCGGGGCAGCCGCTTCGGGCTGTTATTAAGCCTGAGGACATTATACAATAAAACAAGAAAGATAAAAATACACAGATAAAATTTTTTTTGCAGAATGGGGTATACTAGATTACTGTTTACTGGTAATATTCCGCGAAGCGTATTACTGAGATCGAAGTGAACAGTAGCTATACGAGTGTACTGACATATCCCTGCTTTCCAAATTTCTTCCGGAAAATAAATCTGTCAGCATATCTGAAATAAAAAGAAAGGAAGGAGACAAGCATGTCCGTTTTTTCTGTAAATAAAAATAATTTTCACTCTGCAGAAACCAGCGAAAAGCTGGTCCTGCTTGATTTTTATGCCGATTGGTGCGGTCCCTGCCGCATGGTTTCTCCCTTCATAGACGAAATTGCGGAGGAAAATCCTCAGTATTTCGTGGGAAAGATTAATGTGGATCAGGAGCCGGAGCTGGCACAGACCTTCGGGGTTTCAAGTATTCCCATGCTGGTGGTAATGAAGCACGGAAAGATCGTCCTGCAGTCATCAGGCGCAAAATCCAAAGCTGAGATACTGGCTATGCTGGAAGAATAGGCCGCCAAAAAGGAGAAGAAAACGTGAACCATATATACGATATGATTATCATCGGCGGCGGCCCGGCAGGATATACTGCGGCCCTCTATGCCGCCCGTGCGGGCCTGGATACCGTCTTAATCGAACGGTTAGCTGCCGGCGGACAAATGACGCTCACCGGCACCATAGACAACTACCCAGGCTTTGAGGAAGGCATTGACGGCTTTACCCTTGGCATGAAAATGCAGCAGAGCGCCCGGCGTTTCGGCGCAAAAACCGTATATGCAGAGGCAACAGCCGTGGATTTTTCTGAAAAAGTGAAAAAGATAAGCACATCCGGCGAACACTTCCTCGGAAAGACCGTTGTCATTTCTACTGGCGCTGACCCCAGGGAATTGGGACTTCCCAATGAGAAGGCTCTGACCGGCAAGGGTATACATTACTGCTCCCATTGTGACGGAGGATTTTATCGGGATAAATCCGTTATCGTTGTGGGCGGCGGAAATTCCGCTGCTGCGGATGCGCTTTATCTCTCCCGCCTTGCAGCCAAAGTCTGCATCGTCCACCGCCGGGATACGCTCAGAGCTTCGAAGGTCTATCAGGAGCCCTTGGAAAAGGCCGGAAATATCCGGTTCGTTTGGAACAGCACCGTATCCGACCTGATTGCGGACGAAAAAGTCACCGGGGTAAAAATACGAAATCGAATTACAGACTGCGTTACCTCAGTAAATTGCGACGGCCTCTTTATCAGTATCGGCCGAAGGCCCGCCTCCGGTTTTCTTTCCGGCCATGTAAAGCTGGACCCGGACGGCTACATTGCCGCCGATGAATCCACACGGACCAGTATTCCCGGAGTATATGCCGCAGGCGATATCCGCACCAAGGCGCTCCGCCAGATTGTAACCGCAGTTTCAGACGGGGCCGTAGCCGTTCATTATGCGGAAGAATATCTGGCGGAAAACCCATAGCCTCCGGCTACTGCTGCATCACGATCTGCCCGCAGATCTCGTTGGTGTTGTAGTCATATGCCTCCAGCAAGAAGCGATCTCCGATTTCTGTCCGGTTCAGCTGGAGCCGTGTTTTGTAGGTTCCGGTCTCCTGCAATTCACGGCCGCTTCCGCCCAGGATCTCATAAACCTCCCCGTTTTCATTCGCCGGCCAAAATTCCAGACTGCTTTCGGAGGCTTCCCCATCGATATCAGAATAGAAGATGTCAATATAAGTCCCCAGCTCTGTCTGAATCACCTCTGCCCTTTCCACCTCATACGGCACATCGGCAGCTCCTTCAAAGAAGGGAGTCTCTGGGAAGTAAGAAGCGGTCACCGTCTCCGACCGATCCTGGAGGGTCAGCGTCACATTCTTTTTCATCACCGCATTCCCCTCTGCTTCCATAAACATTGCGGTGGCTGTAAAATTCACCTTCAGAGTATTTCCTTCTTCCGTTTTGCCGCACCGGATATAGATATCCATCACATCCTCTGCCCTGCTCTGAAAGTCCATGGATGCTTCCGCAATGCCAAGCTCGTCTCTATTCGAAATTCCCCCGCCGATGGAAACCATCGTCAGTCCCTTTTCCGCCGCATATTCCTCTGCAGACTGTTCCGACAGCGTACTCCATTGCGCCACTGAATCCTCCGGCATGGCATCCGTCGGAAGAAACAGGTATTTTCCGGTCTCCTTTGCCGAGACCTCCACCACCATGGTAATGGTTTGGCTGTCGCAAAGGGCTTCCAGAACAGTACAATCTATGATCGTATCCTCTGTCTCCTTCTCCCCCGACACCGCAATCTGGTTGTCAATTAATTTTTCTGCCTCCTGCGGTATTTCCTGTCTTTGCCTGCGGGCAAAATCCAGGATGCCAAAATACTGCCCAGCCGCATAGGCGCCTGTGCCCGCCAATGCCAGAATGCACACCACCGCTGCGGCCATGCGGAAGGAAAATCCGGTTCTCTTTACAGGCCTTTTTTCCGGAAGGGAAGAAAGTGTCTGCGTATATTGATTCCAGACCGTATCCGGCACATCCCTGTCATTTTTCCATGCTCTCATTTTCTCATCAAGCTTATCCATATCAAATTCTCCCTTCCTTTTTTTGATAGTGAAACGGAACAATCCGTTCTCTGCTCCCATCCTCCTCCAGAAGCAGGCGCACCTTTTCTCTGGCTTTTTTCAATCTCCCCCGCACCGTATTTTCATTCAGATCCAGAATCCGGGCAATTTCTCTTGTTTTAAATCCTTCCATATAGTACAGCACGATCAGCACCCGGTAAGGCTCCTCCAGGCATCCCAGCACCTGCTTCCATTCGACCCCGGTATAGCTGGGTTCCTCCCGGCTGGGCTCCGGCAGACTTTCATTCAAAATGGTCCTTCTCCGTGTCCTCAGAATCTCATTGCAGCAATTAATCAGGATTCTCGTCATCCAGGTTTTAAAATACTCCTCTTTTTGCAGCGTACCGATCTTTTCCCAGCAGATCAGTGCAGTTTCCTGCATGGCATCCGCCGCATCCTCATCATTTCTGAGGATGGTTCTTGCTATTTTATACATATCCGGGCCAAGAGCAAGCATCAGCTCTGTAAAAGCATCCTTGTCGTATTTTTGGGCCCTGCGGATCAGCATTCTCATACGCTCTCCTTTCCCCGGGTATCCGGACTCCCCGGTTCCTTTTTACACAGATTAGATGGAGCACCGCCGGTTTTTGTTTTTATAAATTTCATAAAAAATGGGACTGTCGCAAAATCGAAAAGCAAAAGGCTCTGTATCCAGGGTATTTGTATCACTGAGACAAATGTCCGACATGTACAGACAGATGTCAGGAAGTGCTCACAAACACCGGATACAGAGCTTTGCAAATGAGATTTTGCGACAGCCCCATTTTTTGCGCCGGATGCAGATTGCGCAGCAATCAATTACCTTATGCATCCGTGCGCAAGCGCCCGTGCTTGGCTCATTGCTCGCGGGAATCAATCAAAGCACATATTTTTTCTTCCTGGGGGCCCCAAAATGGCTCCTCCGGTAATCCATCAGATAACTGACCGTCACCGCATCCCCCTGCCGGGAGGCTGCTTCCAAAAAGTAATTTAATATTTCTTCGGAATAATATCCGTAATCCCCCAGCATCCGCAGAAGCTCCGGTCGATTCTGTTCAAACAGCCATCCGGCCGCCGTCCGGTACTCCTTTCTCAGCCATGCAAGATACTGATCCCTGGCAGCAGGGGACAGCTCCGCCGGCGTTTCCAGCCGGTCAACGGCCATACGGATTACGGTAGGGGGAAATTCCTGAACACTGGCCAGATAAAACAGGGCGTCATATTGATGATAATCCATACAGCGGCCCTGAAAGCACTGGCGGTATTTGTAGCCCGTTCCATGGAAAATGATCTCAATGATCCGGGCCGGCGTATTTTCCTTCGATTCCTCATAATATTCCGGGTAAACCAGCCGTGCCGCAATCTTCCCCCTCCGGTCCTCAAGAATTACCTCCACCTCATAGGAAAGCTCCGCCAGCACATCCTTCATGCAAAAGGGGGTCTCCGACTCCGCCCCCACCATAAAAAACAACTGCCGGATATGATTGCAGGCCACAAAAACCCCGCCTCCCAGCCGCTTCAGACTGGCCGGAAGGTGCAGCCGCTTCAAATTCAGGCAGCCATAAAATGCGTAATCCCCGATCCCCTCCAGCCTGGAGGGAAGAAAAATTTCCTGCAGCTCCTTTCCTCCCAGGGCAGGAAATTCTGCCGGTTCCTGATTTTGTGCCCGGCCCCGGTCTTGTGCAGACCTCTGGTTTTCTGCCCGGTTCC
>JAUNON010000029.1:3364-33285 GCA_030537145.1 Lachnospiraceae bacterium | reverse complement strand
GTTACCACTATCCGAAATCCGATACCACACAGCGATGGGCGAAAGTGCCATCACAAGAATTAAGTGACGCATTGGTCGAAGCGTTCACAGACCAACTCGAACCCGATAAATAAAAACGACAAAAAGCCCTTAGCCATGAGTTACTACCCACAGCTAAGGGCTTTATAATATGGATTCGTTCAGAGCCAAGCGAATGTCACGAATATATGTGTTGAGTGCTTGCACTCATAAACATATATTTGCAGACATTCATTTGGCGGATACGCCACAATGAGAAAATGCGAAGCATTTTCGAGTCTGGCTCTGAACGCCTTGTTGCACAACCGCCTATCAATCATTCTCTAACCCACAAACCACTGGATTACAAGAATAATGGCTCTTATGCAACTGTTATCAATTTGTTATCAAAAGACATCTTGAAATGCCGCAAACCCGCATAAATACTGGATTCTTTCGACTTCTCAACTTATTCAAACTCAATCGTTGCCGGCGGCTTTCCGGTGCAGTCATACATGACTCTATTAACACCCTTCACTTCATTCACAATCCGGTTCGTCACTTTAGCCAGCACCTCCCACGGGATCTGGGCTGCATCTGCGGTCATGAAATCAGAAGTATTGACTGCCCGCAGTGCAACGGCATAATCGTAGGTTCTGAAATCGCCCATGACGCCTACGGAACGCATGTTGGTCAGGGCCGCAAAATACTGACCTAAACCCTTGTCCAGACCGGCTTTGGCGATCTCCTCCCGGTAGATGGCGTCGGCTTCCTGCACGATCTTTACCTTTTCTTCCGTTACTTCGCCGATGATGCGGATACCCAGGCCGGGACCGGGGAAGGGCTGGCGGAATACCAGATATTCGGGAATGCCAAGCTCCAGACCGGCTTTGCGAACCTCATCTTTAAACAATAACCGCAGCGGTTCAATAATTTCTTTAAAATCTACTACGTCGGGAAGGCCGCCCACATTGTGGTGGGATTTGATCACAGCGGACTTGCCAAGGCCGGACTCAATAACATCGGGATAAATGGTTCCCTGCACCAGATAGTCCACAGCGCCGATTTTCTTTGCTTCTTCCTCAAACACGCGGATAAACTCTTCTCCGATGATCTTGCGCTTCTGTTCCGGCTCAGTTACACCCTTCAATTTATCATAATAACGCTGCTGCGCATTCACACGGATGAAATTCAGCTCGTAGGGACCCTCCGGTCCGAATACGGCTTCCACCTCATCACCCTCATTTTTGCGGAGCAAGCCGTGGTCAACAAACACGCAGGTCAACTGCTTGCCGATTGCCTTGGACAGCAGAACTGCTGCCACGGAGGAATCCACGCCGCCGGACAGGGCACAGAGCACCTTGCCGTCCCCAATCTTTTCACGAAGCTGTTTGATCGTGGTTTCCACAAAGGAAGCCATCTGCCAGTCACCGCTGCATCCGCAAACCTTATAGACAAAGTTGCTGAGCATCTGTTTTCCTTCTTTTGTATGCATTACTTCAGGATGGAACTGGGTTGCATAAAATTTTTTTTCAGGACAGGACATGGCCGCTATCGGGCAGACACTGGTATGGGCAGTTACCTGAAAGCCCTCCGGTGCCTGAGCAATGTAATCCGTATGGCTCATCCATGCCACCGTTTTCTGAGAAACTCCCTCAAACAACACATCACCGGTATCCACTTCCACATCTGCATGCCCATATTCACTGACCGGAGCGGTTTCCACCTTCCCTCCCAGCATATAGGCCAGCAGTTGGGAACCGTAGCAGATTCCAAGAATAGGAATCCCCAATTCAAATATTTCCTGCGGACAGCGGGGGGAAGTATCGCCGTATACGCTGTTAGGACCGCCGGTAAAAATAATGCCCTTAGGGTTCATCTCCTTGATTTTTTCCAGGCCTAATGTATAGGGGTGAACCTCCGCATATACATTGCATTCTCTGACCCTTCTCGCAATCAACTGATTATACTGTCCGCCAAAATCCAGAACAATAATCATCTCTTTTTCCATGAGAGTTCCTCCTGTTGAAATTTTAAACGTCCTGCACCGGATGCGGCGTAATCCGCCGGACCGGCACAAACGCATTATCTTTTTAGTTGGATGTGTTTTATTATAAAATAAGTACTGTTAATTGAAAAGAACTTTTTCAAATATTTTTTACATTCATTGAAACCCCTGCGAAAGCCGTGCTATAATATCTACAGCAATCCGATTAATACACTGCATTACTTAAAACCGGCATCCTGAGAAAGGCATTTTACTAATCTGATGCATTGACCATCCGGTAATCATGGTAAAGAGTGCCGAATCTTTTATCAATCTGCAGGGCGGAGGAATAAGGTGCAGCGGTGGCTGCGGTGATTGACGACAACGCAGCAGATGATAAAACAGGATGGATCATTCCTTATGGATGTAGGGAATATGAACCAGAAATCAATTATACCAGAAAGGGGAGTTGACTTATCAATTCATTCATGAAAAAGGAGCGTGTGCTGCATAGCTGACAAAGGCTGTTTGCAGCTCACGGACGATCAAATTGCCTTTGTCAGCCCTGAAAAATAACATTTTCGGGAGGATGCACAATGGGCTATCAAAACGGCAGAGACCTGCTGCCGGACAAATTGCTGGCCGCAATTCAGGAATATATTGACGGAGCGTATATTTATATTCCCCGCCGGGAGGAAAACCGGCGGCCATGGGGCGCAAATACCGAAAGCCGCCTGCAGGTGTCGGAACGCAACCGGGAAATCTTCGGGAAATACCGGTCCGGTCAATCCATACAGGAGCTTGCCAGAGAATACTGTCTCTCGGACAAAACCGTATATGGAATTGTGGCAAAGATGAAAACGGATTAAAAATTTATAAAAAATACCTTCTCCCTCAATCTTGAGGGGAAAGGTATTTTTTGCGCCATTTGTCACAAGAAGGAACCCGCTTGCGGAAGAATCCCTTACGGCCTGCGCGCATCAGCGTGCTGTCTCCCAATGCATATTGCACAGCAATAAATAACCTTATACATCCCTGCGCCTCACTGCACGAAGTGTTTTCTATCGTTCTTATTCTCTTTTCTGAAACATGTCTCCGGTATACGGAACCCTTCTTCCATTGTATCATAGACTTACATTCATGATATTCCCTGGCAGGATACGTACTTGGGCGCCATATGATACCGGAGACAGAAGGTCACAAGCCGCCAGGTATCTTTTGCCTCCAGCATCGCTCTATTGGCCCGTGTCCCTGACAGCCCTCAAACTGCCATGAATGAAACCATAGGAAAGGAAAACACTATGAAATTTTTAAAAGTAAAAAAATATGACGAAACCTTTATAAAAGAAAATCTTATGGGCCCTAATTCCCTGAAAATAGCAGAGGAGCTGACCTCGAATCTGGAGCTTCATCCGGGCATGAAGGTGCTGGATCTGGGCTGCGGAAAAGGACTGACCTCCATTTTCTTAGCGAAGGAGTTCGGCGTTACCGTTTACGCCGCTGACCTTTGGATTTCTCCGGAGGAAAATATCCGGCGTTTTCAGGAAATGGGGTTGGAGCATCTGATTACCCCTGTTCATGCCGAAGCCGGGCATCTGCCCTTCCCGAAAGAATCCTTTGACGCTGTGATTAGCATAGACGCCTACCATTATTTTGGACGGGAGCCCTCCTTTCTGGACGAAAAGCTGGCGCCCTTCATAAAGCAGAACGGATTGATTGCGCTGGCCTTCCCCGGATTAAAAAATGGCGTCCATGACAATCTGCCTCCGGAGCTGCTGCTCTCCTGGACTACAGAAGATCTGGATACCATGCAAAGCCCCCAATGGTGGAACCATCTTCTTTCCCATTCCGAAAAAATCCGCGTCCGCAGCATCCGGGAAATGGATTGCTTCGCCCCCTGCTGGGATGACTGGTTAAGCTGCGATAATGAGTTCGCCGCAAACGACCGGAAATCCATGGATGCCGGGGCCGGAGCATATATGAACCTTATTTCTATCATTGCAAATAAGCTTTAACAGCAGGCGGAGCTTCCTCACTCCGCCGTATTGCCCTTCACTGCCAGCCGGTTAATCTGAGTGGCCATGTAACCTGCCCCAAATCCATTGTCGATATTCATCACCGCTATCCCCTCGGAACAGGAATTCAGCATCGTCAGCAATGGTGACAGTCCCCGGAAATGAGCGCCGTAGCCTATGGAAGTGGGCACCGCCAGCACCGGCTTGTCCACCAATCCTGCAACCACGCCTGGAAGCGCCCCCTCCATTCCTGCAACGGCGATAATACAATTTGCCTTCCGCAAATGATCCGTATTGGCCAGCAAACGGTGAATCCCCGCCACTCCCACATCATAAATCCGCTCCACCCTGCTGCCAAAGTATTCTGCCGTCTGAGCTGCCTCCTCTGCCACCGGTATATCTGAGGTTCCGCCAGTGCAAACGGCAACACAGCCGATCTGCTTCGGCTTTTTTGGCTGCAAGATCAACAGCCGGGCCAGTTCCTCATAGCGGACATCCGGAAGTACCTCACGCACCGCCCGATACTGCTCCTTTGACGCCCTGGTTCCCAGCACATTGCCTTCCTTCTGCGCAAAATGATGATAAATGGAAATCAGGTGATCCATGCTTTTTCCCTCACAATAAACCACCTCGCCAAATCCGGAGCGGAGGGAACGATGATGATCCAGCTTGGCAAATCCCAATTCCTCATAGGGAATATCCTTCAAATATTCCTCTGCGTCCCTGATTTCCATCTCACCATTTTTCACCTTTTCCAGCAGCTCATGTATTTCCATTTTCCATATTTCCTTTCTGCAAATCTCTTTCTATCATTATTACACATCCGACCCATTTTCTCAAATATAATTTTGGATGGAGAATATCTGCTGAAAAGCCCACCGAAACAAAGACAACGGTACAAGCAAGCATCTACTGCGGTCTATCGGCCGGAAAATTCCTTCAACACTCTTGAATCTTACTGCTTTTTTTGATAGCATGGACTCGATATGATTGTGGATCTAACGATCTATTATTACATTTACACCGTGCTGCCGCAGGCAGCCGTATCATCAGAAAGGGATCTCTCTGCTATGGATTTTAATAGGAAAAAAAGTAACCTCCTCTATCTTGACTGTTCCAGCGGCATCAGCGGCGATATGACGGTTGGGGCGCTGCTGGATCTGGGTGCGGACAGAAAGATTCTGACCGATGCACTTCAAAGCCTTCCGCTGCAGGGTTACCGCATAGAAATTCAAACTGTAATCAAATCAGGACTCCAGGCATGTGACTTTTGCGTCATTCTGGATGAGCTGCATGAAAATCACGACCATGACATGAACTACCTGCATGGAAGCTCCGGATACCTGGCTTCTGAATCGATCGATTCCATTCACAGAGCGAAGCATGCACCAGCTTCCAGGGAACAGGAAGCTTCTCTTCCCTATGAAGGGCAAATGCCTGCTTTCCATGCAGCCGGGCCGGAGCCTTCTCACCACCCGGAAGGGCATGATCACCATGGACGCAACCTGCAGGATATCACTGAGATTTTAAAGGCCGGAAAATTAACCCCGAATGCCTTAAATCTGGCTCTGAAGATCTTCCGGATTCTGGCGGAGGCGGAAAGCCAGGTACATGGAAAACCTCTGGAGGAAGTACATTTTCATGAAGTAGGTGCCGTAGATTCCATCGTGGATATTGCCGCTGCAGCAGTATGTATCGACAATCTTGGGATTGAACAGGTGATTATTCCGTTCCTGACTGAAGGGTGCGGACAAATCCGCTGCCAGCACGGGCTGCTTCCGATTCCGGTTCCCGCTACCACTGCGATTGCGGCAGCACACCAGCTACCCATGCATATTTCCTCCATCCAGGGCGAGCTGGTCACTCCCACCGGAGCCGCTATAGCTGCCGCTTTGCGTACCCATCAAAATCTGCCGGAGAAATTCCGGATTCTGCGCACCGGACTTGGCGCCGGAAAGCGGAATTACCAAACTGCCGGAATCCTGAGGGCAATGCTGATTGAAGATGCCAGAACCGATATGGATCACATTTTTATGATTGAAACGAATATGGATGACTGTACAGGCGAAGCGATGGGGTTCGTCATGGAGGAATTGCTTTCTGCCGGAGCCCTGGACGTATTCTATACACCGATTTATATGAAAAAGCATCGTCCGGCATACCAGTTAAGTGTTATGTGTACTCCAGAAAAACGCCAGATAATGGAAGCATTGATTTTCCGCCATACCACGACGATCGGTCTGCGTACCTATGAGGTGCAGCGCACAAAGCTGCCCCGAAAAATAATTTCTCTGGAAACCCCCTGGGGAATGGCAGACGTGAAATGCTGCCAGTTCAAAGAAGAAATCTATTTCTATCCGGAAAGCGACAGCATCCTGAAGCTTGCCCACGCAAATCAGATCAGTTTTACAGAAATGTACCATGAGGTAAAAGAATATGCTGCAAAAAATTATGCAATACTTTAATTCCTATGTAAAGGATGGAATCTGCATCGCTTACTCCGGAGGTGTAGACAGCAGTCTGCTTTTAAAGGCTGCCTGTCTGGCAAGGGAGGAGCGGATAAAGGAACTCACTGCAGCAAAACCGCAGGAAAAGGTGCCGGGCGCACAAAAGAAGCTGACAAAAAAACATCCGGAAAAAACGCTTCCGGAAATTCTTGCTGTTGTTGCGGAAACCCGGCTGCATCCCCATGAGGATACGCTGCTGGCGCAGGAGCTGGCCCGCTCCATGGGTGCTGCCTGTGTCATTCTGCAAATTGATGAGCTGGAGGATCCCCGGATAAAAAATAATCCTGTCAACCGCTGCTACCTGTGCAAACGGCTTCTGTTCTCCGCCATTCAGGAAACAGCCCGTAGCCATGGATGCCTTCATGTTTTTGACGGAACAAATTTGAATGATACCGCAGAATACCGTCCCGGCCTCGCCGCACTGGAGGAATTAAATGTTCACAGTCCGCTGAAGGACCTGAATATTACCAAGGAGCAGGTGCGGAGTCTTTCACGAAACCTGGGCCTTTCCACCTCTGAAAAGCCCTCCGCTCCCTGCCTGGCTACCCGGCTTCCCTACGGCGCTCCACTGGATTATGAATTGCTGGACCGGCTTCATAGCGGAGAAACCTTTTTACGGAAACTGGGATTTTTCAATGTGCGGCTGCGCTACCATGCCCCGGTTCTGCGCATTGAGGTGGATGCCCCGTCCCTGAATCAGGTCATTTTTCAGAGGGAACGCATCCTACAGCGGATGAAAAGCCTTGGATTTTCCTACATTACCCTGGATCTTGAGGGATTCCGAAGCGGCAGCATGGATATCGGTCTCTCTTTATAAATCCTATCAGGCCGCCGCATCATAAAAAGCAGCCCGTCGCACTATAAGAAGCGGCCCGCTGGTTATTTGCAGTGCGATGCACTAGAGAAGATATTGCTTCATCACTTCCCACCGCTCCAGCAAATGCTCCAGGCGAAAGGCCGCATTCGCAGGGCTGGTGGAAGGCAGGCCTACAATTTCCCGTCCGCAGGCCTCCTTCTGATATTTTTCATAAAGCTTTTTCGCCGTGCCTCCGTTGGCATAAATTTCCCGGATCCGGCAATGTTCCAGTACCTGCTCCAGCCGGGCCGGCACCACATTGCGGATGCTGCTGTCACTGGAGCCTGTAATATCGCAGCTTTCAATGACATCCCAGATGGCAATGCCGTGCTTTAACAAAAGAATTTTCTTCTCTTCTATCGTTTCCGGCACCGTTTCATCAGTAAGCCCGGCCATTACGCGCCAAAAACGATTCTGGGGATGACCGTAATAAAAATGCTGTTCCCTGGATTTTACCGAGGGAAAAGTGCCCAATACCAAAACCCGGCTGTTTTTATCATATACCGGTGCAAATTCATGCCGGACCCTTTCCTGTGTTTTCATTTTTTCCGCTTTTCCCTTCTTTGATCGTTTCTCTTCTGTTCTTTTCGATTTTCCTTTCTATCTGCCATTTGGCCACCGCTAACCGCCTCACCGGTTAAAAGCCTTCCCGCTGCCGTTCTTTCCGCAGCTCCTGGCGTTTTTGCGCTGTCTCCCACTCGATCTGCTGATTCACGCCCTCTATAATCAGTCCGGGAACTTCTATGGGCCTCTGATCCTCATCCGTTCCCACCATAACAAAATACGCCCGGTTGATCATCCTCCGGGTACCATCCAGCTTTTCCGCATAGGTATCAATACGCACTTCCATGGAAGAACGGCCCACATAGGTCAAATATCCTTTCAGATAGATCGTATCAGACTCGGTTGCCCCCTCCTTAAAATGCATATTGTCAATCGCCACCGTCACCACATTACATTCCGCATGGCGCTTTGCCACGATTCCCGCAGTCTCATCGATCCACTCCAAAAGCTGGCCGCCAAACAGCCTTCCGTTTGCATTCAGCGAACGGGGAAACAACAAATGCGACTGCTCCGTCATGGAATCTGCCACTCGTTTCATCTTCCTGTTTTCTGACATTTTATATCTCCTCTATTTCCTTTTTCGGCTCGCATACCGTTATCATTTACTCCGCTATTGCCGGTTTCCTTTTCTTACAATGGTGCCTCCTGTCCCATCCGCAGTGCTCTTGAGAGTCTCTTCCTCCCTGTTTTTTCCATACTGCCTGTCTTTTTCTATTATATTGTTCTGAAATTCCCTTGTCAATCCGCAGCCCCTTCACATCCTGATCACACTAAAATGAAGCCGGATGCAGATTGCGCAGCAATCAATTATCTTATGCATCCGTGCGCATCACCGTACAAAAAAGACCGCTGCATTTTGCTGCAGCAGTCTCTTTTCTATTCTTGTTCTATTTTAGTCCAGCTAAATGCTTCTATCTCTATCGAAAACCGTTCTTACTTCCAAGCGGAGGAATAAACACTGATCAGTGTGTTTACTCTGGAAGTCGTCATCGCATTCAAAGCAGCTACAACAGCATTATAGGTATTCGGTCTGGAAGCCTTCAGCGCAGCCGGATTCTCACAGTAATTCTTGAAGGACTCTGCGAAATACTCTGAACTGTTCTGTATTACGTATGCTCTGTTATAAGCAGTATACTTTGACTTCTCTGAACTGTATGCGGAAGCGATCTTCTGCTTTACCTGAGTGGTTCCGCCCACAAACTCAACGAAATGTCCCAACTCATGATATACCGTGCTGTCCAGCTTTTTCAAGGTAATCGTTCTTTTTTGTGCATCAAAGCAACCGGAATAAGAAACACTCGGATTTACAACAACTTTTGCGCCGATCTTTTCAAAAGCACTCAATACCCGGCTGTCTGCCTTCGGTGCTACGCTTCTGATCTTATAGCTGCCTGCCGCTGCCGTACTGCTGGAAGTCGATGTCGTGATAGTATTCGTCCTGTTTGTAGTCGTAGTGGCTAACTGCGTCGTAGTCGTAGTAACGGTAGTAACAACCTTTGTCACTGTTGTCTTTACCTTGGAATTTTTCTTGGTCTGTGTCTTAATCGTCGTCTCGACCTTTGTAACGGTCTTAACAGACTGGGTAGTAGTACGTTTTGTAGCAGTTTTCTGCGATGTAGATTTCTTTGTAGTAGTAGAATTCTTCGTCGCCTTCTTCGCCATCGTGGTCTTTTTTGTGGTGGTCTTTGTAGACACCTTTTTGGTCGTCTTTGTACCGGACGCCAAAGGAACCGCATCCTCACTCACCTTCACAGCTTTATCCTGATCCACATAAACAGGAAGCTCCGGCGCTTTATTTGCCACATTTTGATATGTGACCACTCCCGTCCCGGCAACCACCACCGCCAATGCGAGGCAGCCAATTTTCTTAATTATACTTCTGTGGGCTTCCATAAATTTTTTCTTCATACCGTCATCCTCTCTTTCTGCAAAACCACACTGCAATTTCTAAGGATGCTTATCCGTACAAAGTGCAATTACTTTCTGAAATTTCTTCTCTTTCTTTCACTTCTAAAAAGTAAAAAAACCGCAGATATAATCATCCTGCGGCTGCCCCTTTTATAGATACGCATCTTAATAAACCCATTTATTTCGGGTCTTAAAATGTGGCAACCGGCTGTCATAGTATCTATTCAAATTATACCTTAGACCCATAGCTTTGCGTCCCTG
Source organism: Lachnospiraceae bacterium (assembly GCA_030537145.1). Classification (GTDB taxonomy): domain Bacteria; phylum Bacillota; class Clostridia; order Lachnospirales; family Lachnospiraceae; genus Merdiplasma. Next base: position 23,190 of record JAUNON010000029.1, on the reverse strand, counting down.
CATTTCTACAGGTTTGCCTTTAATTACACTCTTATAATATATGGAAATTTGCGGAAAGTCAATTAGATTTTCTTACAATTTCTTCCATTTTTTCAGCGGCAAATTTGTAACATTTTATTAAGAAATCAGGCCTGAGCAGAAAGTCCCGTTTCCTCCCCTCTCCCTATCTTGAAAGATATCTGCCGCAAAATCCAAAAGCAAAAGGATCTTGCAAATTCGGTTTTGCGGCGGCTCCCGAAACAGAAATCCGAACCGGAAATCCTATATCCTGCGGCCCAGCATATCCGGGTTTGCGGCATAGGCCAGTGCGATTTTTTTGTCGATTTTTCCCTGCCGGCACAAAGCCAGCAGGCAAGAGTCCGTGGACATCATCTGAGGTGAGGAGGAGGAATACAGCAGTCCGTCAATCTGATAGCTTTTGTTCTCCCGGATCATATTCCGTATTGCCGGCGTCACAGTCATAATCTCAAATACCGGAATCATCCTTCCGTCTATCCCGGGCACAAGCTGCTGGCTTATTACCGCCTGGAGCACCATGGAGAGCTGTACTGCAATCTGCCGCTGCTGATTTGCCGGAAATACATCAATAATTCGGTCAATGGTGTTGGCTGCTCCCATAGTGTGAAGTGTGGAAAAGATCAAATGTCCCGTTTCCGCCGCAGTCATGGCCACCTGGATCGTCTCATAGTCCCGCATTTCTCCCAGCAGTATCACATCCGGGCTTTGGCGCATGGCCGCCCGCAGTGCAGTGATATAGCTTTCTGTATCAGAAGAGATCTCTCTCTGTGTCACAATACATTTATCATGGCAATGGAGAAATTCCAGCGGATCCTCCAGCGTAATAATATGCTCCTCCTTCGAGTGATTGATGTAATCGATAATACAGGCCAGCGTGGTGGATTTTCCGCTTCCCGCTGCTCCTGTTACCAATACCAGTCCTTTCCCGAAATCTCCCATGTGAACCACCGAATCCGGAATCCCCAGCTCTGATGCATTGGGCAGGCGGAATGCAATGATACGAATCACAGCCGCCAGAGAACCTCTCTGCTTAAAGGTACTGACCCGAAAACGTGCCAGCCCCTGAATTGCAAAGCTAAAATCATCATCTCCTGAGTTCTGCAGCTTATCCTCCGAGCGGCTTCCTTCCAGACTATAAATTCCCCGAATATACTCCTCCAAAATTCCGGGAGTGAGCTTTCCCTCCCCAAAGGTACAGATTCTCTGGTTCAGCTTATAGGAAATCGGGCGTCCTGCCACCAGGAAAATATCGGAAGCGCCCAATTCTGTAATCTTCTGTAATATTTCTTTTATCTGCATCTGTTCCTCCATTCCTTTCCTCAATCCGCCTTATTCCATTTTTCTGTGACGCACTGTCAAATTCAACATTTTACGCCTGCCCCCGGCCTTTGCTGCGGTTCCGTTAAGGACCCTTCTGCCGTACATTACTGAAAAAGTTCCATCGTCTGCCGGTTTTCCCACTGTGCCGCCGTTTCCAGCTTCCAGCAGTCCAGCCGCCAGGCCGCCGCTCCCTCCTGCTGCGGATACACCGGAAGCACCTCCACCCGAAGCTGCTGCTTTTCCGATATCTCTGTCTGCCAGCATATTTTTCCGTTTTCCCACTGTATCCCTTCCGTTTCCTCTGCAGCCTTTCTCGCCATGGCAAGAAATTCCGCTTCCCGGTCACAGTCTGATGCAAGCTGCTCCAGCATTTCTCCCACCTGATACAGACGTTTTGCCGCCTCATTTTCCCCTTCATAATACTGTGTGGTGCGCTCTGCCATTTTCTGTGCCAGTTTCCACTGTACATTGGCAGAGGAAAGGGACAGCAGCGCAAACACCACCAGCGCCAGCACCGTAAAAATCAAAATCAGGGAGGTAGTCCCCGTATTCAGGATCATCCTGCTATTTTTCTTCATACCTTCTCCCCTTTATTTTTCGGAAGCCTTTCATTTCCGCCCGCTTCCTGCAGCCTTCTGTAACGTTTCCTTCCGCATCCCTTCCGAAAACCTTCAGCCCGCTGACGCAGGCATCATCACGCATAAAAGCCCCAGAGGACATCCGGTCTCCTGTTTATGCCATAGAAACCCATTTTACTGTAAGGCTGTAGATTTCCTCTCCCGACATATCACGGGATACCAGGTTTGCCGTATGCAGCCCCTCTGCATTTCCCAGCTCCACTTCCATCGAATAATACGCCTCTTCACGGGAACAGGGCTCCCCCTCCTGATTATGATACAGCGCCAGGGTCTCCCCATTTTCCAGCCACGGGTCATATTCTGTCAGAACAGCCATATCTCCGTCTGCGTCTTTCAAAAGCTGCGCCAGATTTTCTGTACTATTTAAAGCCAGCTTCAGCTTTTCTGATCTCTCGCTGATGAGAGCCGCTTTTCCAAACACCTGCAGGCAGACAGCCGCTGCTACGGAAAAGAAGAAAAGTACCAATATCAGCTCTGTCATAAAAAGTCCCGTGCGGGAATGATTCTTCCGCATCATAATCCGCCTTCCTTTCAGACCGGGAAATGGTAATACCGGTGCCCGGTTTTTCCCTGTTCATCCATCACTTCTATTTCAAGCAAATTCTTCGTAAGAAACTTGGGCCAAAATACGCTGATTTGTCCGATCACGGTTCCGGCTCCGGCAATCGGAGCCTGACCCTGCGACATAAGCGACTCTTTCAAACTTCCGTCCTCCACATAGATCCAGGTGACGTAAACGCCCCCTTCCATTTCCTGCCCGATCTGCAGGCTTCCGTCCTCTCCCACAGACACCGCTTCCGCTCCATCGCTGCTGCGCAGTTTTTCCGTAAGATAAGAAAGGAACACCGGAGTATCCACCGTATTCATAGTCTGTGCGGTCCGGCTGTAGATTCGGGCCCCCAGCAAAACCAACAGCATGGCGCACACTGCAAAACCTGCAAAAAGCACCAGTGCAAATACAAGATCCATGGAATGTTTTTGCCGTTTCATCCTGCTCCCCCTTCTTTCCGTTCCTCTGTACCGTATGGATGCCCCATTTTGTTTCCTCTGTCACAATTTCGCCCGGCCGAAATGAGCGCTCCGGGAATTCTATCTTTCAAGAATTGTAATATCCGGCGGAAGGTTGCTGGCTACGGTTTCGAAATCCACCAAATACCGCTGTTCATTCCAGCTTATACCGTAATGCTCCTTCAGATAATCCAGACTTTCCGGATAAGAGCCCTCCAGGGCATAGCATATGATCACACTCTGATCCAGGGCATGCTGCAGATTCTCTGCCTCTTTCTCTCTGGCCTGAGTTCCGATTCTGGAAAAGGCCGCAAGAAAAAAGAGCAGAATCCCTGCAGTGGATAACGCCAGAAAAAGAGACCCCCGCATCCGGGTCATTGGCTGTCTTTTCTCTGCAAATCGATTCATAAAACCATCTCCTGCCTGCCGGGATCCCGCCCGGCCCGAAAACCAAATCAGATTCACCCGTTAAACACCCCAGCCTAACCGATCTGGGCCATAATGCTCATCAGCGGAAGCATGACGGAAAGCAGAATCAGTCCCACCAGAACCGCCAGCACGATGACTACCGTCGGCTCTATCATACTGATCTTATGCCAGATATTCTCAGAAGCTTCCTTCTGGCAAAGCCTGGCGATCTCTCCCATGACCTGATCCAGCGATCCGGTACGCTGCCCGATCCGGATCATACGGTTATGCATACTGCCGAATATATCCGCCTCCACGATAGCCTCTTCAAAAAAGACCCCTTCCCGCATCCGCTCCACACATCCCCCGATCTTTTGGGATATCTCCCGGTCATCCACCAGCTTTTCCATCAGCTCCAGGCTGCGCTCCGGATCCAGTCCGCTGCGAATGCACATACTCATCCCGGAGGCCAGACGATACTGAGCTGTTTTCTGCGTAAATTTCCCGGTAAGCCTGCTTGTCCTTACCCATCCCGCCGCCTTCTCTCTGCCCTTTTGCGTACGGGAAATCCAGAGAAATAGGAGCAGAAGCGCCGCAAGCAGCCCCAGAAGGATACCGGAATAACGGCTCATGGCCTGCCCCATCCGCAGGACGGCTCCCGCAGGGCCGCTCATCTCCATGCCAAGAGAGGAAAACACGCTTTGGAATACCGGCATCACCTTCATCATCAGCACAGCTAATACCCCCAGCATCATAACCAGCATAAAAAGAGGATAGGACACCGCACTGCGCACCGTCTGGTATAGCTCCTCTTCCTCCGAATAATAGTCCGCCAGGCCCTGCATCACCTCATCCAGACGCCCGGAATTTTCCCCAAGCTGCACCATCTGGCAGGCATACTCCGGAAAAACCTCCGCTTTTTCCATCCCGTCATACAAATACCCGCCCTGCTCCATTTCCGCATAAATCGTTTCCAATATCTGATGCCCTCTGGGATTCTTTTGTTCATCCAGCATCATGGAGATGCCCTCAAAAGCAGAAATCCCGGAATGCAGGATCATGGCCATCTGGGAACAAAATGAAATCATTTCCCCGTCATTCAGCTTATTATTCATGTACCTCTCCTTCCCCCTCACCGCACATACCGGACGATGTAATTGGCATCATCCGATGCCATATTCTTCGCCTCCTGATTTCCTGCGGATGAAGCTACCGTGGGATCCATCATTTCCCAGTCCGCTCCGTTAAACTGAACCAGATTCTCCACCCAGCCCGTCTCATCCAGATAAACGCTGATCCAGGCATGATAAATGTCTCCGGTCAGATATCCGATATTTAACTTTGCAGGTATTCCAAGGCTCCGCAGCATGGCTGCCATCAGGGCCGCATAATCAAAGCAAATGCCCTGCTTTGACTTCAGCGTACGATCCACATCCGGAAGATACCCTGTACTTACATTCATCGCCTTATCGTAGTCATAGTCTATGTTCCGGACCACCCAGCGGTATATCTGACGTACCTTTTCCAGATTATCCGTGATATCAGCCGTCAGCTCCGCGGCAAGAGACACCGCCTCGCTGTCCTGTGTAAATTTCACATATTGATTGCTGCACAAAAACGGGCCGAATTCATTTGCCAGCTCCGCCTGCAGAAGCTGGGATAAAATCGGTGAATACTGCTCGCCGCCGATATTTTCATAGGCGCACAAATAATATTCTCCGCTTCCCGCCGTCAGCGGCAGAGTCTCATACTCCTGGGATGGCTCCAGGAAATACTTATATTCTTCCTGATCCGGACCGACAAGCTGCACATATAGCTTACTGGCGCTGCCGGTGTATTTTACCATAAAATACCCCAGATCCAGATGAGAAATATCCACTGTCAGATTATCCGTCTGCAGCGTCTTTTTCCCGTCCGCTGCAGGAATAATCATACTTTTTTTTCCGTTTTTCCCGCCATCTTGCTGCCCGCAGGCCGTCAGCAGAAGCAGACCGCAAAGGAACAGCAAAAGAACCGATTTCTTTCTGATCGTACTAATATTCATTTCCTTCTATCTTTATCTCATCGCCTGCCATTTTTAGAATATCCCGTATCTCTTCCGCCGGCATTTCCAGATAAGCGGAAAGCTCGTCCACCGATACCTTATGCTCCAGGTCCTCTTCCAGATTCTGAATCGCCTCATTGAGATGATTCACCCGCTTTGCGATCCCATCTCCCATCTCCCGGACATCCTTCTGATCCTGAATCGCATCCTGCATAAACTGATTCACCGCATTCATCAGACAGGCACGATAGGCTGCCAGGCTTTCCTGCTTTTCCACCGCATTCACGGCCAGCAAAAGTCCCACATTTCCCTCCTGAACCAGATCCTCTGCCAGGCAGTCCTTTCCTTCATATTCTCCTGCCAGCTCACAAACCATAGGAAGATAAATTTCTGCCAGACGGCTCTTTGCTCCGGCATCTCCCTGTGCAGCCAGCGAAAACAGCCGGAATTCCTCCTTTTCATCCGGCCGCTCAATCCGTTCCACTTCCTCCAGATACAGCTCCAGACCGGAAAGGGGGTTCCTCTCCCCGGAAGGCTGATCAGAATTTTCTGCTGTATCCGTAAAACGGTTTTCTGTCTCCTTCTGATATCCGACTATCTCTATCTTCTGCCCTGCCAGATATTCGTAAATCATCTCCAGGTGTTCCTTCTCCAGGTGGGCATTGGAGAAAAACGCATCTATCTCCGCCGTTGTCAGGCGGTTATTCCGGGAATCCGCCAATGCCTTGATCTCACTAAGCATCTCCCGGAAAATTATTTTCTGCTCCATGTTATCACCTCATCCATTCCGCCTTCAGAAGCTCTATGGCCTTCTGAAGCGTCCTATCTTCCCCGGCAGCCTCTCCAGTTTCCGCAGGCTGCTCCGCTTCCGGAGTCTCTGTCTCTGCTGCTCCCAGGCTGTTTTCTTCCACTATTACATCCGGCGTAACGCCTTTCCCGTCAATGTCCTGTCCCTTTGCCGTATAGTATTTGTCCGTCGTCAGCTTCAGGGCGGAACCGTCGCTTAAAAGGTACGTGCGCTGCACCACGCCCTTTCCATAGGTCTGTGTACCCACCACCGGCCCCAGCTCATAATCCTGAAGCACCCCGGCAAAAATTTCTGAAGCGCTGGCGCTGTTTCCGTTCACCAGCACCGCCACAGGCTTTGTGAACTTGTGTTCCTCATCTGACGTATACTCTTCCCGTTCCCCGTTTTTATTTTCGGCATAAACGATAAGACCTTCCGGAAGCAGTTCATCCAGTATCTCACAGACAGAATCCAGATTTCCTCCCGGATTATCCCGCACATCCGTCACAAGTGCTTCCATTCCCCGCTCCTCCAGGTCTGCCAGAGCTTCCCGAAACTGCTGCACCGTAACCGTATCAAACTCCGTAATCCGAAGATATCCGATGTTTCCCTCCAGCATCTGCCAGGAAACCGTAGGGATTTCCACATCAGTTGGAACAACCTGTACCTGCAGCTCCTGCCCGTTCCGGCTGATCGTCAGACCAACCTCCTCCTGCTTCTCCCGGATCATCGCCACCACCTGGCTTAGATCCATACCGCCGATGGCGGTGCCGTCCACCTCCAGGAGCTGATCATCCGCCCGAAGTCCGGCCTCCCAGGCAGGGCTGTCCTGATAAACGCCTGCCACCCGGAATATTCCGGTCTGTATATCCTGAAGCAGGGTGATTCCAATCCCGTAATAAGCCCCGCTGCTGATATCCAGCACATTCTGCAGCTCCTCGGCACTGTAATAACTGGCATAAGGATCCTGCAGTCCGGCAGCCACGCCCCGGAACAGATACTCCGACAACTGCTCGCCATCCGCCTCATAAAGAAAAGAATCCTCAATTTTCCGGGTCACTTCCTGCAGCTTCTGCAGCGTACTGCGGCTGGTCAGCGCTTCCGCCCCGGCAGCCTCTCCGGAAGCCGCTCCGGATCCGATCGTGCCGTTTCGCACGAAAAACACGGCCATCACACATACTGCCGATATAAGGATACCAAAAAGAACCCCTTTCGTAAACTCCCAATTTTTTTTCGGAGCTTTCTCCGGACGTTCCCCTTTTCCTGCCGCCTCCGCAGCTTTCTTCTCTTCTGATATTCCTTCCGCTGCCTTTGGATCTTCTATTTTCGTCATTTATCTTCCTTCCTAAATCTCTTTTATATATTATGCAGATTGCGCAGCAATGAAATCCCCATACTGCCTCATACCTGTTGTCATCTCAAAGCATAGCCGGAATGGTCTGCCGGCAACCCATCCGTCTCTGCTTTGAGCCTGGACTTATACAGGAAATAAAACAGAAAACATTGGCTGTACGAGGCAGTCAATGTTTCCGTTTGTCTTTCGTTTAATAATCCTGATTCTCCATGTATTTCATATATTTTACCACCATCAGCGCAATTTTAAAGGTGATGGCATCCTCAAACACCCGAAGGTCCAGTCCGGTAGATTTCTGCAGCTTATCCAGCCGGTACACAAGAGTATTTCTATGGATATACAACTGTCTGGACGTTTCCGAGACATTCAGGCTGTTCTCAAAGAATTTATTGATCGTCGTCAAGGTCTCTTCATCAAAATCATCCGGTGATTTTCCCTCAAAAATCTCCTTGATAAACATCTTGCACAACGGTATGGGAAGCTGATAAATCAGACGCCCTATTCCAAGGGAGCTGTAGGCAATGATCTGCCGCTCCGCAAAGAAGATCTTTCCCACATTCAAGGCCATCCGTGCCTCCTTGTAGGAACGGGAAACCTCCTTGATCTCCCCTACTACCGTTCCGTAAGCGATCAGAGCTTCCTTTTTCCGCTCTTCCGGAAGCGCATCCAGAATCAGGGCTGCCGTCGCATCCATCTCCGCATATCCGTCCTTCTCTCCCAATTCCTTCACCACGATAATGCTCTTTTCATCTACTGCCGTGATGAAATCATTGCTCTTACTGCCGAAAAGCCCCCGCACCAGCTCCAGTGCGCTGTTTTCCCGCTCATGGCTCACCTCCATGATAAATACCACTCTGCGGGCCTCCGTATCAATATGAAGCTTCTTCGCCCGATTATAAATGTCCACCAGAAGCAAATTGTCCAGCAACAAATTCTTTATAAAATTATCCTTATCGAACCGCTCCTTATAGGCCACCAGCAGGTTTTGAAGCTGAAAAGCGGCCATCTTTCCCACCATATACAGATCATCACTGCTGCCATTGGCAATCAAAATGTACTCCAGTTGATTTTCATCCAGCACTTTAAAAAACTGATATCCGGAAATCACCTGGCTGTCTGCCGGAGAGCCCACAAAGCTCAATACCGATTCCCGAAAATTCTCTGCTCCTTCAAACGTTGATGCCAATACGATTCCCTCTGTATCCATAACACAGAAATCTACTCTGCTGATTGCTTTCAGCCCATCTACCGTTGACTGCAAAACCTGATTCGATATCACAGAAACATCCTCCTTTGCAAAAAACTGACCACCTGATATGCTTCACACAAATTAGCGGTTGTTTCATGCGGGACAAATTTTCAGTCTGCAAGGCGGAGGAATAAACCGTAAATAACAACATCGCAGCAGATGGGAATTTCCGCAAATAAAACAGATACTAATAGGAGGCGAAACATACTAGCATTATTGTAATATATATCTCAAAAAAAATCAATCATTATTGTGGATTTTGCACTAAATACGTTATTTCAAAGCAAGTACAGCGCTGTGAAACGGACCGTACCCGGGATACGGCAGATCTTTCTTCCATCCTTTGCAGAAAATCAGAGGCTTCCCTTCCTTTGATACCGACATGTTTACAATTTGTTCATTTCTATTTTAAGATATTTTTAAATATGCATCATTTTTTCTTCATTTCTCCTTCCTATAATGTAGATGTTGAAAAATTATCACACTACTCCTTTTCAATAAACTTTTTCATAATATAGCAGACAGTATTCTCCGACTGTCTGCTATCCTCCCGTTTAGGGATTTTTTTAATTCTGCTGAAACCGCCCCGGGCAAGCCCGGGGCGGTTTCTGTATGATATGTAAGGGATTAGAAAAGATAGCAAATTAAACTTCAAACAGCAGATCGCCGTAGGAGGGCATCGGCCATACCGCCTTATCCACGATCATCTCCAGCTTATCTACCGGAGCTCTCAGTTCTGACATGGCAGCCATCACCACATCATGATAATATACCGCCTGCTCTCTGCCTTCACCCATAGCTGCTGCCGTATCGGTCACTTCGATCAATTTTGCCAGAGCCACCTTGGTATCGGAAAGAAGGTCGCTGCTCTCTGCCAAAAGCTCAGTCTGAACCGGCGCATCCACACCAGCCTGCTTCACCGCAATAATCGTATCTGCAAGATCCTTGGTATATTTGATTACCGCAGGAATAATCTGCTTGCTTGCCATATCGATCATGGTGCGGGCTTCGATATTGATCGCCTTCGCATAGTTCTCGTATTTAATCTCAACACGGGACTCCAACTCTGCCTTTGTAAAGATACCGAACTTTCCGAACAGTTTGATCGCCTTCTCCGTCACCAGAGTCGGAATTGCATCTACCATAGAATGAATATTGGGAAGTCCTCTGCGCTCTGCCTCAGCCACCCACTCATCGGAATAACCATTTCCGTTAAACACGATTCTCTGATGCTCCGTCAGATATTTCTTAATCAGGTCATGAACTGCTTCTTCAAAATTCTCTGCGCCCTCCAGTTCATCGCAGGCTTCACAGAAAGCTTCCGCAACAATGGCATTCAGCACAATGTTGGGAGATGCGATGGAGTCGCGGGAACCAACCATACGGAACTCGAACTTGTTTCCGGTAAAGGCAAACGGTGAAGTTCTGTTACGGTCTGTAGCATCCTTTGCAAAATCCGGCAAGGTCCTAACGCCTGTCTGAAGCACTCCGCCAGTCTTGCTGCTGGTAGCCGTACCCGTAGAGATCAACTGCGCTACCACATCCTCAAGCTGCTCGCCCAGGAAAATGGAAATAATTGCAGGCGGAGCCTCATTTGCACCCAGTCTGTGGTCATTGCCGGGATCGGCTGCTGACTCACGGAGCAGATCTGCATGTGTATCTACCGCTTTCAAAATGCAGGCCAGCACCAGAAGGAACTGAACGTTTTCATGCGGCGTTTTGCCCGGATCCAGAAGATTAATGCCGTCATCCGTCGTAATCGACCAGTTATTATGCTTACCGGAACCGTTCACTCCTGCAAAGGGTTTCTCATGAAGCAGGCACTTCAGTCCGTGCTGGCAGGCTACTCTCTTCAAGGTCTGCATCACGATCTGGTTGTGGTCTACCGCCACATTTGCCTCTGCGTAAATAGGCGCCAGCTCATGCTGTGCCGGAGCCACCTCGTTATGCTGCGTCTTGGCAGTTACGCCCAGCTTCCAAAGCTCTTCATTCACCTGTTTCATGAATGCGGCAACTCTCTGACGGATGGTTCCGAAATAATGGTCATCCAGCTCCTGCCCTTTGGGCGGCATAGCGCCGAACAGAGTACGGCCGGTATAAATCAAATCTTTTCTCTCTTCAAACATTTCCGCATCCACCAGGAAGTACTCCTGCTCCGGTCCCACGGATGGAGTCACCTTTTTCGAGGTGGTATTGCCAAAAAGCTTCAGCAGACGCAGCGCCTGCGTATTGATTGCCTGCATGGAACGAAGCAGCGGAGTCTTAAGATCCAGAGACTCGCCGGTATAAGAACAGAAGGCTGTGGGAATACACAGAATCGCACCTGCGGCATCCTCACGGACAAATGCCGGTGAAGTACAATCCCACGCCGTATATCCTCTTGCCTCAAAGGTCGCACGCAGTCCGCCTGACGGGAAAGAGGATGCATCCGGCTCGCCCTTAATCAGTTCTTTTCCGGAAAACTCCATCAAAATCGTTCCGTCTGCTCTCGGCGCAGTAATAAAGGAGTCATGCTTCTCTGCAGTAACACCGGTCAGCGGCTGGAACCAGTGTGTGTAATGGGTAGCACCCTTTTCGATCGCCCACTGCTTCATAGCCTCGGCAACCACTTCCGCAACCATGGGATCCAGCTCTTTTCCCTCATCAATGGTCTTGTGCAGCGCTTTGTAAATCTTTTTCGGTAAGCGTTCCTGCATTACCTTGTCACTGAATACATTTTCGCCGAAAATATCTGCTACATTAAAGTATTCGCTCATATCTTTCATCCTTTCCCTTTTTTGGCTAATCACAAAAAAGAGGGCATCCCAACAACTATTTTTGTGGAACGCCCTTGTTCTCTCAACCTGCACTTAATCTACACCAATTCCGCCGAAAATGCAAGCACTTTTTTATTTTTCATAATATTACCCAAAAAATACACTTAAATAAATTTATTTCTATCTACTTTGCTTAAGGAAAAAACCGCAGACCCGCTGAAAAATCTTTAGTTTCAGGGGGTTATTTCACATTCAGATAGATATCCTCCCGCAGATGAAACCCGCTGTCAATGATCACCTTATCCAGGTTTTCAACCGTTACCGCCACCGGTTCGATGCTGTAATAGGGAATTTCCCCGCTGCCGTCATTCATGGTATCCGTTACCCGAAGCTGCGCTCCCTCGTCCGTAATATCCTCTCCCTTTGCCAGGGCAACCGACAACGCCGCAGCCTTCTGGGCCAGTTCATCCACCGGCTTATAGGCAGTCATTTCCTGCGTTCCTTCCACAATACGCTGACAGGCAGACAGATCCGCATCCTGCGCCACCACAGCCACCCTTCCGGCCAGCCGCTGCTCCGACAGAGCCCTTATCGCCTGGCTGGCCAGGTCGTCATTGCCGCACATCACCCCTGCAGGCTCCCGGGTTCCGTCTGATCCGCCGCCATATTCCTCCAGTCCCTGATTCACTGCGTCAAAGGCCAGCTCTGCCAGCCAGTTGTCACAGTAGGCCGAATATACGATCTGAATCCCGGAGCCCTGCAGCGCCTGATTCATCCCCTGCTGCACCAACTGTGTATTATGGTCGCTCTGAGAACCGTAAATCGCAAAAATATCCCCGCCCTGGGGAAGCGCAGCCTTCAGGGCTTCTCCCATCAGCATTCCCACCTTCTCATTGTCAAAGGAAATATAAAGATCCGTACCGGCATTCATAATCAGGCGGTCATAACTGATCACCCGGATCCCCGCATCCTTCGCCTTCTTTACCACATCCGTAAGCGCTTCTCCGTCAATGGCTATGATCACGATGGCATCCATCTTTTTCTTGATAAAGTACTCAATCTGGAAAATCTGCTCTTCCACGCTTCCATTTGCATTCTGGACATTTACATCCGCCCCCAGACTGCGGGCCGTAGACACAAACACATCCCGATCCCGCATCCAGCGCTCGATCACGAAGGAATCAAAGCTAAGACCGATCTGTATCTTCGGGCTTTCCCGTTCCGAAATAAGCTCCTCTTCTCCGTTCTTCCCGCCGCAGCCGGTCAGCAGTATCCCGGCCAGCAGCACTGCCGAAAGAAGCATTCTGGTCAATCTTTTCATCCGCAATACCTCTCTCTGTATTCTCTGGGCGTCATGTCGGTCTGTTTCTTAAAGATCCTGCTGAAATAATTGGGATCCCCATATCCGCTCATGATGCCCACCTCCTTAATGCTTAATTCCGGGTTTTTCAGCATCTCCTTCGCCTTTTCCATCCGGATCCGGGTCAGATACTCAATAAAATTCTCCCCGGCCTCCTCCTTAAACAGCTTGCTGAAGTAATACGGACTGATGCTGACCTCCTTGGAAACGTCATCCAGAGAAATATCCCTGCTATAGTTTTCCTGTATGTACTTTTTCGCCTTTGCCACCGCAGATTCCTGCTGCTCCTCCTGTTTGTTATGGACGCTTCTGCACACGGCGGTCATCTTATCCAGAAACCACCGGCGGATAGACGCATCATCTTCCAGCGCCAGCACAGCCGACAGGTAATCCTTCCGGTAATCGAAGCCGTAGTTCACCGCTCCCACATGAAAAGCTTCCCGTTCCGCCCAAAGAATGTACTCCAGCACCTTCAGCCGGATATTATCCCGGTTGTCAGAGGCATTCTGCTCCATCCAATCAAAAAATCGATTGGCCTCCCGCTGCATCCCATCCACATCTCCCCGAAGAAGCTGCTGAAACAGATTCTGCTCGGTCTCCGCCGGAAAATCTCCCTCATACACGCCCCGTTTCGTAATATCATCTGTATGAATCACCCTGCTTTTGCTTTCCTGAAGCGCCTGAAACGCTTCCCGGTAAGAGGTCTGCATATCTCCCATTCTGCAGATCCGTCCGATACCAACCCGGAATTTGGCTTCCAGCCGTTCCTCTAAACGCCCCCCCCATGGCTCTTGTATTCTCGATAATCTGAATCCGCTCCTCATATTCCATAGCGCTTCTGGCGAAGGGAACTACGATTACGATCCGATTGGAAATCACAGACCCGATGATGCACCGCAAATACGACTTTACGATTGAACGAAATTCCGGATAAAAGGTCTGGGCTTGCACATTCATCCCCACCGGGCTGATCAGCCTTCCGTCCCGGTACTCCGTCCCAAACTGAACCACCATGGCGTAGCCGTATTCCTCCGTCACATCCAGAAGCTGTCGGTAATACTCCATATCCTGCCAGTCATCCTGAAGAAGAACATTACTGATAAAGCCGTTCTCCACTACCGGAATGACGGTCTCCAGCTTCTCCTGAATCCGCAGCCGGTCACTGCGCTGCTTCCGGTTCCGGTCCACCTTCCCGATCGCTTCCTCCACCGTAGCAATCACTGTTTTTTTCGACACCGGCTTCATCAGATACCGCTCCACTCCCAGAGAAATGGCATCCTGCGCATAATCAAACTTATCATAGGCGGAAATCACATAAAAAAGTGCGGCGGAATTAAACTTCCGGATCTCCTTCATGGCTTCTATTCCGTTAATGCCCGGCATCTGGATATCCATAAACACAATATCCGGATGAAAGGTCTCCGCCTGCTCAATGGCTGCTCTCCCGGTCTTGGCCGTAGCCACCTCACAGTTTCCGTCAAAATTCTGATAAATAATGTTTTTCAGAGATTCCAGCATAATCCCCTCATCATCCGCAATTAAGATCCGATACACGGTTCTTTCCTCCTTCCCCGCACGGCAGCAAAATTGTTACCTCTGTTCCCAGCCCCTTGCCATCACTTCTGATCCTCAGCAGATCCTCCCGGTTATAATAGAGCTTCAGGCGGTTAATCACATTGTCCAGTCCGATTCCGGTAGAATTTCCTTCCTCGCGGGTCTGGTGGATCGTTCCCTCCATCACCGCCCGGATCTCCTGTCCGCTCATTCCCACACCGTTGTCCGTCACAGTGATCCGAAGCTGTCCCTCATCCGGTTCCACGGAAAGAAGAATCCGTCCCTCCTCCATCCGGTCATGAATGCCGTGCAGTACCGCATTCTCCACGATCGGCTGCAGAATCATACTAGGCATCCGGATATTTTCAATATCCGCCTCAATTTTTTTATCGTAAGTAATATCCCCGGCGTAACGCACATTCAGAATATAGATATAGCTGTCCACAGCTTCTATCTCCTCTGCCAAGGTGGCGTCCCCCGCCACTTTTTTTACGTTGTACCGGAAAAAATCCGCCATCTTTTCCATAAAAATACCGGTCTGCTCCGCATCCTCCATCACGGCAAGCTGGGCTCCCGCATTCAGGGAATTAAATAGAAAGTGGGGATTGATCTGGGCCTGCAGATAGCGGAGCTGCGCCTCCTTTAAATGGGCCTCCATCGAAAGCTCCCGCTCCTTCATCTGGGCTTCCTTTTCCAGGCTGTCCTTTACCCTGGCAATATATTTCCGAATACTGGCCACCATCTGGACAAAAGCATTGGTCACGATCCCCACCTCATCCTGAGCTGCCACCGCAGAAAGCTCCACCTCAAAATCTCCCTCTGCCACCTTATGGGCGGCCTGAGCCAGACGGATCAGCGGCCGGATCATATTCCGAATCACCATGACCCCCATCCACAGGCACAGGGCAAAAATCAGCACCATAATGGCAATACTGAAAAGCTCCAGCACCCGCATGGATGACAAAAGCATCTGGTAATTATCCGAGTTGCGCTGGAACTGCAGGCAGTTCAGCTCATAGATATAAGAATTGATATACTGATACAGAAGCGTTTCCTCCTCAAAGGCCGCCTTGTACCGTTCCACATTCCGGCCCCGCTTAGCCTGCAGCGTCTCCTCTGTCTTTTCCAGATAAGTCTCTGACATATTCCGGATATTCTTTTCCAGCATTTTCGTATCGCTGTCCACATTCTGATTGTTGAGCTGGGCAATCAGCCCCCGATATTCCTCCCCATACCGATAGTAATCCTCCAGCGCCGTACTGCTCTTGGTGTTCAGATACTCATAGACCCTGTTCTCCACCAGCTCCAGCGTATCCGTCAGCTCCGAAATCGTCACATTGCTGGAAAAAACAGAATCAATTTTCTCCACCATTGCATTGATCTGGAAAAAGATAAACAGATTCACGCTCAGCGCCGCCGTCAGGATCAGTGCCATCAGCAGCACCAGCTTTGTCTGTATAGAATTTTTTTTGAAATTTTGACTCTGTTCCTGCATCTTCGCCTTCGTCCGTTCCGCTGTGCTTTTTCCAAATTGTTTGCAGCAGGGCCGCTATTGGCCCGTCCCAAACCTTCTTACATTCGCACTGTTGATAATGTCCAGATCCACATTAAAGTAATTGCTCACATAGCCCTGATCCAGATATTCCTTCAGGGCGCTGATACTATAGCGTCCGATATCCTCGGTATCAATCGTCACTGCCGCCGGAATCACACCCTTTTGAATGGCATTCCGTGTAACCTCTGATTCATAATATCCGATAATGTTTACATTGCCCACTTTATTATATTCTACAATCGCCTGGCAGGCACACTCCGAGGAAACCGGATCCAGACAAATCATAATATCCGGCAAAATGACGGAGTTCACAAAAATTTTACGGATAGCCTCCTCCGCCTCGAAATTGGTGGAGCTGTCAATGTAATAGGCCGAAATTTCCACCTGCTGATCAGACTGCTTCCCCTGCTCCACCACATCACTCATCCGGGAATACATCAGATTGGTGTTCACATCCTCTCCGAAAGTATTCACCAGCACCATCACACGATTATATCCTTTCTGCAGGGCAGCCAGCACCTGTTCTCCGTATATCTCACCCATCTGATAGCTGTTGACTCCCACAAAGCTGATCCGATCGCTTTCGGCATTGTCATTCAGCACCGTAACCACAGGAATTCCTGCATTCATGGCCGCATTGATCTGCTCCGTGATCTCGCTGCTTCCGTCCGGCTGCAGGATAATTCCGTCCACCTGGGAAGCAATGGCAATATTCATACAGTCCACCAGGGAATAATCTGACAGGGAATCTGTTCCCGCCCACTCCAGATAGACATTTTCCCGGGCCGCCTCTGCGGCCGCACTCTTGTAGACCGCCTGCCAAAGAGCGGAGGAATCCTCCGTCACCAGAATAAAATGCCGGTCATATACCCGGTCATTACCGGCCTGATGGTCGATCTCCCGGATACTTTTATCACAATAAATCCACATGACCGCCAGCAGCAGTACGGCCGCCACCGCTACCAGCGTCAGGGTAAGCATGGTCTTTTTCATCATTCCGCTCCATAAAAAATGCCTTCGGCATCTCAACTCCCCTCCCCGTTCTTGAGGAAGAGGGCATTTTCTGCGCCCGATGCAGATTGCGCAGCAAAAAATTTCCTTATGCATTCGTACGCATTTTGCCAAAGGCTTCTCATATAGGAAATTCAGGGAGTTTCCTATATCACAAAATAAGAGTGCCGGTCTGCACCGACACTCTTATCATAACACAAAACTTATAAAGTTGTGAAGCGGATTATTTACCGAACTGGCAGTCGTTGTTTCCGCTTTCTGTGGTCCACATTTCCAGCATATTGATCGGGTCGTTGAAGTCTGCAAGCCATCCGTTACGAGCCATATCGTAGTTACCGGCTTTACGCTCATTCAGGAATACATTCCACTCACCGGTCTCAATCGTCAGGTTTGCGCCAATGGCTGCGAAATCCTGCTGCAGTGCTTCCGCAATCGCCACATGGCCGGTACCATCATTCGTAATATAGGTAATGCTAAGCGGAGTAGCATCGGACAGCATACCATCGTCTGTGAACTCGAATCCTGCTTCCTTCAGCAGCTCGATCGCCTGCGCCAGGTTCTCCTCATATGCATCGTAGGAAGCATCATAATATCCTACTGCCTCTTCATCCGGATAGGTATAAGCGTCATCATTTACACGGAACTCACCGCCGTTGCCGTCTGCCATCCCTGCAGGAATAAAGGTATTTGCAGGAACCTGGCCGGTCTGGCCAATGTTCTCAGCGATGTAGTCGCGGTCGATCAGAAGGCTCAGGCCCTTTCTCATAGCAGCGGCCTGCTCCGGAGTCTTGCCCTCAAACAGCGGGCTGTTTACGTTAAAGCCAGCATAGTAGGTTCCCAGATTATCTACAATGTGGAATTCCGGATTATCCAGAAGGTTCTGAATCTCATCGTTCGGAACGGTATCCGCAAAATCCAGGTCTCCGGAATTGTAAGCTGCGAAAATAGCCGTATCATCTGCACTCAGCATCAACTGAAGCTCTTCGATTTTTACTTCATCTGCTCTGTAGTAGTTGGGGTTCTTTTTGTAAACCATGCTCTCATTGTGGGTCCAGCTATCCAGAACATAAGCACCATTGGATACAAAGCCTGCCTCCTGTGCCCATGCACCCGGGTTCTCTTCCCAGCCCTCTGCCGCTTCTACGTAGGCCTGCGGTACCGGATAATATGCCGGGAACGCACACAGATCCAGGAAGTATACACAGGGAGCAGTCAGATTGATGCTCAGAGTCTTTCCATCCTCGCTGGCCTCGATATCCAGAGTACCGTCATCCTTTTTCGCAATCGCATCGAACATATATGCATAGTCTGCACCGGTGTTCGGATCAGCCGCACGATTCCATGCATATACAAAATCATTGGCATTCAGCTCGGATCCATCGCTCCATTTCAGGTCATCCTTTAAAGTAAATACATAGGACATTCCGTCCTCACTCACGGTATAATCGTCCGCCAGTGCCATCACAACAGCCCCCTCAGCATCGTATGCGCAGAGGCCTTCAAAGCTGTTTACCACCAGGCAGGCGCCGTCAACGGTAGTATTCAAAGCCGGATCCAGCTTGTCCGGTTCGCTTGCCAGATTCATGCGCAGGGTAGTTGAATCGCCTGCATCCGCAAACATGAAGTATTTGAAACCGTAGTTGTTGCTGTAGATGCCGGTTACATTTTCCTTCTGCAGATAGATATCATTGTAATAGTACAGCGGTACGATAGCACCGGTATCCATCAGCATATCCTCTGCCTGATGCATCAGCTCCTCACGCTTTGCGGTATCTGTCTCCATCTTGATCTGAGCGATCAGATTATTGTACTCCTGCCATTCCGGAGCAGCCTCAGAGGAACGGGAAGCCACATCCGCACCTTCCACCGGCTCCACATCTGCAAATGCTGCGCTGGCGGATGCAAGAGCTGTTACAGCCGCTAAAGCAAACGCCATCATGTTCTTTCTTTTCATACCTTTACCTCCATTTTTTTATTTATCGTTTATAGGATTTCTCCTGCAAACTCCGTGTTTTAGTATACCACTATTTGTTCCAGCAGGCAACATAATGTCCATTTCCCCGGTCCTCTAATTTCGGACACTCCCTGGCGCACTTTTCAGTGGCATAGCGGCAGCGGGATCGGAAGGCACAGCCGGTAGGCATATGCATGGGGCTGGGCACATCTCCTTCCAGGATAATGCGTTTTCTCGCCCGGGTGATCTTGGGATCCGGAATGGGCACCGCACTCAGAAGGGAAACCGTATAGGGATGCTGAGGATGGTCATTCAGCTCGTCCGCATCCGCAATTTCCACGATCTTACCCAGATACATAACCGCAATACGGTCGGAAATATGACGCACGATCAGCAGGTCATGCGCAATAAACAAATAGGCCACACCCAGCTTATCCTGCAGATCCTCAAACATATTAACGACCTGCGCCTGAATCGAAACGTCCAGGGCGGACACCGGCTCGTCACAGACAATAAATTTCGGATTTACGGCCAATGCGCGGGCGATTCCGATACGCTGACGCTGTCCGCCGGAGAACTCATGAGCATAGCGTCTTGCATGCTCCGCATTCAGCCCTACCAGCTCCATCAGGCTCAGAATCTTTTCACGCCGCTCCGCTTTCGAGCTGTACAGCTTGTGTACGTCCAGCGGCTCACCGATGATATCCTCCACCGTCATACGGGGATCCAGAGAGGAATAGGGGTCCTGGAACACCATCTGCATCTCCTTGCGGAGGGCAGTGATATTCTTCTCCGTTACTTCTTCTCCGT
>JAUNON010000029.1:0-3354 GCA_030537145.1 Lachnospiraceae bacterium | reverse complement strand
CCGTTAAACAGAACCTGTCCTCCGGTGGGTTCATAAAGCCTCAGAAGCGTGCGGCCTACGGTGGTCTTTCCGCAGCCGGACTCTCCCACCAGGCCCAGCGTCTCGCCCGGCCGGATGGCAAAGGATACGCCGTCCACCGCCTTCAGGTATGTCTTTTTCATAAAACCCGTGCTTACGGGAAAATACTGCTTTAAATCCTTGACCTCTACCAGATATTCGCTGCTCACGCCTTTGCACCTCCTGACCGTTCTTCCTCTATCATCCTCTTCACATTCATCCAGCAGGATGCACTGTGCGTTTCGCTCAGTACCAGCTCCTCAGGTTTTTCGTCCAGGCAGATCTTCATTGCCTGATCGCAGCGGCTGCAGAATGCGCAGCCCTTTGGCATATTCAGCAGATTGATAGGGGATCCGCTGATGGGGATCAGCCGCTCCTTGCTGTTATTCACATTGGGAATCGAGCGCAGCAGCCCTTTCGTATATTCATGGCTGGGATGATAGAAAATATCCTCCGCCGTTTCCCGCTCACAAATGCTGCCGCCGTACATCACCACAATTTTGTCGCACAGATCCGCAATCACGCCCAGATCATGCGTCACCATGATGATCGCCATGCCCAGCTTCTTTTGAAGCGACTGCATCAGCTCCAGGATCTGGGCCTGAATGGTCACATCCAGAGCCGTGGTAGGCTCATCGGCAATCAGAATATCCGGTTCGCAGGCCAGCGCCATAGCGATCATGACACGCTGGCGCATACCTCCGGAAAGCTCATGGGGGTACTGCTTGATACGCTTGGCCGGCTCATTTACGCCCACCAGCTCCAGCATCTCAATAGCCCTCTCTTTTGCCTGCTGTTTATTCTTATCCGTATGAAGCAGAATTGCTTCCATCAACTGGTTTCCAATGGTAAATACCGGGTTCAGGCTGGTCATGGGATCCTGAAAAATGATGCTGCAGTGCTTTCCCCGAAAGCTCTGCAATCGTTTTTTATCCCAGGAAGCCAGATCCTCTCCCTTAAAAATGACCTGTCCTTCCACGATACGTCCGGTTTCCGCCAGAATCTGCATAATCGAATAAGCCGTTACGCTCTTTCCGGAGCCGGACTCTCCTACGATGCCCATAATTTCTCCCGGTCTCAGCGCAAAGTTTACGCCGTTCACCGCCTTTACCTCACCGGCATCCGTAAAAAATGAAGTATGGAGATTTTTTACTTCCAATACATATTCACTATTTCCGCTCATCTCATTACCTCCTCAGTTTCGGGTCAAATGCATCACGCAGTCCGTCGCCCAGCAGATTGAAGGCCAGCACGATCAGACAGATCATCACTGCAGGAAATACCAGCTTGTGTGGATAACTCATCAGGCCGGAACGGGCCGCATTGGCCAGCGATCCCAGAGAAGGCATGGGCGCCTGTACGCCAAGCCCCACGAAGCTTAGGAAACTTTCGGTAAAAATAGCAGACGGAATCTGCAGAGCGGTAGAAATAATAATCACGCTGAGGCAGTTGGGAATAATATGCTTCCGAATGATCCTGCCCGGCTTTGCCCCGATGGCCCGGGCCGCCAGAATATACTCATTCTCTTTAATCGAAAGGATCTGGCCGCGCACCAGTCTGGCCATACCTACCCAATAAAGCAGTCCGAACACAATAAACAGAGAAATCATATTTACGCCCACCTTGGCCAGCGGAGTATTCGCAATCTTAGGCTCCAGCACCTCCTTAAGCACCACGGAAAGCAGAATCACCATCAGCGTATCCGGCAGTGAATAAATAATATCTACGATACGCATCATAATCAAATCCACCCGGCCTCCCAGGTAGCCCGATACACTGCCGTAGATCAGACCGATAATCAGCACCAGGATCGCCGCAAAAAAGCCGATCAGAAGAGAAACTCTGGTACCATACAGAATACGCACAAAATAATCCCGGCACTGCTCATCCGTTCCCAGAATATGAGGAAACAGCTCTCCGCCGTCCTCGATAAATCTTTGCTCATTTTTGGACCATTCAAAAGGCTTTAGATTTTTCGCCGTCTTATCACGGCGTCCGTTGACCTGTATCATCTCCTCATAGCCATAAGGCACGATCATAGGGCCTACCGTAGCCGTAAGGATAACCACCACCAGTACAATAATACTGAATACCGCCAGAGGGTTTTTCATTAGTTTGCGCATACCGTCCTTAAAAAAGGTAGTGGATTCGCTCATAACCTCCTGCTGTGCTTTTTCCGCATCAGTGGCCGGCTCGAACTTCGAAACGTCGATCTGAAGGCTCAGCGGATTTTTCTTTGGAACTTTATTTTCATTCTGCATTCTGCTCTCCTCCTAATCAAACTTAATTCTCGGGTCTACCAGCTTATAAACCAGGTCGCTGATCAGGTTCAGCAAAACCATCAGCGTTGCCAGGAAAATCGTAGTGGCCATAATCATGGGATAATCACGGTTCGTAATACCGGTAATAAACTTGGAGCCCAGACCGCCAATCGTATAAATATTTTCAACCACCAGGCTTCCGGTCAGGATAAAGGCCAGCATGGGGCCCACGTAGGTAATGACCGGAATCAGGGCATTTCTCAATCCATGCTTAAAAATCACCTTAAGCTGCGGTACGCCCTTGGCTCTGGCTGTGCGGACATAGTCCTGGCCCAGGGCATCCAGCATACTGGTCTTAGTCAGACGGGTAATATACGCCATGGGATACATTGCCAGGGAAATCACCGGCAGCACATAATTGGGACTGGAAGTACTCCACACCGGAACCCAGCCAAGCTGAATACAGAAAACCAGCAGCAAAAGCGTCGCCAGCACAAAGCTGGGCACCGCCGTTGCCAGCGTGGAGAAAAATACAATCACCCGATCCGGCCACCGGTTCCGCAGAAGGGCTGCCGTACTGCCTAAAATCAGTCCCAGGATCAAGGCGACCAGCGCCGCCATCCCGCCCAGCTTAGCGGATATGGAAAAGGATTCCAGCACTGTGGTGGCAATATCGCGTCCGGTCTTTAAGGATACGCCGAAATCGCCGCGCAGCAGGTTCTTTAAATACAGCACAAACTGTTCTCCCACCGGTTTATCCAGATTATACCGCTCCAGCAGGACTGCTTTTACCTCAGGGCTTAATGCCTTTTCTCCCTCGAAGGGTCCCCCCGGAATAGTATTCATGGCAAAAAACGTAATGGCACAGATAATAAATACCGTTACGATGGCTAATACGATTCGTTTCACTACATACTTAGCCACGCTCAATCACTCTCCTTCATCGTTTCGTATTCTGCATTTTTCGTACTAAAAAACAAGGTAACTATTCAGAACCACCCCTATTCAAAGATGAAATCAGGATGACCTGAGATTG
>JAUNON010000028.1 GCA_030537145.1 Lachnospiraceae bacterium | reverse complement strand
ATGCCTCGCAAACCCGCATAAATACTGAATAGGCGGAGTTTTGCTCATGGCTAAAGAAATAAAGAATAGAAAGGAGGTCTGTACCATGGAAAGAGCAAAGCGCATGGAGGCGGAGGCTATCCGTCTGACGCAGTTGACAAAGACTGCGGGGTGAGCGGCGAAGTTAGGTCCGAGGACCCTTGCCCAGGTTCTGGGTAAGCTGCCGAAATTTGAAAATGAAAATTTAATCGTAGGAATCGAAACTTCCGATGATGCTGCAGTCTATCGTATCAGTGATGATAGGGCCATGATACAGACTCTGGATTTTTTTACGCCTGTGGTGGATGATCCTTATACCTTCGGACAGATCGCAGCGGCAAATTCGCTCAGCGATGTCTATGCCATGGGCGGAGAGCCGGCAGTGGCGCTGAATATTGCGGGATTTCCGGGCTGTCTGGATCCTTCCGTGCTGGGTGAGATTTTGGCCGGCGGGGCTTCCAAGGTACAGGAGGCAGGCGCTGTGCTTGCGGGCGGTCATACGGTTCAGGACGAGGAACCGAAATACGGTCTGAGCGTGACCGGTTTTGTGCATCCGGATCGTTTATGGACCAATGCCGGCGCCAGGCCGGGAGATGTACTGATCCTGACCAAGCCTCTGGGCGTAGGGATTGTGACCACCGCAATCAAGGCCGGAATGGCGGAAGAGGCTTCCGTAAAGGAAGCAGTCACTTCTATGAAGAGTCTGAATCAAAAGGCCAAGCGGGCGCTGGAGGCTTTTTCGGTCCATGCCTGTACGGATGTGACCGGGTTCGGACTGGCCGGACATGGGCTTGAGATGGCCAGGGGAAGCGGCGTGACGCTGGAAATTGTGCTGGAACAGGTGCCGGTGATTGCCGGAGCGGCCGGGTTGGCTCAGATGGGGCTGGTGCCGGCGGGGGCATACCGAAACCAGGAATATACGATGAAGGAAATAGACGCAAAGGAAGCAGAGGACTACGAGCTGGACATTATGATGGATCCCCAGACCTCCGGCGGATTGCTGGTCAGCATTGCTGCGGAGGAGCTGGATGCGGCGGTGAAGGCGCTGCAGGAAGCCGGGCTGGATACATCATTTGCGGTGATTGGCCGGGTCCTTCCGAAGCAGGCTGTGGGGATGATATTCCGCAGAAAAAAGAAAATGTAGTGATTTCGCATGTCTGCACATGGATTGTGCAGGAAATTCCACTTTGGAAACCAGGCCGGAAAGGAGAGAAATGCAGGAGCTTTACCGGATGATTCCCAAAGTGGATATTTTTTTGCAAAAAAAGGCCATGCAGGCGCTGATCGGGGAGTACGGGAGAAACTCCGTGACAGAAGCGCTGCGGGAGGCGCTTGCCGGTCTGCGCCGGCAGGCAGAACAGTTGGAGAAAGGAACGGTCGCTCGGGCAGAACAGTTGGAGAACGGAGCGGCCGCTGAGGCAGAACAGCCGGAGAGGGAGCAGTTTATCCGGGAGATAGAGACTATGGAGGAGTCCGTAAAGAGGATCCTGGTGAGAAAGCAAAGCTGCCGCTTCCATCATGTGATCAATGCAACGGGAACCGTGCTTCATACGAACCTGGGCCGGGCGCCCTTGGCGCAGGAGCAGGTTTTCCGCCTGGAAGAGAAGCTGCAGGGGTATTCCAATCTGGAATATGATCTGTGCCGGGGAAAGCGGGGAGAGCGCTACAGTCATTTTGAAGAGCTGCTGATAAGGCTGACAGGAGCAGAAGCGGCAGTGGCGGTGAATAATAATGCGGCGGCGGTCTTACTGACCTTGAGTGCGCTTTCTGCCGGGAAGGAAGTAATCGTATCCCGGGGAGAGCTGATAGAGATCGGCGGCAAATTCCGGATTCCGGAGGTAATCGAGCAGGGCGGCGCCGTCCTGCGGGAGGTAGGCACTACCAATAAGACTCACCGGGAGGATTATGCCCGGGCAGTAAATGAGCATACGGGAGCGATTTTAAAGGTGCATACCAGCAATTACCGGATTCAGGGCTTCACAGAGTCCGTACCGGTAACGGAGCTGACCGGATTGGGTGTACCGGTGATAGAGGATCTGGGCAGCGGAGTGCTGGTAAACCTGGAGACGTTTGGGCTGGAGCATGAGCCGACCGTACAGGAGGCGGTCCGCAGCGGAGCGGATGTGGTGTGCTTCAGCGGAGATAAGCTGCTGGGCGGCCCCCAGGCGGGCATCATTGCAGGGAAGAAGGAGCTGATCGGCCGTATTAAGACGCATCCCCTGATGCGGGCCGTCCGGATCGATAAATTTACGGCGGCAGCCCTGGAAATGACGCTGCAGGAGTATGAAAAGGCACCGGATGCGGTTTGGGAGCGGATTCCGGTGCTGCGGATGCTGAAACAGAAACAGCCTCAGCTTCGGGACCGGGCTGTCCGGCTGCGGGATATGCTGCTGGCGCAGGCTGAGAAGGCGGAACTGGAGGGTTGGAGGCTGGAAATTCTGGACTGCTGCTCCCAGGCAGGCGGCGGATCCCTGCCGGGACAGGAGCTGCCCAGCGCAGCCATGGTGATTTCCGGGACAGCGGCCGGGATGCCGGGGGCGGAGCAGCTTCAGGAGAGACTGCGGTTTTTGGAAACGCCGGTGATCGGGCGCATTGCCAGAGATAAGCTGTGGCTGGATATGCGTGCCGTATTTGAGGAGGAGCTGCCAATTCTGGCGGCAGAGCTGGCGGAAGTGATGACGGGGCAGAGAAAGGACGCAAGGGAAAAATGAAGCATATCATTATCGGTACGGCAGGTCATATCGATCATGGGAAAACCGCTTTGATCAAAGCGCTTACCGGTACGGATACGGACCGGCTGAAGGAGGAAAAGCAGCGGGGCATTACCATTGAACTGGGGTTTACCAGCTTTGTGCTGCCGGACGGGACCCGGGCGGGGATCATTGATGTGCCGGGGCATGAGAAATTTGTGGGAAATATGGTGACCGGTGTAATCGGCATGGACTTAGTGCTGCTGCTGGTTGCGGCGGATGAGGGCATCATGCCCCAAACCAGGGAGCATATGGCGATCCTGCAGCAGCTTGGGGTATCCAGGGGAATTTTGGTTCTGAGTAAATGTGACCTGGTAGATCAGGAATGGAAGGAACTGGTGAAGGAGGATATCCGGAAGGAGCTGGCAGGCACCTGTTTTGAAGCGTTTCCTGTGGCAGAGGTATCTGCGGTGACCGGACAGGGCATCCCGGAGCTGGTGGAGCTGATCCAGAAATTAACTGCACAGTCCCGGGAGCGGGAGACGGCAGGGATGTTCCGCCTTCCGGTGGACCGGGTATTTTCCGTGACCGGGTTTGGCACCGTGGTGACGGGGACTCTGATTTCCGGAACCCTGAGGAAAGGGGAGGATGTGGTCATTTATCCTTCCGGAAGGCCGGGAAGGGTACGGGGACTGCAGGTGTATGGACAGGAGGTGGATACCGCCTGTGCCGGACAGCGTACTGCCGTGAATCTTCAGGGCGTGGAAAAAAAGGAGCTTCGGCGGGGGGATGTGCTGGCCCCGCCCGGAAGCATGGAGGCCTCCGGGCTGCTGGATGTACGGCTGGAGCACGGGTCCTTCAGCAGCCGGGAGCTGCCCAACCGGGTGCGCCTGCATTTAAGCATCGGAACGGATCAGCTTTTGTGCAGGGCGGTTTTGCTGAACCGGGACAGCCTGAAGCCGGGAGAGAGCTGCTATGCACAGCTTTTGCTGGAACGTCCGCTGGCCGTATGCCGGGGAGACCGGTTTATTCTGCGTTTTTATTCTCCGGTGGAAACGGTGGGCGGCGGCATTGTTCTGGACGCCCATGCGGTCAAGCGGAAGCGTTTCCGCCAGGAGGATATCCAGGAGCTGCAGAAGAAGGAAAAGGGAACGCCCGGGGAGACGCTGGAGCTGCTGGCAAAGAAAAAAGGAAGGGCCTTTTTATCCTCAGGAGAAATTTTGAAAACGGGAATCATGACGCAGCAGGAGCTGGCGGAGGCGGCAGAGGAGCTGGAGGCCAAGGGTCTGCTTTTGCGGTTTTTCCATAAAAATGAGCAGTATTTTCTTGCCCGTCAGGTCCAGGAGGAGCTGCTGGCTCGGGTCTTGGAGTCTCTGCGGGAATTTCACCGGTTACATCCCTATCAGCGGGGAATACGGAAGGCGGAGCTTCAGACCCGTATTTTCCGCCAGGAAAAGCCCGGGTCTGTGGATGCTCTGCTGGAAATCTGGGAGCAGCAGGAGGTCTTGCGGCGGCAGCAGGAGTATATTTCGGAATTTTCTTTTCAGATCCCCCGGGATAAAACCTTTCAGAAGGTACGCCAGAAGCTGTGCCGGGAATTCCGGAAGGCAGGATTTGATTTTGTGCGGTATTCTGATATTACGCTTGGAGAGACACCCCGGGAGACGGCGGATGATATCTTTCAGATCTGCCTGGAGGAGGGGCTGTTTGTGAAATTGACGGACAATCTGTATACGCTGACGGACATTGCAGAGGATGCGGTGGACCGGCTGCTTCCGCTGCTTCAGGCAGAGGGAAGGATCACCATTATACAGGCGAGAGATCTGCTGGGCAGCAGCCGGAAAAGTATCAAGCCGTTGTTTGAATATATGGACAGTCAGAGGATAACCCGGAAAAACGGGACGGAAAGTGAGAGAGAAGCAGTATTATGAATTTACTACAGTTGGAGATTTTTGTCAGCGTAATGGAGCAGCGAAGCTTTTCCAAAGCGGCTGTTCAGGTGCACTTGTCCCAGCCGACCGTCAGCGCCCATATTCATGGGCTGGAACAGGAGCTGGGGGTGCGGCTTTTTGGACGGGGCGGAAAGGAGATTCAGGTTTTGGAGGCGGCCGGGCTGCTGTATCCCAGGGCGAGAAAAATGCTGCAGACGGAACAGGAGATTTTGGAGCTGTTCGGAAAGGAACGGCTGCGCTGTCAGCGTCTGCGGATCGGGGCGTCCTCGATTCCCGGACAGTATGTACTTCCGGCGGTTCTGAAAAAGTTTTCTGCCAGATACCCCGGGGTGCAACTGGACATTACCCAGACGGACAGCCGGGGCGTAATAGAAGGCGTAACGGCAGAACGGTTTGAGCTGGGCCTGGCGGGAACGGAGCCGGTGCATTGCGGAGAATTGGAATGTGAGCCTTTTTATGAGGATGAGCTGGTGATTATCGCACCCAATGAGGAGCCCTACCGCAGAGTAGCTTCTTTGGGGCTGCCGTTGGAGCTGCTGGAAAAAACGCCGCTGATCCTGCGCGAGGAAGGCTCCGGTACCCGGACGGAAACGGAGCAATACCTGAAAAACCTGGGAATCGGCATGGAGAAGCTGCGGACGGCTGCGGTGATGGACAATCCGGAGAATATCAAAAGAGCTGTGGAGGCCGGAGTGGGGATTTCCTTCATTTCCAGGCTGGCGGCGGAGGATTACAGCCGGGACGGGCGGATTTTACTGTTTCCGCTCCAGGGAGTGTCCATGAAACGGAAGCTGTACGCCATGACAAACAAAAATGTGTATCGGAACGAGGAAATGAAGGGGCTGCTGCGCCTGATCCGGGCGGCGCTGTAGATGGACGACGGGATCGGATGAAACAGATCAGGGAGGCGGAAAAGAATGAACGGGATTTATTTTGACAATGCGGCGACTACGGTTCCAAAGCCGGAAACAGTGATTGCTGCGGTGGAGCAGGCCATGCGGACGCTGGGAAATTCCGGAAGGGGGGCCTATGAGGCTGCCCTGGGCTCTATGCGGACGGTTTATCATGCCAGGGAGCAGGCCGCCAGAATTTTCGGGGCAGGCTCCCCGTCTCAGATTGCCTTTACCATGAATGCCACAGAGGCGCTGAATATGGCCATTAAGGGGCTGATCCGCCCGGGAGATCATGTGATTACCACGGTTTTAGAGCATAATTCCGTGCTGCGTCCCCTCTATGAGCTGGAGGAGCGGGGAGCGTCCCTGTCTTTTCTGCCCTGTGATGAAAAGGGAGCGGTACGGCTGGAGCTTTTGGAGGAGCAACTGCGGCCCGAAACCAGGGCCGTGGTCTGTACCCATGCTTCCAACGTAACCGGAAATGGCGTGGATGCGGCGCGTATCGGGCATTTTTGCCGGGAGCATGGACTTTTGTTCCTGCTGGATGCGTCTCAGAGCGCCGGGATATTGGAGACGGATCTGGAGAAGCTGGGAGCGGATGTGATCTGCTTTACCGGCCACAAGGGACTTTTCGGCCCCCAGGGAACCGGCGGCCTGTGCGTCCGAAAGGGAGTGGAGATCACGCCCTTGCTGAGCGGCGGCAGCGGCATCCGCAGCTTCCAGCGCCGTCATCCGCAGGAGATGCCGGCCCGGTTGGAGGCGGGGACGCTGAATGCCCATGGGCTTGCGGGGCTGGCAGCGGGAATCGATTTTGTGCTGGAAAAGGGAATCGGAACGATCCGGCAGAGGGAGCAGGCGCTGGTACGGCGGTTCCAGGAAGGAATTCGGGAGCTTCCCCAGATCCGGATCTACGGGGACCCCATGGCGGAGGATCATACCGGCGTGATTTCTTTTAATATCGGAGAGTACGATTCTGCTTTGGTAAGCGATGAGTTGTGGGTGCGTTTCGGCATTGCATCCCGGCCGGGAGCCCATTGCGCCCCTCGGATGCATGAGGCGCTGGGGACAAAGGAGCAGGGCGTGGTCCGCTTCAGCTTTTCCTGGTTTAATACGGAGGAGGAAATCGATGCGGGTATCGCAGCCGTAAGGGCGCTGGCCCAAGAGAGACGGTAGGAATGCCTGCATTGGGGAGATCCGGAGAAAGACCGGCGACTGTGTTTGGAAGCGGGAAAAGTCATAGAAATATTCTATAGGATGAAAAGGCAGATCGAATTTTTAAATTGGACTTTCCACAGGGGGAATTTTAGAATAGGGGAAACGGGCGGCAAAAGCCCCTTACGAAAAAAGGGAAAAGGAGGAGTTAAAATGAATTTGTTCTATTCCAAAAAGACTCTGGCGCTGGCAGGCGTTATTATGGGCGTAATTGCCATCATACTGGCGGCTGCAGGCAATCCGGGCAATATGGCGATCTGTACGGCCTGCTTTATCCGTGATACTGCCGGGGCGCTGAAGCTGCATTCGGCCGAAGCGGTGCAGTACTTCCGTCCGGAAATTGCGGGAATTATTTTGGGATCATTTCTGATTGCGCTGGCTACAAAGGAGTATCGATCCACGGCGGGATCCTCTCCTATGATTCGCTTCATCCTGGGTGTTATCATGATGATCGGCGCACTTGTATTTTTAGGCTGCCCGCTGCGGATGCTGATCCGTATGTCGGCAGGGGATTTGAATGCCTATGTGGGCCTGGCGGGATTTGCGGCAGGTGTTGCAACGGGAGCATTGGCTTTGAAGAAGGGTTTTTCTCTGGGCCGGAACTATGAGACAAAAAAGGCCGGCGGTTATATGATTCCGGGACTGATGGTTCTCCTGCTGATTCTTTCTGTTACCACAGGATTGATGGCAGCCAGCGAAAAGGGACCGGGAAGCTTGCATGCGCCTCTCCTTGTGGCATTGGCGGCCGGGCTTGTGTTCGGCGCAGTCGCACAGAAATCCAGAACCTGCTTTGCAGGCAGTATCCGTGATATCATTTTGCTGAAAAACTTTGATCTGATTACGATTATCGGAGCATTTTTTGCCGTTATGCTGATTTATAACATTACTGCCGGCAATTTCCATGCTTCCTTTAGCGGACAGCCCATTGCCCATGCCCAGCATCTCTGGAATTTCCTGGGTCTGTATATCGTGGGCTTTGCGGCGGTACTGGCAGGCGGCTGTCCGCTGCGTCAGCTTATTCTGACCGGGCAGGGCTCCTCAGATGCAGGCTGCACCTTCCTGGGTATGCTGGTGGGAGCTGCCGTCAGCCATAACTTTGGTCTGGCATCCTCTGCCGCTGCAGCGGCCACTGCAGATACGGAAGCGGTGATCGGCGGCCCGGCCGCAGCAGGAAAGGCGGCAGTGATTCTCAGCATTGCAGTGCTGCTGTATATCGGATTTGTGGCAGGACAGAAGAAAGCGGACTGATACAGAAAGAGTGAAAGAACGGGTCAAATGCCGGATGCAGGTGCAGGCTTCATGTCATGATACGGCGGACGGTTCGAATTTGACAGAAAGAAGAGTGAGGAAAAAGTATGGTAGAGGTAGATGCAAGAGGACTTTCCTGCCCGGAGCCTCTGATGATGACGCAGGCAGCGATGAAAAAAAATCCCGGTGAAACGCTGAAGGTTCTGGTGACAGAGCCTCATACCCGCAGCAATGTGGAACGCTATGCCAAGAGTCAGGGGAAGAGCGTAGAGGTGACGGAGAAGGGAAGCGAATTCGAACTGATTATCAAATAATCAGGCGGATGTGCGGATATAAAACCCCGGCAGGGCTGCTGCAAAGCGAAGGAGGAACTTTCCGAATCAGCTTTGCAGCAGCCCTTTTCCGTGGTAAACTGTATTTATAGGCGTTGGGAATCCCCAGGCTGCGGGGAATGAGAAAGAGGATAGCCGAAATGAGGAAAAAAGAAGAGAAGGTTTTGGTGACGTTTTATACCACTGCAGAGGCCATGGCTACAGAAAAGGCCTGCCGGGAGGCAGGTCTGGAGGGCCGATTGATCCCGATTCCCAGGGAATTGTCGGCCGGCTGCGGATTTGTGTGGTGCGCACCGCCAAAGCTGCAAAGCAAAATAGAAGAATTGCTGCAGGAAAAAGAGATTGCATATGAGGAAATACGGATCATGATGGTGTAGCGGGAGAATACTGCATCCGCTGCAGCCTTCGTGGAAAGGGACGGAATCGTCCCGGTAGAAGAACAGGAAGAAAGGCGGGAAAGGAAAATGGGAAAGAAAGTAATGGTAGCGGGACATACTTGTCTGGATATTACGCCGGTTTTTCCCAAGAGCGGGAAATCCCTGCGGGTGGATGAGGTGCTTTGTCCGGGAAAACTGATTCAGATGGAAGGCGTGGAAATTCATACCGGAGGAGCGGTGGCGAATACCGGGCTGGCCATGAAGATTCTGGGGGCGGAGGTTTGTCTGGTGGGAAAGACCGGAAAGGATGCCTTCGGCTCCATTGTGGCGGAGGTTTTCGGCAGATATGGGGCAGCGGATGGGATCCTTGCGGTGGAAGGGGAGCGTACCTCTTATTCGGCGGTACTGGCGCTTCCCGGGATTGACCGGATTTTTCTCCATGATCCGGGAGCGAATGACACCTTTTCTTTTGAAGATATCCGGAGCCTGGGGGAAGAGGGCCTGAAGGATGTGGCGCTTTTTCATTTCGGTTATCCGCCGATCATGAAAAAAATGTATGAAAATGAAGGAGAGGAATTGCTGCAGATTATGAAATATATGAAGCGGCACGGTATTGCCACCTCTCTGGACCTGGCAGCGGTGGATACGGATTCTGCCGCAGGAGCAGCGGACTGGAAGCGGATTTTAGAGAAGGTTTTGCCCTATGTAGATTTTTTTGTGCCTAGTATCGAGGAGCTTTGCTTTATGCTGGACAGGCCCAGGTATGAGCAGTGGCATCAAAGAGCCGGCAGCCGGGATGTGGCGCTGGTGCTGGATCCGGAGCAGGATATCCGGCCGCTGGCGGAGGAATGTACCCGGCTGGGAGCCAAGGTAATTCTATTAAAATGCGGCTCTCCGGGTCTGTATTACCGCACAGAGGCAGCGGGAAAGCTGCAGGAGCTGGCAGAGCAGACCGGCATCTGCCCGGAGGATTGGGCGGGCCGGGAGGGCTTTGAGGCCAGCTACGTGCCGGAGCGGGTCCTTTCCGGGACGGGCGCAGGGGATACAACGATAGCCGCCTTTCTTACGGCCATGCTGGAGGGATATTCCTTCCGGCGCTGCATCCAGTTGGCAGCGGCCCAGGGGGCCTGCTGCGTGGCGGCTTACGATGCGCTGAGCGGACTTCTTTCTCTGAAGGAGCTGAATGAAAAAATTGAAGGCGGATGGGAGAAAAATGAAAAAGAAACCCTGCTTCAGGAGAAGGGGATTTAGCGGCGCATTTTCAACTTCAGCAGCGCCGCAGCCTTCTTGGCATCCAGATAAGTGACGGTATTTTCTCCCACCACCTCTGTTTCGATGCCCTCCGGGCTTTTATTCATATCTACGATGGTGTCCATATATTCGTTGGTCACGACAAACTGGCCCTGGACGCCCACAAAGTTTACGCCTACCACGGAAATGCCCCGGGAGGCCAACTGTTCTATGGTGTTGGCGAAGTCCACGTCACTGTTTCCCCAGCCATCTGCGGAAACAATGGCGCCCTCCGCCCGCATGGCCTCTGCCCAGGCGGCCGCCCGGGTGCCCACAAAATATTTTTCTTTATTATCCTGAGGAGTTCCCACCACGATGACTCCCAGCAGATCGAAATCCTCATCCTCCGAGAGAACCTCCAGCAGAGGGTCACGGAAGTGGTGAAGGGTGGTTTCTTTCGTAGATGGTCCAATTCCCATACAGATGCTCCTTTCCGCATTTCTTTTTAGTACATGGCCCGCAGTGCGCCGTCCCGGTATTCATTGGGGGTAATGAGCACCGGCATATTTCCCAGATCGATGATGGAACGGCAGCCCTGATAGCCGGAGGGCTCGTCCGGGAAGATGCCGGTATCGTACATGGCGCCCTGTCCGGCCACCTGCTTGATCAGAACCACCTTCCGGCCGCCGGGGCGTACCTTGTCCTGAAAGGTATGCTTTTCCGTATAGGCATCCGGCCGGGCCTTTTTCAGCAGATCCCGCAGATAGCCGCAGTAGAGATCACAGACCCGATGGGCTGCCGCCGGACCCGGGCGGGAGCTGCCCATTCCGGCCTTCAGGGTCACATCAAAGGACAGGATAAAATCTGCCTGATCCGGCGTGCCGGGGCGTCCCGGAACGAATTGTTCTTCCAGGATTCCTTCCGAGGAGCCGAATTCCGCCACCTGAACGCCGTTCTCATCAATACCGGTGAGAAAGACGTACAGGCCGGTGAAGGTATGAGTGATGCCCTCGCCCAGCTTTCCCAGCACCTTGGCGGAGATGGGAATAATGTCCATTATGGTATTGGTGGGACAGCGCCGCCCTTCCGGGGGAATGAGGCGCAGGCGGATATCGGTGATATAGGGTTCGTTGGCCAGAAGCCGGGGCAGGACAGAATCTGTGATCTGAAGCGACCCTTCATAATCAAAGGAGAATCGGTCTCCCCAGGAAACCCGGCTTACCTCAAAGCTTTTGACGGTAAGGCTGCGCAGGATTTTTGGCTTGTTTTCGTTATCATCTTTCATGGGGCTCCCTTCTGTTCTAAGTGATTCGGGGGCTGCTGCCAGATCAAAATGCGAAAGCTCGCAAATTGAATTTTGCAACGGCCCCCGAATGAGTAGGAAGATGCTTTATACTTTTGCAACATATTCGTATGGAAGGGAAACGACCTGTCCGGGGGTTTCCAGCTTTTCCAACTGTAACAGCGCATCCTTCACAATATGATACTGCATATCAATGTTGTGAGGCTGCCCGGCGTTTGCTCCCATGGGAACCAGGGGCGCAACCGCTCTTGGGGTGCCTGTCTGTTTCACGACAGGCGGAAGCGCAGCAATAATGATCGTAGGTATTCCTGCAGCTTCAATCGCTCTCTGCACCAGTACTGCAGAGCGGTGACAGGTCCCTCACCCGGCGGTAAGGATGACGGCATCCACATTTTCATCTTTCAGAATCCGTGCAATTTCAGGGCCTGTTTCATTTTTAAACTTTTCCTGATTTCCGCCGCCGCCCATAAATCCGATATGAACAGGAGCAACTTTTCCAATCACGCCGTCCTTTGCCAGCTCGTGGAGACGGTCAATGGGGAACATACAGTTGATGTCCTTGTTGACATCACTGTTGTCGTATCCGCCGTGGGAGACCATCAGCTCGCTGGAGGGCATGGTATCCAGCACTTTGCGGAAGGTGAAATCACCTGCCAGATTAAAGCGCTTGTCGCTTTTGTGATGCACGCCGGCGGCAGTGGCGATGGCCACGGTCATCTCGCTTAACGGTTTTGTAACCGGCGCCCATACGGGGGGCGGAGTAATCGGAACATAGATTTCGGACTGGAGTCCGTCTATTCTGGTTAAGCTCATGCTATTTTCCTCCTTTCTTCGAAAATATGTAGAAATATCGCAGCGATTGGACAGATCTGTGCAGAGAACCGCAAAGATATGAAACAACTGCGAAATATCTCAGACCGGGGTATCCGGTTTCCGGTATTTCGGATCCGGCTCAGGGCCCAACTGTTCAAGAAAGCTCATGTGAAAGCCTACGGTCTGTCCCACCTGCAGAGGATAGTCAGAAATCAGCATCCGCAGAGGGACTCTCATAGAGCCCAGCCGTCCTTTCAGGTCAATGGCAACAGCGCCATCGTGAACCTCCGTGATAATTCCTTCTATATAAATCAGCTTATCACCGTATTTCATAAAATTTCCTTCCGTAAGCGGCCGTCCTGCCGGATTTAAGAATATTTTTCCTTCCGTTTCTGGCTCATGGGCAAAGAGGTCTCATTCTTTACCAGCTCAATGGGCTTTCCGGTCACGTTGGAAATCAGCTCCACATTGTTTGCCTTTACATTGGGATTCCATTTCTTTTCTGCGGGCTTTGCCTTTCCACCGGCCATCTGCAGCTTCAGCATATTCAGGGCGCGGATGGCATCCTCCGGGCACAGGGTATTGCAGCCCAGCACCTCATTTTCGATACCGCCCTCGGACTTATTATTATCCACCATATGGGTCATATATTTATTTCCGACCACCAGTGCGCCCTGCTTTGCACAGAAGGACATTCCCACAACGGAAATGCCCCGCATACCGATCTGCTCAATGTGGCTGGCAAAATCAATGTGGTTATTGCCGAAGCCCTCGGTAGTAACGATGGCGCCGTCCACATCCATGGCCTCGCAGGTCATGCCTACCCGCTTGGATACATAAAATTTTTCCGCATTGATCTGGGGACTGCCCACCAGAATCACACCGCACAGATCCACCTCCGGATCGTGAAGGGCCTCCAGCACCAGAGGTTCTCTCCAGTAATGACGGGACATTTCCTTGGAGGCCGGACCGATGCAGGTCAGGGCATGGATACAGCCGTCCAGCACCTCCACGGGAGATACCACAACAGGCACATTGCCCAGGTCCACGTTGGGCTTTGCGCCCAGCACACCCACCGGCTCCACGGGAAGCAGCAGGTTATCATGCATGGCTCCCTGGCCCATGATCTCCTTTACAATGACGATTTTTTTCTTGCCGGGACGGCGGATCTGTTCGTAGGTCTCCGTATTGACTACCAGGGATTCATCCTCCAGAGCCTTCAGAGCCTGGCGGATCTCCTGGGTGATCACATCCGTAGCGGAATGGGCGGCCAGCGGTCCGGGACGCTCCATGTTCGTACCGGCCTTGATGGTGACCTGTGTTTTGATAAAGGTCTCGCCCTTATCCGGGCAGCCGGGACGGTTCCACATGATGTTTTCCTCCAGGATTCCCTCGGAGGAACCGAATTCTCCGATCTGGACGCCGTTTTCATCCGTTCCCGTAACCATCATAACCACACCGTCCAGTACCCGGGTCACGCCGGTTCCCACATCGGCGTCTCCTTCCTTGGCGGCGATGGGCTGAACGTCCATGATGGTTTCGGAATATTGGTTATACTCGGCGGGGGTAATGATATCGATCTTCAGATCCAGCACCAGCTCCTGGGAATCGACAGCCTCGGCTTCGATGCCTTCCCGGATATAAAGCGTGGTGCCGTCGATCTTCGTTTCCGGCCCCCGTTTGACTTCGGTGATCTTATAATGCTTTCTGGTGACACTGCGCACCACCTTGGGAGGCAGTTGGGCCGGGGCAGCCGGTACAGCGGCAGCAGCGCCAGGGGCAGCGGCGGAAGAGCCGGCCGTGTTTCCGGGTACGGCGGCAGCCATGCTTACCGGCAGCTCAATAT
Source organism: Lachnospiraceae bacterium (assembly GCA_030537145.1). Taxonomy (GTDB): domain Bacteria; phylum Bacillota; class Clostridia; order Lachnospirales; family Lachnospiraceae; genus Merdiplasma. The sequence continues at coordinate 19,478 of JAUNON010000028.1, read as the reverse complement.
CAATCCCCTTTCCTTCCCCGATATGGATCTTCAAGGTTCCGGCACCGGCAGGGATGGAAAAGGAAGTGCCGTTTGCAGATGGCGTAAGTGCGGACACTGCAGGGCTTGCGGCAGCCGGCGCTGTGCCGGATGCAGAGACATTCTCTTCCGAAGAATCCTCTTCCATCTTCTGAATCGCATCGATCACATCCGCCCGCAGCGGTGTCAGGGAATCGCAGGTCTTGGTCAGGGTGGCCCCGATGACCTGCCCGATGGTAAGGCAGTTATCCAGATTTAACAGTCCGGAGTCCACCAGGTCATCGAAAATGGCCGGATCCTCCAGGTTTGCAGCCGTAAGGACAGTGCCCTCCTCGGCACGGCAGCAGAGCACTGCCGGATCATTTTTATGTTCTTTGGCAGTTTCAGCAGTAATTGACATGGGATTACCTCCTGTAAAAATAGGGTATGTAAGCTTGATGATTTTTCATTAGCCGTGAAAATCCGTGAAGCGGAATTCCAGGTTAATGTCTTTTCCTTCTTCGATATGGATGCGGATCACGCCGTCTCCGGTTTCCGAAGTGAAGGCCGTTGTTTTTTCGGCCGCAGAAGCCGGAGCGGAAGCCTTCGCATCGGAAACCTCCGGTGTCGGAGAAGCAGTCTCTCCGGTCTCCTCCTGGGCCAGCTTCTTGGATTTGGTCAGATACCGCATGACCTCCAGGTCCATGGTTTGAAAAACGTGATCCGTTTGGTGATGTACCTTCAGGCCCAGCTTAGGGGCGGATCCCATCACGGTATTGGTGCAGTCGGAGCAGTTTCCGATCAGGATTTCTTCGCATCCGGCTTTTTTAAAGTTCAGGCATTTCTGCGCCTGACCGGGACAGTTGCCCGGATTTTGGCATTTCAGTGTTCCTTTTACATCCACGGCCTGCTTGCAGCTTTGAACCAGCACCACATCTCCGTTCATTTTTTCGGCCAGATCCCGCATCCGGGCTTCATTTCCGCCGCAGGCGCAAACCAGCAGGCCCGTCTTTTTGTGATTCAGATTTTCAAAGGGCTTTGTGACCAGGATGCCTCCCGTGGTCTTGGTAATAGGGGCATCCAGGGCAGTGGGTTTTCCGGTGAAGGGTCCGCCCATAATGATCTCCCCGTATTCTCCGTCAATACCTCCGGCCCGCTCGATCAGCTCGCCTACGGTGGTGCCGATGGGTACATCCATGAAAATATGGGGCCCCTTGCCGCCCTTCAGCTTTCCGGCTACTGTCACGTTCTTTGTGATGACCGGACGTTTTTCCTCAATAGCCTGGGCTGCCCGCAGCACGGTTTCTACATTAATGACCACGGCATCTGCGGCGGAGGGCAGGTCGGTGGGAGCCAGCAGCTTTCCCAGGACCTCCCGGACAACGGCCCGCTCTTCTCCCATAGGATACAGATCCGGAAGAAGATGGATGGAGATATCCGGCTCCTGCTTCAGCGCTGCTTCCAGTGCGGCGACAGCCTCCTTGTGTTTGGCCTTAATGGCAAATACGCCTTTTTTAGCGTTTGCAATCTCCATGCAGTAGCGGACACCCCGGACGGTCTGCTCTGTCATAGTCTCCAATTGGCGCATATTGTGTCCCAGCAGAGGCTCGCATTCTGCGGCATTGACCAGAATATAGCCGCCCTTTAAATCCGTATGCAGCTTTACTGCCGTAGGGAAGCCTGCGCCTCCCATGCCCACCAGTCCGGCAGCTTTTATGGCAGCCAGCCTGGTATCATCTTCCGGTACGATGGGTTCAAAACCATCGCTTTGCAGATCGGCGGGCTGAATAATCACCGCAGTATCCGTAATATCGGCTGCTATTCCGTCATAAGGGCTGTAAATGGGAGCGCCGAGTCCGGTGGGAACGGCTAGAAGCGTTCCCCGCTTCAGGATACTTCCTTTTTCCACGACTGCCTGACAGGGGGCGCCGATGTGCTGTTTCAGAAGAATGGTTTTGCGTGTTTCCATAATAAGGTCTCCTTCCCGGAATTTTCCGCTGCGTTTCCTTTGGGGGAGCTTGGCCCCGCCGCTTCCGATCGGTCCGCCCCGTGCGGGCGTTCAACGATGGAGTGATATTCGGATATCATAAAAAAAGATATAAATCCGGCCTTACCGGCATTTACATCTTTGTAAATATCGGCTCTGTTTCCGGTTTCCTATTCATCACGATATGAAACATGAGGATCAAATCCCCGGTGGAAAAAGAGCGTACAGCTATTGATCTATTATAAATAAAAATAATTTTTGGCGGAAGTATGTGGGAATTGAACCCACCCGGGATATCAAAATACCCCACACTGGTTTTGAAGACCAGGAGATACACCAGCACCTATCTACTCCCAAATCGGTTTGTCTCATAAATTACCGCCATTATAGCAAAACTCTAAGAACTTTACAAGCGGAAATCCAAAAAACAGAAATTGTGAAGTAACAGTTCAGCCTAGGGCTTTGCACTGGCTGCAAAGCCCGTAAGAACAAGTGACGGTTGAAAAGAAACCAGCCCCTTCGCCGAAGGCGAACTTTAAATGGGCTGGTTTCCGTAACAGTTTGGCTGAAGGCTGAACTGTTACATTGTGAAAAACTTAATTAAATTAAGCGGACCGGCGGAAATTGATAAAAATGCAAACAATCCGAAGATATGGCTGGACAAATCTAAAATCAGATGATATAGTGTCCACCATAAACAGCACAGGTTATCCCGTGTATCACAAAAACAGAACAGAATAAGTGAAAAACGAAGGCGTTTTACGGATCAGTAAAACGTCTTTTTGTGTGTATAGAGAGATATTTTGCATATCTGTACCATACATATCATAGGCTGTCCTGTGTGCTGTAAATCACCGGCTGGCTTTAGCCGAAAAAGGAGGAGAAGATTATGAAAAAGAAATTGGTATCCGTTTTATTATCTGCTGCTATGGCAGCATCCTTGTTGGGAATGAACGTTATGGCGGATGAGACCGAGGCGGCCGCAGAGGCCGAGTCTGTGGCAGGTGCGCTGGAGGGTGTCAGCCTGAAATTTGGAACCACCGGATTGTTCGGACCGTTTACTTATTATGATACGGACGGGTCCACACTGATCGGTTTCGATCTGGACTTTTTAGCTGCACTGCAGGATCTGCTGGGATTTGAACTGGACGGAGAGATTCAGGCCATGGATTATTCCGCACTGACCACCTCCCTGGCAGAAGGAAAGCTTGATTTTGGTATGGCTGCGCTTTGCGCCACCGATGAAAGAAAAGAAGTGATGAGCTTCTCCAAGACCTACTGTGATTCCGGTCAGGTGGTCATGGTGAACACCGAGACCAGTCCGGCAGAGATTACGGATGTGGAAGCGCTGAAGAGCAATGATTATCTGGTGGCTGTGGAAAAGGGTACCGCTTCTCATCTGTATTGCCAGAACAACGGCATTACGAAGATCGAAGTACATGATACCATTACGACTGCTTATGAGTCCCTGGAACAGGGGATGGTAGATGCGGTGATACAGGATGGCCCTGGCGCTGCATTCTATATCAATACCGCAGAAAGCACGAAGCTTGCAGTCGTGGGCGATCAGTTCAATCAGGGCCAGGCTCCCTATGCAATCGCGATTTCCTTTGATTGTACAAAGGCTAATGAAGGCATCGTGGAAATCTTTGATGCGGCGATTGATGAGCTGACGGCAAACGGGACGCTGGATGAGCTGATGGCGAAATGGTGTGAGTAAATCAGAAAAAAGATCGTCGTCAGACGGGCAGGAAAGCAAAGGGGCTGCCGCAATATGGAGGAGGGAATTTCCCTGGGCCGTATTGTGCGGTCCCTTTTTGAATCGTGGAATAAAAATGGAATAATTGCTCAAAGGAGCCGGTGCAAAAGCTTCTGCATTTTGATTTTGCAGCAGTCTCCGGATGAGTATATATGGGAAAATAAGAAGATAGAAATTGGGGAATGATTATGAATTTAAACTTTTTGGAAGTATTATTGCCGATGCTGTTCAAGGGCCTGAAATGGACCATGATTATTGCAATCCTGGGTATCCTGTTTGGTTTTATTATAGGTGCCCTGGCAGGCTTTGCGCTGCAGTCAAAAAATAAGGTGGCGAGGGGAATCGCAAATGTGTATATTTGGATCGTCCGCGGAATTCCGCTGATGGTTCTTGCCATGTGGATCTATTATGTTATTCCGAAGCTGACGGGAATCCGGTTATCCTCTGAGACTGCAGGTATTATTACGATTACATTAAATTCAGGGGCATTTATCTCTGAGCTGGTGCGGGGCGCACTGGCAGGAATCGATCCGGGGCAGAGGGAGGCCGGCCTTGCGCTTGGGCTTTCCAATATGCAGACACTGTTCCATATTATTGTGCCTCCGGCATTTCGGACTATGCTGCCCGGCCTGTTTAACCAATTTATCATTTCTGTAAAAGATACGGCAATGTTGTCGGTTATTGTCGTAAATGAAATAACAAAACAGATACAAAATTATGCGGCCCTGTCTTTCAAAACCATACAGGCGTATACCACCGGTGCTATTTTCTATCTGGTGCTGATCTCCATTCTGATTCTGGCTCAGAAATGGATTGAGCGGAAGATGGCAAATTAGCGGGAGAATCTTTGTATAGGGTATAGGAAGCGGACAGAAAGAGAGGAGCGGTAATATGAAATCAGATAAAGTGATGCTGCAAATTCATAAGCTTTCCAAAAGCTTTGGAGATCTGGAAGTGTTAAAGGATATTTCGATGAATGTGATGGAGGGAGAGGTGGTGGTTATCATCGGCCCTTCCGGTTCCGGAAAAAGCACCTTCCTGCGGTGCCTGAATCAGTTGGAGATGCCTTCCGGAGGCACCATCCGTTACGGAGGAGATTATATTTTAGATAAAGGCTATGATATCCGCCGATTCCGGGAGGAGGTTGGAATGGTATTTCAGCGTTTCAATCTGTTTCCGCAGAAAACGGTGCTTCAGAATGTAATGCTGGCTCCGGTACTGACCAGGCGCAAGGCAAAGGATGCCGCCAGGGAAAAGGCCATGGAGCTTTTGGAAAAGGTAGGGCTGGCAGAGAAGGCGGATGTTTATCCCCGCACCCTGTCCGGCGGACAGCAGCAGCGGGTAGCCATTGCCCGGGCGCTGGCTATGGAGCCCAGGGCGCTGTTGTTTGATGAACCCACTTCCGCTCTGGATCCGGAGCTGGTGGGAGAGGTGTTGTCTGTTATGAAGGATCTGGCCAGGGAGGGAATGACCATGCTGGTGGTGACGCATGAGATGGGCTTTGCCAGAGATGTGGCAGACCGGGTGGTTTTTATGGATAAAGGATATATTGTGGAGGAGGGGACACCGGAGGAGATCTTTACCAATCCGAAGGAAGAACGTACGAAAGCATTCCTGTCCCGGGTATTAAATAAGTAGGAGAGCCGTTCTCTGCGGAATCTCCGTAAAGTTTCCGGATACGGACGCTTTGGCAGTTTGCTTTTGCGGCGGCTTTTGTCCGAATTACGATATGCCAGTTTCTATTTTCATAATTATTCCATAGAGGCTCTTGCAAAAGGAACGGATGCTGTGATAAGCTTCTGTTTAGCGGGAGCCTCAAAACAATGGACAGGCGGATAGGAGATAACATGAAATTCGAACCGAAGATGCAGGAATATCAGCATAAATTTGTGACAGTGGATTCTCATACGATGGGAGAACCCACGCGTATCGTAATGGAGGGATTTCCGGAGCTGCCGGGCGATACGATGATGGAGAAGAAAAAGTTTCTGGAACAGCATTATGACCATTACCGAAGGGCGCTGATGCTGGAACCCCGGGGACACAGAGACATGTTCGGAGCGCTGCTTACCCGGCCGGTACATGAGGAGGCAGACCTGGGCGTTATTTTTATGGACAGCGGCGGATATCTGAATATGTGCGGCCACGGAAGCATCGGCACGGCTACGGTAGCCGTGGAGACCGGGCTGGTTCCCGTGACAGAGCCTTATACTGAGGTGGTGCTGGATGCGCCGTCCGGAATTATCCGTACCAAGGTCAAGGTGGAAAAAGGAAAGGCTGTGGAAGTCAGTATCCTGAATGTGCCGGCCTTCCTCTATAAAGAAAATATTCCGGTGGAAATGTCCGGCTACGGCACCGTCATGGCGGATATTTCCTTTGGGGGAAGCTTTTTTGCCCTGGTGAATGCGGAGAAAATAGGGCTGGAGATCACCATGGATAATATTGAAGAGATCACGGATCTGGGAATGAAGCTGATGAAAAAGATCAATGATACCGTAGAGATCCGGCATCCGTACCTGGATATTACCACGGTGGATCTGGTGGAATTTTACTGCAGCCCCACCAATCCGGCGGCGGATAAGAAAAATGTGGTTATTTTTGGGGAAAGCCAGGCGGACCGTTCTCCCTGCGGGACAGGAACCAGCGCAAAGCTGGCGGCGCTTTATGCCAGAGGAGAAATCGGGCTGGGACAGGAATTTGTCTATGAGAGCATTACCGGTTCCATGTTCCGGGGAGTTGCCGTAGAAAAGGTGGCGCTGAATGAGGAGATCCAGGCTATTATCCCGCAGATTACGGGAAGCGCTTATGTGACCGGATATAATACCTGGCTGCTGGATGAGGAGGATCCTCTGGAGCTGGGCTTTTTATTTGGAAAGAAGAAAGAAATCCCGCCGGTCAGCGATCAGGTGAAGGTGGTTCGGGCTGCCTGGAAGCTGTTTCGCACCACCGGCTATGACGAGACCACGGTGGAGGATATCGTACGGAAGGCCGGCGTTTCCATGGAGACCTTCCTGTCCATGTATGAAAAGAAGGAAGATCTGGTGGATGCCCTGCCGGATCTGTTCGATGCAAAATATGCAGAGCTGCTGCTGGAGCTGAATCCGCGTCTGAGCCAGTATGAAAAGCTGCTGTTCTTTAATAAAGAACTGTTTCGTATGATTGAAAATGAGGTGCCGAAAAAGCTGCTGGCGCAGGAGTATTCCGCATCCATGACGGGATCCATGACAGGATCGGAAGGCAAGAACCACCTGACCAGCAAGGAACGTCTGTATTTCCAGTTGATTCAGAGAACTATGGAAACGGGACAAAGCAGCGGGGAGTTCAGTACAAATTTCACTGCCCGGGAGATGGCGGATGCCTATGTGCTTTTCGAGCGGGGGATGCTGTATGACTGGTGTGTCCGGGAGGAGGATTACAGCCTGACGGATTACAGCAGCCGGATGCTGCCGGGATACATGAAGCAGTTCCTGAAATAAAGGAGTCGGCATGAACGGCGGACGGAACGGAATACATGTCCGGAAAGGCGCCGTATGCTTGTGTATGAGGAAAAATATGGATACTATCAAATGTAAAATCATCGTATTGCTGGGAGTGGTGGGGGTATCGTTCTCGGCTATTCTGGTAAAATATGCGTCAGCGCCCTCCGTGGTGCTGGCGTTTTACCGTATGCTGCTGACGGCGCTGCTTTTGCTGCCTGCCGTATGGAGAAATTGCCGGGAGGAATTAAAAGGTCTGAAAAAGAAGGATCTGCTGTACTGCTGCGCCAGCGGTTTTTTTCTGGCCTGTCATTTTTCGGCGTATTTTGAATCGATTCGCTATACTTCTATTGCCTCCAGCACGGTGCTGGTGGATACGGAGGTTTTCTTTGTGGCGCTGGTAACGGTACTTGTGTTCCGGGAAAGACTGTCCGGAGCAGGGGCAGCCGGGATTTTGCTGACCTTTGCAGGAAGCGTCCTTTTGGCTCTTTCGGACAGCCGGGCAGGAAGTGATGTACTGCATGGGGACATCCTGGCGCTGGCAGGAGCGGTGTTTGTTTCCGTCTATACGCTGATCGGGAGACGGCAGCGCACCCACATGACCACGACGCTGTATACGTTTCTGGTGTATGCCGCCAGTGCTCTTGTGCTTTCTGTGTTCTGCGCTGCCGGTCATACTGCCCTGACGGGATACGAATGGAAGGATTACGGCTGCGCACTGGGGATGGCAGTATTCTGTACGCTGCTGGGACACAGCGTCTTTAGCTGGGGGCTGAAATATGTGCCGGCGGCTTTTATATCCACTGCCAAGCTGGGAGAGCCGGTATTTGCTACCCTGCTGGGGCTCCTGCTCTTTGGCCAGGTGCCCGGAACGGTGCAGATCATCGGAGGAATGATTATTCTTGCAGGATTGTGGATGTATGTGTGCCTGGATAAAGCGGAAAAAGCCGAAAAAAATGGGAAAGCAGAAGAGGGTGGAAAAGGATGACAAAGGAAAAAGAAAACTGGCTGACAAAAACCTGGGTGGTGGGGCTGCTGGCCCTGTTTTGCTGTGCCCTGTGGGGCAGCGCATTTCCCATGATAAAAATCGGATACCGATTGTTTGAGATACCTGCCGAGGATACGGCGGCACAGATCCTGTTCGCAGGGTGCCGTTTTACACTGGCCGGCATCTTTGCTGTCCTGGCCGGTTCAGCCGCCGGACGCAAACTGCTGATCCCCAGGCGGACTTCCTGGGCAATGGTGCTGAAATTAAGCATTTTTCAGACCATGCTGCAGTATTTTCTGTTTTATATCGGCCTTGCCAATACAACAGGAGTCAAGGCTTCTGTCATTGAGGGCAGCAACGTCTTTATTTCCATTTTGATTGCCAGCCTGGTTTTCCGAATGGAAAAGATCACATGGCGAAAGCTGGCAGGCTGCGGGCTGGGCTTCGCAGGCGTAGTGATCATTAATCTGGGCGGCGGCGGAATGGATCTGAACTTCCGGCTGAACGGGGAAGGCTTTATTCTTCTGTCTACGGTGGCCTATGCCATTTCCTCCGTATTAAGCAAGCGCTATTCCCAAAAGGAAAATCCGGTGACGCTCAGCGGCTATCAGTTTATCTGCGGCGGTATCGTGATGATCCTGACCGGGCTGGTCCTGGGCGGAAGGCTGAACCGGGCCGGCGGGCAGGGTGCTGCCGTGCTGATTTATCTGGCCTTTCTGTCGGCTGCTGCCTATTCTGTCTGGAGTATTCTGCTGAAATACAATCCGGTGTCCAGGGTAGCGGTGTTTGGTTTCTCAAATCCGGTATTCGGGGTGCTGCTGTCTGCATTGCTGCTGGGGGAGGCAGACCAGGCAAAGGGGGTCAAAAGCCTGATCGCGCTGGTGCTGGTAAGCGCAGGGATTTTTATTGCGCAGCAAGAGCGCGGGATGCCAAAGAAGGCTGCGATGGGGAAAGTATAAAAGAAAGGTCCTGCGGGCAAACGATGCGCAAAAAATGCCATTTGCTGTTCTGTTAAATTGTGATATGATAGTAACAGTTCAGCCCAGGGCTTTGTACTGGCTGCAAAGCCCAGGGCTGAACTGTTACATATGATAAGAATTACAGCGGGGCCAAAACCGGGAGCGATTTTCGTACTCCGGGCGGCAGGAGCTCCTGATAATAGAAAAGAGGTAGTTGAATTGGCAGAGGAATTGACACGCAAGGACGTGGAAAAGATAGAAAAGGAAATTGAATACCGGAAGCTGGTGGTGCGCAAGGAGGCCATCGAGGCGGTGAAGGAGGCCAGGGCCCAGGGGGATCTGAGCGAAAATTTTGAGTATTATGCGGCAAAACGGGATAAAAATCAGAATGAGAGCCGGATCCGTTATCTGGAGCGGATGCTGAAAAATGCACGGGTGATTTCGGAGGATTCCAAAGAGGATGAGGTGGGCCTGAATAATACGGTGGAGGTCTATTTTGAGGAAGATGACATGACGGAAACCTATAAGCTGGTAACTTCTATCAGGGGGAATTCCCTGAAGGGCCTGATCAGCATTGAATCTCCGCTGGGGAAGGCTCTGATGGGGCATAAGGTGAATGACCGGGTGCATATTAAGGTGGATGCGGATTATGGCTATGATGTAGTGATTAAATCTATCGTAAATACAGTAGATGACGGAAGCGATGCGATTCGGAAATTCTAGGAGAACAAATGTTAAAACCTTTAATCAAATGGCCGGGCGGTAAGTCCAGCGAAATTAGCCGGTTCGGTTCGCTGATACCGGATTACGACAGATATATAGAGCCCTTTGTGGGCGGCGGCGCAGTTTATTTTTACCTGAAGCCGGAGCGGGCGGTAATTAATGATGTTTCAGAGGACCTGATGGAATTTTACCGTCTGGTGAAGGAACAGGACGGGCAGTTTCAACGGATCCTGAAGCTGTACTGTCAGAGCTTTGCCGGACTGAGGCAGTGCTGTGACCAGCGGTATGAGGATATCCTGGAGCTTTACCGTATCTATGAGAGCGCCCTTCAGAGCGGGCGCAATGTAAAAAATCTGCAGTTGAATCTTGGGCTGGTGAGCCAGATGGTTTGCGATCCCTCCATCATGACGGAGCTGGTACTGGATCAGGAGGATTTTCTGGAGCAGATGCTGCGCATGACGGAGGATAAGTTCCTGCGGACCATACAGAACAATCAGAGAAAGCCCTTTAGCGGCAAAGATCTGAAGGATAACCTGGTGACCGGATTTACCAGCGGCTTTTATATGTATTTCCGGAATATTTTTAATGAAATTGCAGCGGGCAGGCTGGTGGCCTCAAGGCAGTATCGGATCGCTAATTTTTATTTCATCCGGGAGTACTGCTACGGCTCCATGTTTCGCTATAATCATAAAGGGGAATTTAACATTCCCTATGGCGGGATCTCCTACAACGGAAAGGATCTGGACGCAAAGGTGGAGCATATGTTTGGGGAGGGAGTGAAGAAGCTTCTGGGCCGGACAGAGATTCACTGTCAGGATTTCGAACCCTTCCTGCGGGGACTTAATCTGACGGATCGGGATTTCCTGTTTCTTGATCCGCCTTACGACACGGATTTTTCAGACTATGAGGGGAAGGAATTTGGCCGGGAGGATCAGAAACGGCTGGCCGGTTTTCTGCGGACGACTCCGGCAAAATTTCTCCTGGTCATCAAAAATACGGAATATATTTACGGACTCTATCAATACAGCGGATTTCGGATTCTGACCTTTGATAACCGCTATCTTTATAATATGCGCAGCCGTAATGACAGAAGCGCAGAGCATTTGCTGATTACAAATGTGCCGGAAGAGGAAATTCCCTGGAAACGGGAAAATTTTTAAAATAAAAAAATGTCTTCGGCATCTCAACTCCCCTGCCCCTCATTCTTGAGGGGAGAAGGCATTTTTTGCGCCGGATGCAGATTGCACAGCAATCAATTCCCTTATGCATCCGTGCGCATCAACGCACGAAGTGCTTTTTCTGATATTTTATAATATAGGAAAGGGAGAGCTTTCCTGTATCAGAACAAAAGTGTGCTTCGCACACTCCAGCGTTCCAATATTTCGACAGCACAGCTTTTGTTCCGCGCGCGTAGCTGCGCATCAACGCACGAAGTGCTTTTTCTGATATTTTATAATATAGGAAAGGGAGAGCTTTCCTATATCAGAAAAAAGGCTGCCGCGAAATCTCATTTGCGGCAGCCTTTTTGCAGTCTTGTATTTGTATAGAAGGTACTGTTTAATGGATTTCTCCCGCCCTGGTCAGCGCCAGCTTTGTAATGACAGGCCCGGTCAGCTCATAGATTACCGTACCGCACAGGATTACGGCCCGGATCTGTTCGCCGTAGGCCGGAACAACCTGCATGGCAATGCTGGACAGACCGATGGCTACGCCGGCCTGGGGGATCAGCGTGAAGCCCAGCCATTTGCGTACGGTCGGCTGTGTGTGGGAAAGAGCGGAACCGATGCTGCTTCCGACGATCTTTCCGATCACACGGAAAATGACATAAATGACACCCACAAAGCCCACCGTGGGGATGATGTAGATATCCAGGTCCGCTCCGGACAGCAGGAAGAACAGCATGAACAGCGGCGGAGTGAGACGGTCCACCTGCTCAAATACCTTATCGTATTCATTGGACAGGTTCACAAACACGGCGCTCATGACCATGCAGGCCAGCAGAGCGGAGAAGCCTGTCATATCGCAGACACCCTCGCAGACGAATACAAAGGCGATGGCGCCGGCCAGCCGGTTGCTGCGGCTGTGGAAAAACTTGGTCAGAAAGGCCAGCCCGATTCCCAGCAATCCGCCGAACAGAAAGGCTCCGCCAATTTCGTATACCGGATCCAGCAGAGCGGACAGCAGGTTGGAGTCACCGTTGGAGGTCAATGCTTTTGCTACCGCTACGGAGATGCCGAAGGCCATCAGGGCGGTGGCATCATCGATCGCCACCACAGGAAGCAGAGTTTTTGTCACAGGGCCGTCCGCCTTATATTGGCGCACCACCATCAGGGTGGCAGCCGGTGCGGTGGCGGCAGCGATGGCACCCAGGCACAGAGAGAACGGGACGCTGTGCCCGGTGGCGATCAGGGCCACATCCACGAATAATACAGCCAAAAAGGATTCAAAAATAGCAATAATGATCGGGGCTTTTCCGATCTTTTTCAGGTAATCCAGCTTAAACTCTCCGCCGATGGAAAAGGCGATGAAGCCCAGAGCCATTTCAGAGATAATATCAAAGCTGTCTACTACCTGACGGGGCAGCAGCCCCAGGCAGCAGGGCCCGATAAGAATGCCGATGATCAGATATCCGGTTACATTGGGGAGCTTTATCTGTTTTACAATCTTTCCGGCCAGTAATGCAGCAAAAATGCAGATAGCCAGATAGGTAAGGGTATTCAGATTCACGATTATTCACCCAGCCCTTCCACGGAGGTAACCGGTACGGAAAACATAACTGCGGTATTGGGTCTGCTCAGATCACCCAGCACGCTCCGAATGATTTTTCTTGCGTTTTCCACCTCGCTGTCCTTTAATACAAACAGCATGGTCTTACAGCTTTCCTTTGTCTTGTCCTCGTTATTGATTACTTTGCGCAGCATTCCAAACAGAGGAAGATCATCCATATTTCCCAATACGTTGGCCATACCGGTACTGTCAATGATGGTTCCGCCGTGGACACCGTGTTCTGCCAGCTCCCGGATCAGCTCCTCCACCAGATCCACTTTTTTCAGTATTAAAATTAATAACTGCATAAATTTCCTCCCTTTCCCCGGCTTTTCCAGGCCGGAATAAAGTCCGGCTTTCTGTCAGAAGCATAGAAGCGACGGCAGGATGCCGGAAAAGTATCCGAACTATTATAGGAGCAATCTACAGGGAATGTCAATGCAAAAAAGATTTCCTATGCTTTTGAGAGTAACAGTTTAGCTGAAGGCTGAACTGTTACTTTTGGGACGACAACGGGTATGAGGAAGCAGAGCGGTTAGCCCGAATTCCGAATACCTGCATAACCGGTATGGAAAGGGGAAAAGGACGGCAGGGGATGAGACTGCGTCAGAGAAGGAATGATGCGGGGAAAATGACCGGTGAAAATTAAGAAATTTAGAGGTTGCCAATTTCCGGGGAAGATACTATATTATATTATATGGAAAAATAAAGCGGCGAACCTGCAAAATTGCTGAAAAGAGGGGGCTGCTTTTGAGGGATGATAAAGGGGTTATTCTATGGGTTTGACGAAACAAAAAAAAGGCAGGAAAAGATACATTGCTCTTTTATTCCTGACGATGCTGTTATCGCTGGCGGGGACATCTCTGGCTGCGCAGGCGGGGACAGCGTCCGGCGGCGGTGTGGTAGCGGTGGCTTCTCGGCATCGTGTTTCCAATGGAAAATGGGTCAAAACCTCTAAGGGACTGCGCTACAAAAAGAAAAGCGGAGCATACATTAAAAATTCCTGGTGTATGATTAACAAATCCGTCTATTACTTTGATAAAAAGGGTTATGTGGAGACCGGAAGCTTTACTTATGGTGGACATCATTACTATGCGGATGCAAAAGGAAGGCTTTCGATCAATAAGCTGGTGAAGATCGGAAGCAAAACCTATTATTATGGGTCCAAAGGCAGCCGTATCTGGGGTATGTGGAAAACGATCAATGGGAAAACCTATTATTTTGACCGGCTAGGCGCTATGGTGAAAAATAGCTGGGTCGGAAACCGCTATGTGGGAAAAGACGGAGCTCTGGTGAAAAACCGGACGATACAGGGACGAAGAATTAATTCCCAGGGAGTGGCGCAAAGCCTTGCGAAGAACGATAAGTATATTGTTGTGGGGGCTTCCAGAATAGAAGATATGAGCGTTGCGGTGAGTTCATCCAAGACGATATTCATTGCCAGATCCGGGAAAGGGTATCAGTGGCTGAAGAGCACCGGCTATCCGCAGCTAAAGAAGTATCTGGAACAGAATGGAAACTGCAAGGTGATTTTTAACCTGGGAAACAATGATACGGAGGATATTAATCTCTACATTCAGCTTTACCGAAAAATCATAAAGGAATATCCAAAGACGAAGTTCTATTTCCTGGATGTTTTGCCGGGAGCCAAATCTGCCGCAGATAAGAATGCAGCGCGCAGGGCATTTAATAAGAAGATGAAAGCAGCCTTTGGAAGCCGCTGTATAGGGGGATACGATTACCTTATGCAGACCGGTTTTTCCCTTGTAGATAAGACGCATTATACTACGGATACCAGTAAGAAAATATATCGTTACATTATGAATAAGGTCGCATAGGAACATTCCGGAGTTGAAATATTCGAAAACAGCCGAAGGGACTGCTGCATTACTTCTTGCGGCAGTCTTTTTGTGATGAAACTATCGCAAAATCGAAAAGCAAAAGGATCTGTATCCAGGGTGTTTGTATCACTGAGACAAATGTCCGAAACATGGCGGACGAAGTCCGACATGGGCGGACAGATGTCAGGAAGTGCTCACAAACACCGGATACAGAACCTTGCAAATGAGATTTTGCGACAGCTTCATCATAAAAAGCACTCCGTGCAACGATGCGCACGGATGCATAAGGGAATGATCTTTCCCATGAGATGTTTGTGATAGGAGGAATGATCGATGGATAATTATAGTAACTATGAGGATTTGAAGGGATCTGCAAAAACTTTTCTGCAGGTGATCACCTCGGATAATCTCTACTACGGACTGTTTTTGCTGGCGGCGCTGGTGATTGGCGTGAAGCTGGTGGATCTGATCTTCAAGCCGCTGAAGAAGAAAAACAGTATCCATATCAGTTTCCTGAAGGGCTGTATTCAGGCCTTTTTGATTATTACCATAGGAATGAAGATCTGCAGCCTTTCTCAGGTGCTTTCCGGTTTTGCCAGTCAGATCCTGATGTCCTCTTCCCTGATCGTGGTGGTATTGGGGTTCGTGTTCCAGGAGGGTCTGACCAATATTGTCCATGGCTTTATCCTGTCCATTTTTAAGCCCTTCCAGATCGGAGACCGGGTGAAGATCACGATTGACGGGGAAAGCATTACCGGTTATGTAAAGAACATTGATTTGAGAAGCACGATTATCCAGAATGTGGCCAATTCTTCCCATGTGATTGTGCCGAATTCAAAAATGGATATGTGCGTGATTGATAACAGTTATTTTGAAAAAACAGCGGTCAGCTCTAATTTTCTGGACTTTTCGATTACCTACGAATCAAATCTGGAAAAAGCGCTTTTTATTACCTCGCGGGAAATTATGGCGCATCCCTATGTGCAGGCGGCACGGGCGGAGCAGAATATTACAGAGCCGACGGCTGTATTGGTGCGAGAGCTGGGGGACAGCGGAATCTATCTGCGGGCCTCTGTGGTGACGAAAACGGTGGAGGAAAATTTTGCGGCCTGCAGTGATATCCGCAGAAGCCTGATACACTGTTTTGAAGGGGAGCCGGATCTGGAGTTTGCGTACCCTCATGTGCAGTTGGTAGCGGAAAGCCGTGAAAGCTGACCCGGATGCTTCCGGCGAATTTCAAATGGCCAGAATGCAGAAATTGCTTGACAAGGCGTTTCTGGGTATGCTACTATAAGCCGGTAATTTAGCATGGTAGAGTGATAACACAAAAAAGCACTCTGATTTTAAAAGGGCTTTTCTGGTAAAAGAAGAGCAGGGAGGATTTTATTATGAAAAAAGAATTCGTAAGTGTAATGCTGGGAGCTGCTGCGGCAGCGATGCTTCTTTCCGGATGCGGCAGTAAAAAGGCAGAGACGGAGGCAAAGGCAGAGACAGAGGCAAGTGTGGAAACAGAGGCGGCGGAAAAGACGACGACTGCAGAGGAAGGAAAATTCGTGGTTGGCTTCGATGCGGAGTATCCGCCTTACGGATATATGGATGAGAGCGGGGAATATACCGGGTTTGACCTGGAGCTGGCACAGGCAGTTTGCGATCTGGAAGGATGGGAGCTGGTAAAAACCCCCATTGATTGGGATTCTAAGGACATGGAGCTGAACTCCGGGTCCATTGACTGTATCTGGAATGGATTTACGATGACCGGACGTGAAGAGGAATATACCTGGTCCGTTCCCTATGTGGATAATAGCCAGGTGATCGTTACGGCTGAGGCTTCCGGCATTGACGGCCTGGAGGGCCTGGCCGGAAAGACCGTGGGCGTACAGGCGGCCTCCGCAGCGCTGACGCTTTTGGAGGATGAAGAAGGACAGAAGGCGCTGGCAGATACTTTCGGGGCACTGCAGCAGTTTTCCGATTATAATAGTGCGTTTGTAGAGCTGCAGGCCGGCAGCATTGATGCGATTGCTATGGATGTGGGAGTTGCCCAGTATCAGATCAAGAGCAGAGAGGGATACAAGATTTTGGAGGAAACCCTGAATTCTGAGCAGTATGCAGTGGGCTTCAAAAAGGGAAATCAGGAGCTGGCCGATATTGTAAATGCGGATCTGGAAACTCTGGTAGAGAATGGGACCTTTGCAGAGCTGGCTGAGAAGTATGAGCTGTCCGACATGGTCTGCCTGGGAGCAGAGGAAGCCGAAGCAGATACAGAGGCGGCAGAGACAGAAGCTGCCGAGTAAATCGGGAACAGAAGCTGTGCTGCCAGGAGCTTGGAATGCGGGAAGTACACGTTTGTTTCTTTTAGAGGAGATATAGACAGAAACGAAAGGGGCTGCGGCAAAGTCAAAGTGCAGAAGCGTCTGGAGACAGCGCTTTGCAGATTGAATTTTGCAGCGGCCCTTTCTGATATGGAGGGATGAGATGAGTTTTTCAGTTATGCTTAGCCAGATGGGAGAGGGTATGCTGAAGTCTATGAGCATATTTTTCCTGACTCTGCTGTTTTCTCTGCCGCTGGGATTGCTGGTATCCTTTGGCAGGATGTCAAAGAATCCGGTGATAAGAACCATTGTGAAGCTGTATATTTCTGTGATGCGGGGAACGCCGCTGATGCTTCAGCTTCTGGTGGTATATTTCGGTCCCTTCTATTTGTTTGGAATGAATATTGGAGGGTCCTATCGCTTTACTGCGATTATCCTGGGATTTTCGATTAATTATGCCGCATATTTTGCAGAAATTTTCCGTTCCGGCATTGAATCCATGCCGGTAGGGCAATATGAAGCGGCAAAAATGCTGGGCTACGGCAAAGCGTCCACCTTCTTTAAAATTATTTTTCCGCAGGTGGTAAAGCGGATCCTGCCCTCTGTCACCAATGAAATCATTACACTGGTAAAGGATACTTCCCTGAGCTTTGCACTGGCATATGCTGAAATGTTTACGATTGCGAAGCAGATTGCGGCAGCACAAACCTCTTTCATGCCTTTTGCAGTGGCGGCAGTGTTTTACTACATCTTTAATCTGGTGGTGGCTGTGGTTATGGAATGGGTGGAAAAACGGCTGGGTTATTATCAATAGGAGGAGACGGATATGAAGCTGCTGGAAATGAATCATATCAAAAAGAGCTTTGGAGAATTGGAGGTAATCCGGGATATTTCGCTGGCGGTGGAGGAAGGGGAGATCCTGTCCATCATCGGGCCTTCCGGTTCCGGAAAATCCACGCTGCTGCGCTGCGCTACCATGCTGGAGACGATTGACAGCGGGGAAATCTGCTATATGGGACAGCGGGCTGCCTGGACGGAGCCGGACGGCCGGAGAGTGTATCCAAAAGGAGAACAGCTCAAGAAAATCCATTCTTATTTCGGACTGGTATTCCAAAACTTTAACCTGTTTCCTCATTATTCTGTTATGAAGAATATTACGGATGCACCGATCCATAATCAAAAAAGAAACAAGGAAGAGGTTTATGCGGAAGCGAAGGAACTGCTGGCTAAAATGGGGCTTTCCGACAAGGCGGATGCCTATCCCTGCCAGCTTTCCGGCGGCCAGTGCCAGCGGGTGGCGATTGCCCGGGCCCTGGCGCTGAATCCGAAAATCCTTTTCTTTGATGAACCCACCTCTGCGCTGGACCCGGAGCTGACTGGAGAAGTGCTGAAGGTGATCAAGTCCCTGGCAGATCTGCATATTGCCATGGTGATCGTTACGCATGAGATGGCTTTTGCCAGAGAAATTTCTGACAAAATTCTCTTTATGGATAAGGGCGTGGTGGCCTTGTCGGGTACGCCGGAGCAGGTGTTTACGGCGGACCACAGCCGGATGAAGGAATTTCTGGGGAAATTTCAAAGATAAGTTTTTCCAAAAGACGGCAGCCGGCAACAGTTCAGAACAGGGCTTTGCACTGGCTGCAAAGCCCGTAACAGCCGGAAAACACACAGAAATGGGGCTGGAATATTCGGAAAATGTGTATTATAATGGGTGAAGCTGTGAAAACATGAGCGGACACAGCTTTCTTGTGATTCCATCAGCCCTGTCATACAGGAAAAGGAAACGTCCCCACGCAGACACATCTGCAAGGCGCCGGACGTTTCTTCTGGAGAATGGGCAGGAGAAAACAAACATTTGGAGTGCCGGCAGGAAATGGGCTCCGTTGCTGCCGGAGAAGGAAAGGAATGAGTAAGGGCATGACAAAGATTGATATTATTTCCGGTTTCCTGGGAGCAGGAAAGACAACATTGATTAAAAAGCTGATAAAAGAGGTATTTGCAGGACAGAAGATCGTTCTGATCGAGAATGAATTCGGAGAGATCGGCATTGACGGCGGTTTCCTGAAGGATGCCGGTATCAACATCACGGAAATGAATTCCGGCTGTATCTGCTGCTCTCTGGTGGGCGATTTCGGCAAGGCGCTGAAGCAGGTGATGGAGCAGTTTGCGCCGGACCGCATTATTATCGAGCCCTCTGGTGTGGGCAAGCTGTCGGATGTTCGCCGTGCAGTAGAGGGAGTAGCGGAGGACTGTGCGATTACCGTAAACAGCCTGGTGACAGTGGCAGATGCCATGAAGGTAAAAATGTATATGAAGAATTTCGGCGAGTTTTATAACAATCAGGTGGAAAGCGCCGGAACGATTATTCTGAGCCGTACGCAGAAGATCAGCGAGGACAAGCTGGATGCGGCGGTTGCGCTGATACGGGAGAAAAATCCCAAGGCTACCATCATTACAACACCCTGGGACGATATTACCGGCCTGCAGATCCTGGGAGCCATGGAGAAATCAGTATCCCTGGCTGATGAGCTGATGGCAGAGGAAGAGGTATGCCCGGTCTGCGGTCATCATCACGACCATGACCACGAACATGAGCATGAGCATCATCACGATCATGAGGACGGCTGCGGCCACGATCATCATGAGCATGATCACGAGCATGAGCATCATCAT
>JAUNON010000089.1 GCA_030537145.1 Lachnospiraceae bacterium | reverse complement strand
GCTTATTAAGAATGCTTGTTTATGGGTTATCTCTGAATTACGTTTTCAGGACAGCTCCTTTTTTGTCTCATAGAAAAGACCGCAGTGATCCTTTCGGAAAAGCTGTGCCGTTAAAGCTTCAGAATGGGGAATATTCGGTGCGGAGAAAATCGTAAAAATATGCGGAAGCAGATAAAATATAGTATGGCATAAGCGCAGAGATCCTGTTATAATTATATAAAAATCTGTCATGACAGAAAAACAGGAGATTAAGATGATTGAACGGGAAAGATATGAGAAAATAATCCGGGAGCAGGTGAATTCCGGACAGGTTAAGCTTTTTACAGGCGCCTATCGGACGGGGAAAAGCACGATTCTGAAAATGGTCCAGCGGATTTTGAGGAAACGGGGCATTCCGCTGGGAGATGTCTTGTATATAGATTTCGAAGCAGTCCGGCATTGCGATATTCGGGACGGCGGCTCTCTCCTGTTCGTTGTCAGAAACCTGGTGCGGGGAAAGCACCGGATTTATTTGCTACTGGATGAGGTGGCCAATCTTCCCGGCTGGGAAAAGGCGCTGGAAAACATCCTGATTCAATATCGGTGTGATATTTATCTTACCGGAACCAGAGCTTCCTTTTTTGGAGACAGGCAGGAAGTCTTATTCAGCGGGAAATATTTGGAAATTCCGGTATTTCCTTACTACTTTCAGGAGTTTTGCGAGGCATGGAACCAAAGAAAAACGGCGGAGCCGGAAGAATGCCTGCAGGACTTTATGATTTATGGGAATATGCCGGGAATCCATAACATAGAAAAGAATCAGGACACAGTATTTTCTTATCTGCTGGATGTCTGTCAGGCGGGAATGCTTCAGAGCGTGGTGCGCATATGGAGGCTGCGAAATGTAGACCAGATCTGGATGATTCTTGGATGTATAGCAGAAAATCTTGGAAAGCCGTTATCTGCAAAGGTGATTGCACAGCAGCTAAAAGAGGAAAACTACTCAATAGGAAAGGATACGGTGTATACGGTTCTGCGTGCCCTGACGGAAGCTGGTATCCTGCAGAAAGTGCCCAGGTATGACAGAAAGACAGGAAGATGTCTGGAGGCCCAGGAAAAGTATTATTTTACCGATTGGGGAATGTACCATAGCCTTTATGGACTGCATTCCGGAAGAACAAAGGCCCTGCTGGAAAATATTGTGTGCATGGAGCTGGCAGCAAGAGGATGGCAGGTTTTGCGTATTCAGCAGGAAAAAGATATTGATTTTATGGCCCGGAAGGGAGAAAATCTGCGTTATCTCCAGGTGCGGGAAAAAGCAGATACAGAGGAAGCGGAGGAGCTGCTGAAGGCATTGCCGAAGGATGGGAAAAGAACGGTGATCACACTGGAACGGGATGCACAGGCGGAAACAAAGCAAGACGGGTCAGACGGGATGGGAGAGATAAAAAGCCTGCTGCAGTTTTTGCAGGAAAATGATGATGAAGATGTATGAAACAGTATAGAAAAGCGGGATACCCTGTGCTATAATCTATCCATAGAATTCCTCTGCAAAACGGAGGAAAATAGATGTATCAGAAAAAACAATTAAAGGAACTTACCATCAAAAACAACTTTCTGTTCGGCGCAGGGGAGTCCGTTTGGGAGAAAAAAGTACTGCTATACCTTTGAGAGCCGCTGTCTGGAAAGCCCGGACATGGGGCTGCAGGAAGGGAGCAGAAGCATCTTTTTGAGTACCTGGGGAGAAAATGAAACGGAAGTTCCCGCAGAGCTGGTAAAATTCCTGAAGTTTGTAAGAGCAGATCTGAGTGAGAGCGAGAAAGATTTCAAAGATGACTTTATCAGAGGCATTCAGGAGTCTATCCGCAGGATCAAGGGTAGCAGGAAAATGGAGGAACGATTTATGATTCTGGAGGAGATGCTGCGGGACGAACGAGCAGAAGGAAGAACAGAAGGAAAGGCGGAGTCTATTATGGTATTTTTGAAGGAGCTAGGGACTGTGCCGGAAATGCTTTGCGATAGGATCATGAAGGAAAAAGATCCGCAAGTGCTGACAAGATGGCTGAAACTGTCAGCGAAAGCCGCTTCTGTGGACGAGTTCCTCGAAAAGATGTAAGAGAAAACATCCGTGTATTCATGAGTCAAGTCTATGGCCGGATCAGGCAGAAATTGCCTTGTCCGGCTGTGTAGTATCAGTATCATCAACGCCCTTTCAGGCAAACAATCAATCAGAAATGCAGAGGAATTCTATACCTTCTATATTTTTATTCATGGCAGCAGTGCATATAAAATGTATTTTTCTTTGCTATAAAACAAGAATATAGAGAAAAATATCTGTTAAAAAAGATTTTTCCATATATGAAAGAGTTTTAGGACCCTAACGATAAGAAAGTCGCTGACAGGATGCGCACTCGTAGAGGGAGACACAGGTTTATTGAAGAAATAAATCTATTATAACAGAAATTTTTTTGCCCTATTTTGAACCATTTTTTTGGATTTGTGCAAAAATGCCAGATTTTAAAACAAAATTTTGGCCAAATTTAAGGCTTTTAAACACCGGAAAAATCTTCTAAAATGAAGCATAGATATGCGGTCATTCTTAATTTGTTACTTATACGTTTTCGTAAAACTGCGAAAATGCGTCTGTAATTTTCGCAGTTTGCCGTTGCCGTAGATGTAACGGCAGACGGAAATGTAGAAGCATATTAAGAAAATAGCAGAAACAATAACGTTTAATCCCGAAACATGAAGGAGCGCCGGAATGGTGCGCCCGATACATATTTGGGGTGGAACGGAAATTTTCAGGGAGGAAAAGAACATGAAGTATGGCAGAAGAAAAACATGGCATCGTCTCTTGAGCTTGTTTCTGGCATTTATGCTGACTTTCTCTACTGTTTCCAGTGCGTGGGCAGAGGAAGCGGCGATGACAGGCGGCAAACAGGAAACAGCCACGGAGCGGATCACAGAGGCGGAAACAACGCCCAGTGAGACAAGTGCGCCGGAGACGCAGGCCCCCGAGACTAGCGCCCCGGAGACGCAGGCTCCTTCGGAAACGGCACCCAGTGAGACAAGTGCGCCGGAGACGGGAACCACGGAGACACAGCCGTCAGAGACGCAGGCCCCTGGAGAGACGGAGAGCAGCGAGACCAGCGCCCCGGAAACGCAGGTTCCTGAGATTTCGGATTCTGAGACGGCGGTTACGGAGACAGAGACGGATGCACAGGAGACCGAGTCTCAGGAAACGGGGGCGGGCGAGACCGCAGAAACCGAGACAGAGGAGGAGAGCGAAAGCGAAGAGGTCGAGGTGATTACAGAGGCAGAAGAGATGGAAGCGGTAGCATTGCTGGCGGCTCCAGGCTCTGGGGTAGGCAGCGAGGGAGAAGAGTCTCTGGTGGCTATCGCTAGTACTACCCTATCTCCGATTACAGTGACGGCCGGTTCCAGCGTTGATTCGATTGCCAGGGACGCGTCTTTCAGCGTGAATATCGCGTATGCGTTTAACGGTCGAATGGCTGTGGATACGGCGAAGAAGTATTGGCCCTGGGTGTATGACCTGAGCGATTTCGTGGCAAATAATCCGGTGAAGGATTTCACGGATGTGACCGGAACGGATCATCGTATTATGCAAGGAAGCGCGGATCGCGGCTATTATCAGGTAATTAATAATAAAGTGTATCTGTATGTGGACCAGGAGTGGCTGGCAAAACAAACGTCCAGCGTATCCGGTACGTTCCAGTTGTCGGTATCGCTGGATTCCTCAGAAGTGGGGATTGCTTCCGGAACTGATTTTTCTTTCCCGGGAAGCAGCACGCCGATCCAGGTTACCTATGAAGATATTAAGATAAATTCTTTTAAAAAGGTAGAAGGTTCGGAAACGAACGATGGAAGTATTAAGCAGATTACGCCCAATGAGGACGGTTCCTATACCCTGCATTATGAAATTTGGGTGCAGTCTCCGGTGGTGCTGGAGGATCTGATTTTGGCGGATACAGCTTCCGCAAATCAGACCATTGACAAAGGCAGCTTTACCATCCGAAAGAACAGCGGAGGGGGTACGTATCCGATACCGGAAAACTCCATCAGCTTTTCCGGCGACTCCAGCTTCAGCTTGGATGTGGCGGACGTATGGACTGCAAATTCCGGAGAGAGCTTTAGCGCATATGAGGGTTATTATGTGGGATATACCACTACGGTGTCCGCAGAAACAGTAGCGGCCGGAGACCATCTGACCAACTCCAGTTCCTGGAGCTGGGACGGCAGCGGATCCAGACCGGGAGAAAGCACGGATATCCGAATCAAGAAAACCCTGACCATTGACAAAAAGGTAGAAGAAATCACCAATGAATCAGGAGAGACAGTTTATAAGTATACGATTACCATTGGCGATGGAGAGTCAAATCTGGCAGGCCATAAGGTTACGGACTGGATGACGGATCTTCAGGTGCTGGAGGGGGATATTACGCTTGCGCCTGCGGAAGGGTCGCTTCCTGCTAAAATCACACCGGTATGGACAAACGATGGGACGTATTCCACCAGCGAGGTGAAGCTGTTTGAATACACTTTCCCGGAGGATCAGGAGTATAAAGGTCCTTACACCATTACCTACCAGACCAAACTGGTGGAAGAGGTGGATGGCATTTATGGTACGAAGACCATCTATAACAAAGCCAAGGAGGAAGGGGACGATACCGAGCGGGAAGTCCAGACGACAATAAACCATGACTATGGCGGCGAACCCAAGGATGGAGCTACGGTAAAGAAATCCCTTTATAAGTGGGATGCGGCCAGCCGGCAGATTTCTTATGATGTAAATGTAACCATTGCAGACGATGCGGATCTTCCGCTGAAGAATGTGGTGGTATCGGAGCTGAAGGCTACCTATGGAAACAACCAGTGGACTCATTCAGACGCGGATCAACTGGAAATCCTCTGGGATCAGATTTCCATTGCGGATTCAGATGGAAATGATGTGACTTCCGGTTACACGGTGGATGCAACTGCGGGCACGGTGACCTTTGCGGAGCTTTCCAAGAATGTGAAGATTCGTATCGTGGCCGAGAGCCCGGTGGATTTCGCCAATTTGCTGGATGATTGGAGCAGCACGGAATTCTGGGCTTATAATAAAGTAGGACTGACGGTAGACGGAAGAAAGAAGAATGAAAGTGAAACCCGGGATAAGTATGTTTCCTCCGAGTATTCTATGAATAAAACCGGAAGCTACGATCCTGAAACGGGAGAATTTACCTGGGTGGTTACGATTAACCCTGAACAGGCAGTATTCAATCCGGACCGGGAGGTGTATTTCACAGATACGCTTCCGGAAGGAATGGAATTTGCAGGCTGGGACGGCGACAGCGGAAAAGTCCAAGTGTATGTTATCGGAACAGATTCTAATGGAAGTGGGTATCACGGAGATACCGGAAGTATTAATGTTACCTGTACAAATAGAGTGATCCAGCAGGTGAAAATAAATGATATCGGATGGGGTCCTTATAATCCTGCCGGCCTGAGCGGAATGATGTATCGGATTTCTTATAAGACCAGGCTGACGGACGCAGAAAAGGCGGCGGTTGCGGGAACGAATAAGACCTATACCAATGCGGCAAAAGAAGTAGGATCGGACGGTACGGTGCTGAAGGAAGCGTCTGCGGACGTGGAATATGTTTACAGCTATCTGTCCAAGGAGGATTTGTCTCCGGGAGAACTGCCGTTTGATCTGATCGAATATCAGGTGATTGCAAATCCGGACAAGCTGACGCTGAACGATGGAAATCCGCTGACCTTAAGCGATACGATTGCGTCTGAGGTGGAGCTGGTGCTTGCAAGCATCAGTGTGACCGGAAGCAACGGCGCGGCCCTTTCCGGGGTGAGCGTTGGTTATGATGATGAGAGCAGAACGGTTTCCTTTACGATCCCGGACGCTACCTATGCGAAGATTACCTTTAGAGTGCAGGTACAGGAGCTGACGGACGGATGGGAAACGTTTACCAACAGCGTAACCTTAAGCGGCAAGACTTCCTATCATGCGGAAACCTCAGAACAGCATCTGGTGAAGCAGCATTCCGCTACGATTACCGGCGAGGCCAACGAGGTACAGCTCCATAAGGTGGATCAGTACAGTCTGACCACGGATCTTGCCGGAGCGAAATTTAATCTTTATGAAATTACGGTTGGCGAGGACGGAACCCTTGGAGCGGCGACTCTTGTGGCCAGCGATGCTGCGGACGGCCTGTATACTTCGGATGTGAACGGTTCTGTTACTTTTGCGGGTCTGACGCTGGAAGCGCTTTACTACTGGACAGAGGTCAGCGCACCGGAGGGATATACGATTAACAGTCAGGGTCAGCATTACTTTATGATGTATGCTGACGCTGATAAGGATGCGGACAGCAGAGACCGGGCCATTGAGCTGGCGGGTAAGATTGAAGCAGTGTCCGGCATTGAGGTTCATGTGCTTCGGGATCATTATACCTGGACGGTAACGAACCTGAAGGATTCCAGCGCCAAGGCTAATATTGAAGTGAAAAAGACTCTGACGGGCCGTAATCTGGCGGCGGGAGAGTTTACGTTCAAACTTACGGCTGGAACGAATACGGCGGAAGGCGGTATTGCGACTCCTATGCCGGAAAACGATACAGTGCAGAATACGGCGGCGGCGGATGGCGTGCAGGCGTCCTTTGCTTTCGGTGATATCAAATACTCTGTGCCGGGCGTTTACTATTATACGGTAGAAGAAATTGAGCCGGCGGCGGATTCTCTGGAGAACGTTACGTACGATACCACGGTATACAATGTGGCAGTTACGGTAGAACGGGACGAGGAGACCGGAGAACTGAAAACGCCCACAGTTGCTTACACGAAAGCAGACGGGGGGGCTGTTTCAGACGGGGCTGTATTTAACAATACGTTTGTAAACAAAGGCAGCCTGAAGATTATCAAGAAGGTAGTGGGAGAAAGTGATGATTACACTGGAACTTTCTACTTTACCGTACAGGATGCGGACGGAAAGTATTACGATGCTGAGAGCCAGACCTTTACGGATGCGCTTAAGACAGTAGCGCTGGCTTACAATGCAGCGGATACTTCAGAAACAGCGAATACCCTGGTGATCGGAGATCTGGATGCGGGAGCATATGTGGTAACAGAAACTGCGGACGCCCAGGGAACTGCCATTGCAGGCAGCAACTTCCGTTACATCGTTTCAGAAAACGGACAGACAGTAACCGTATCCGCAGGTTCCACCAGCGAGATTACTGTTACCAATACCCTGCATCAGGTAAGCGTAACGGTGAAGAAGGTATGGGATGATGCGAACGACCAGGACGGAAAGCGTCCGGAGAGCATCAGCGTAGTACTGAAGAAGAACGGAACCGAAGAACAGACGGTAGTTCTGAATAAGGAGAACAACTGGACAGTGACGGTTACCGGACTGGATGAATACACGGGAGGCGTAAAGAACGAGTACAGCTGGGAAGAGGGTAAGATGCCGGAGGGCTACAGCCTGAGCGGAACCAGCACGGACGGAACCGTGACCACGCTGACGAATACGCACACCCCGGAGACCACAAGCATCAGCGGAAGCAAGACCTGGAACGATAATAATAACCAGGACGGCAAGCGTCCGGAGAGTATCACGATTAACCTTCTGGCGAACGGAGAGGAGAAGGATAGCAAGACAGTAACCCCGGATGCGAGTGGCAACTGGAGTTGGAGCTTTACAGATCTGCCGAAGTATGAGAACGGAGAGGAAATCGAGTATACGATTACCGAGGATGCGGTAGCAGGTTATACGAGTGAGGTAACCGGCTATGATGTAACGAATAGTTATACCCCGGAGACCACAGAGGTAAGCGGAAGCAAGACCTGGAACGATAATAATAACCAGGACGGCAAGCGTCCGGAGAGTATCACGATTAACCTTCTGGCGAACGGAGAGGAGAAGGATAGCAAGACAGTAACCCCGGATGCGAGTGGCAACTGGAGTTGGAGCTTTACAGATCTGCCGAAGTATGAGAACGGAGAGGAAATCGAGTATACGATTACCGAGGATGCGGTAGCAGGTTATACGAGTGAGGTAACCGGCTATGATGTAACGAATAGTTATACTCCGGAGACCACAGAGGTAAGCGGAAGCAAGACCTGGAATGATAATAATGACCAGGACGGCAAGCGTCCGGAGAGTATCACGATCCGTGTATGGAATGGAAACAGAGAAGTGGCAAATGCAACGGTGGTTGATGATGGTTCTGGTAACTGGTTCTGGAATTTTGGCGGGCTTCCCAAATATGAGAACGGACATGAGATTCAGTACACGATCACCGAGGATGCGGTAGCGGATTACTCCACAGAATATGATGGATATAACGTCATCAACAGCTATACACCCGGAAAGACCAGTGTCAGCGGAAGTAAGACCTGGAACGATGCAGAGAACCAGGACGGCAAGCGTCCGGAGAGCATCACGATCCGTGTATGGAATGGAACTACGGAGGTAGCCAGCCAGGAAGTAACCCCGGATGAGAACGGCAACTGGAGCTG
>JAUNON010000088.1 GCA_030537145.1 Lachnospiraceae bacterium | reverse complement strand
CTTCCGGCTGCCAAACGGAAGGAATTAAATTTGCGAAAAACTATTGACACAATCATTTATTATATTTACCTTTTTTTGCATCGGGGAAATCATGACGTTTGTACCTCCTCTAAACATTATGGTAACAGCTAGTTCCATCTTGCTGCTTTTAATGAATTTACTGATATTTGGAATTAGTCAATATACGCAAAAGAAAAATGCTGAACTCACAGAAATGCAATTACTGCATCAGAAAGAAGCTGACCTGGTTGAATATTATGAAATGCTGCTCTCTCAAACAGAAAATCAGAATATTCTGATTCATGATATTAAAAAACACTTACAATCAATTAGCCTATTAAATGAAAAAAATAAATCCGACAAAATCAGTGCATATATCCATCAACTCCTGGATTCTTCTGATCTTCAGGAGACCTCACGTATTTGTGACAATGAAATGTTAAATGCCATTCTCTGCCGCTATCAACGTCAGTGTATGGAAAAACATATAAATTTTGTAACCGATATCAGAAGCGGGGTTCTTCAAAATATATATCCTCATGACCTGACTTCATTATTTTGTAACCTGTTGGATAATGCTATCGAAGCTGCTGAAAATATTCCCGATTCATACATTGAAATTACAGTTCACAAAAAAGAAAACTCACCTTTTATCATTATCATAGTCATAAATTCTTGCAGAAGTACTCCTGTGTACGATCAGGATGGACTTCCTGTTTCTCATAAAATCAGCAAGGAAAAGCATGGTTTCGGAATCAAAAGCATAAAAAAAGTTGTGAAACAATATCATGGGAATTTGCAAATGTATTATGATACTGATTCAGGTACTTTTCATACAATCATAACCTTGAAACAGAAACAATTAAAATAATCTAATTGAAATCATAAGAGCTGAACAAGCCAGTTCAGCTTCCGTACCTGTTCAGCTCTGTTTGTTACCTGTAAATCAATTCATTTCTTTGTGCTATGATGCGCACGGATACATACAGGAATTCATTGCTGCGCAATATGCATCCGGCACAAAAATGGAGCCGCCGCAAAATCTCATTTGCAAAGTTCCGTATCCGGTGTTTGTATCACTGATACAAACACCCTGGATACAGATCCTTTTGCTTTTCGATTTTGCGGCCGCTCCATTTTATATTAATTTTATTTTTAAAATCCCAGCAGCAGTCCGACCCCCCGCACCGCCAGAGCCGCCAACCAGGCAATCCCGCACTGAGACAGGACCACTCCGGCTGCCCATTTTCCGCCTAATTCCCGGCGGATCGAAGCCACAGCAGCCACACAGGGCGTATACAGCAGACAAAAGACCAAAAGGCTGGCCGCCGCAAGGGGCGTCAGGCTGGCCGTCAGATTTGCTGTCGTGCCATACAGAATAGACAGGGTAGATACGACACTTTCCTTTGCCATAAAGCCGCTGATCAGAGCCGTGGAAATCCTCCAGTCCCCAAATCCCAGCGGAAGAAAGATAGGCGCCAGCACTCCGGCTGCCGCCGCCAGAATACTGTTCTGGGAATCTGCCACAAGATTCAGCCGGGTGTCAAAGGTCTGCAAAAACCAGATCACCATCGTAGCCATGAAAATCACAGTGAAGGCCCTCTGCAGAAAATCCTTGGCTTTTTCCCATAGAAGCTGTCCCACATTTTTTATTCCGGGCATCCGGTAGTTGGGCAGCTCCATTACAAAGGGCACTGCTTCTCCTTTAAACATGGTGCTCCGCAGCAGCAATGCCGTAAGAATCCCTATTGCAATTCCGCCAAAATACAAGCCGATCATAACCAGCGCTCCATGCTCCGGAAAAAAGGCTGCAGTAAAAAAACTGTAAATCGGCAGCTTTGCGGAACAGCTCATAAACGGAGTCAGCAAAATGGTCATTTTCCGGTCCCGCTCAGAGGGCAGGGTACGGCTGGCCATGACACCGGGAACCGTGCAGCCAAAGCCAATCAGCATCGGTACAATACTTCTTCCGGAAAGTCCGATTTTTCTCAGCAGCTTATCCATTACAAAGGCCACCCGGGCCATATATCCGCTGTCCTCCAGCAAGGACAAAAAGAAGAACAGCGTCACAATAATGGGAAGAAAGCTTAAGACACTGCCTACGCCGTTAAATATTCCGTCAATAATCAGGGAATGAAGCACGCTGTTTACATTCCAGGAGGTAAGCGCCGCATCCACCGCACCGGTAAGCCACCCGATCCCAATTTCCAGCCAGTCAGACAGCAGCTTTCCGATCACGCTGAAGGTCAGCCAGAAAACCGCAGCCATAATTCCAACAAAGCAGGGAATAGCCGTATACTTCCCGGTAAGGACCTTATCCATTTTCATGCTGCGGATATGTTCCCTGCTTTCCCTGGGATGTATGACAGTCTCTTTACATACCTTCTCAATAAAGGTAAACCGCATATCTGCAATCGCCGCCGCCCGGTCCAGCCCGCGCTCCGTTTCCATCTGGCAGATAATGTGCTCCAGAGTTTGCTTTTCATTTTCATCCAGATCCATCTGTTCCATAATGATCTGGTCGCCTTCCGCCAGCTTGCTGGCCGCAAAACGCAGCGGAATCTTAGCTCTTTGCGCATGATCCTCCACCAAATGCATGATGCTGTGCAGGCATCTATGTACTGAGCCGCCATTGTCGTCCGCATCACAGAAATCCAGACGGCTGGGACGCTCCTGATATTTTGCCACATGCAGCGCATGAGCGATAAGCTCATCGATTCCCTCATTTTTCGCCGCCGAAATCGGAATAACCGGGATGCCCAGCCTGGCCTCCATCTCATTCACCAGGACAGAACCTCCGTTTTCCCTGACCTCGTCCATCATGTTTAAAGCCAGCACCATAGGCACATCCAGCTCCATCAACTGCATGGTCAGATACAGGTTCCGCTCAATATTCGTAGCATCCACAATATTAATAATTCCTTTGGGCTGTTCCTTTAATACAAAATTCCGGGTCACAATCTCTTCACTGGAATAAGGCGACATGGAATATATGCCCGGAAGGTCCGTCACCAGAGTATTATTATGCCCCTTAATCACCCCGTCCTTGCGGTCCACTGTCACACCCGGAAAATTGCCCACATGCTGATTGGAGCCGGTGAGCTGGTTAAACAGCGTGGTCTTTCCGCAGTTTTGATTTCCTGCCAACGCAAAGGTCAGCGTCTCACCCTCCGGCAGCGGATTTTCCTCTGCCTTCACATGATACTTTCCCCCTTCGCCAAGTCCCGGATGAGGGATCGCCCGTCTGGAGGGATTATTCCCTGCAGCCTGCATTTCCCGCACATTTTCTATCTCAATCTTTTCCGCATCGGCCAGCCGCAGCGTCAGCTCATAGCTGTGGATGCGAAGCTCCACCGGATCTCCCATAGGAGCGTATTTTACCATGGTTACATCTGCCTTCGGAATGAGCCCCATATCCAGAAAGTGCTGACGCAGCGCCCCTTCTCCTCCCACAGAGACTACTGTAGCAGTTTTACCGATGGGCAAATCCTTCAATGTCATTTTCTAACTCCTCTTTTCTTCTGCTATCGATATTTTTTCTCATCTTCTTACAGGAGTTAGTATAGTGCAATCTCACTGGAAGGTCAAGGGCTATCCTGCTTCCTGAAGCAAACCTAATACCGTTTATGGGATAATCCGCACCAGCCCGCGGCAGCGGTTTAATGTTTCATAAATCTCCTGCTTTCTGGGCATTGCCAGATTCCCCGGCACGCCTCCGCCGCAGAAGGCCTCAAATCCGTCCTTTTCGATCTTCTGATACAAAAGCTCTACCGCCTTCCCCAGAGGAGCGGTCCCGTTAAAATAATGCTGCTTCATCCATTTCACAATCTGCCCCAGCGCATTCAACTGCTCCGTATCTACAAGCTGCTCCACCAGACGCAGGTCAATGGCTTCTTTATTGATGGATATACTGTCTCTTCCCATCACCTTGATCTTGATTCTGTCATCCCGCAGAAAGGCTTCATCCTTTTTCACGATCCGGCAAAAGGAGGGAAGCTCTGCCTGGGGAAGCTGATCGATGGCCAGCGGGAATTTTTCCGCCTCCTTTTTTGCGAAAGCAGTAATTTCCCTGGGCTGATAGGATTTCATCTGTACGATACAGTCTGCCT
Organism: Lachnospiraceae bacterium; assembly: GCA_030537145.1. Lineage (GTDB taxonomy): Bacteria > Bacillota > Clostridia > Lachnospirales > Lachnospiraceae > Merdiplasma. Next base: position 4,629 of record JAUNON010000088.1, on the reverse strand, counting down.
TATGAAAATAGGAGCCGCAGCTTCCGGCCACCAGAATGGTGGAAATTCCGTGTTTCTCATACAGCTCCCGCACCCGGTCGATAAATGGGATAATCGGCTCCGACTCCCGGTTTACCACACGCTGCATCAGCTCGTCCCGTATCATAAAATTGGTGGCGCTGGTATCCTCATCAATCAGAAATACACCGGCCCCCGCTTCCATAGCCTCTACCGTATTGGCTGCCTGAGAGGTGCTGCCGCTGGCATCCTCCGTAAAGAAAGAGGACGTATCCCGCCCATTGGGCAAATTACGGATGAACATGGAAATATCCGCCTTCTGGATGCTCCGTCCATCCTCTGCCCTCAGCTTTACCGCCGTGTCATCGGTAATCACGTATTCCCTTCCGTCTCCGGCCACATGATTATAGACTCCCAGCTCCAGCGCTTTCAGCAGGGTAGATTTCCCATGATAGCCGCCTCCCACGATCAGCGTAACGCCCCGGCGGATTCCCATTCCCCGGATGCTGCCGTGATGCGGCAGCTTCAATTCAACCTCCATCGACGCCGGAGACTGAAAGGCCACCGCATCCTTCATCGGCAGCATGGAAACTCCTGATTTTCTGGGCAGTACGGCTCCGTTTGCCACAAAGGCAGCCAGCCCCAGCCTGGGAAGCTGTTCCCGGATATATTGCTGATCCTCCGCAAGATTGACAATGCGGATCAGCTCCTCCTTCCGATATGCCTGGGCAAACAAGGTCTGGCGGACACAAACCGGCAGGAAATCGAACAAAATCTTCTCCAGCTCCCTGGAATTGATGGTTCTTCCGTTTGCCGGGAACCCCACCTCCATTCTTATCGTAAGATTTCCGTTCGTGCCGTCAATCACACACGCACTGCGGTTTAAAATTTCCTGTCCCGGATGGCTGATCCCCAAAAGCCCGCTTTTTCCGGAGCCCTTTGCCTGAAAGGAATACTCTTTGATCGTGCCTGCCACCTTCCGCAGAATATAGTCCTGCAGTGCAATTCGTTTGCAAGGCGTATCATACAGGGCGGCATCAAACCCGGCCTGTTTTCCTCCCACCAAAATCCGCACTTTGGAAGGAGCCGCAAAGGGATCCCCCTGCACATGGTCGATGGATAATACATACCGTTCAAACTGATAGCTTCCTTTTGTGTCCTTATAAGCCGGATATCCCTTATGATCAATCTGACGCAGCAGCGTCCTTAAATCTGTTGCTGATTTCATTCCAATCCTCCTCGTTTTCTTTTCCGGTAACTGTCCCATGCCTTTTCCGCCGGACATTTCCCCTGTTTTTTTAATGCCTTCGGCATCTCAATTTCCCTGGCCCTCGCTCTTGAGGGGAGAAGGCATTTTCTGCGCCGGATGCAGATTGCGCAGCAATAAATTCCCTTCTGCACCCGTGCGCATCACCGCACAAAGTGCTCAAAATTCTACCGCATCAAAGCCAGGGCCTCCAGATACGGCAGGAGCGCAGAAAGCGGCTGCTCCAGGAAAGAAACCTTCCTGTGCAGCCGCTTTCAGTTTAACACATCTTATTTTTAAACTCAACCGGTCAATTCACCGCATACGCTTGCAGGGGCTTTCACTTGTTCTTACGGGCTTTGCAGCCAGTGCAAAGCCCTGGGCTGAACTGTTACATACGCTTCCTGCTTACTCGGTAAACAGGGGTGTAGAATAATACCGGTCCCCGCTGTCCGGCAGCAGAACGACAATGGCTTTCCCCTTATTTTCCGGACGTTTTGCAAGCTGAATGGCCGCCTGCAGAGCAGCACCGGAGGAAATCCCCACCAGAACGCCTTCCTCTTTCGCAATCAGCTTTGCTCCGGCAAAGGCATCGTTGTTTTCAATGGTAATAATCTCATCATAGATGGAGGTGTTCAGTACATCCGGCACAAATCCGGCTCCGATTCCCTGAATCTTGTGAGGGCCGCTCTTTCCTTCTGAAAGAACGGGAGAACTTGCCGGCTCCATGGCCACGATTTTGACCTCCGGCTTCTTGGATTTCAGATACTCTCCCACACCGGTCAGGGTTCCGCCGGTACCTACACCAGCCACAAAAATATCCACTTCTCCGTCTGTATCCTGCCAGATTTCCGGCCCGGTCGTCGCTCTGTGGATCGCAGGATTAGCCGGATTTACAAACTGACCCGGAATAAAGCCTCCCGGAATTTCCTTTGCCAGCTCCTCTGCCTTGGCAATCGCTCCCTTCATGCCCTTCGCGCCTTCCGTCAGAACCAGCTCTGCACCGTAGGCCTTCAGAATATTTCTGCGCTCCACACTCATGGTTTCCGGCATCGTCAGAATGATCCGATATCCCTTCGCTGCAGCAATAGAAGCCAGACCGATACCGGTATTTCCGGAGGTAGGTTCAATAATGACGGAGCCCTCCTTCAGAACGCCTCTTTCCTCCGCATCCTCGATCATAGCCTTTGCCACTCTGTCCTTCACGCTTCCCGCCGGGTTAAAATACTCCAGCTTCGCCACTACCTTTGCTTCCAGTCCCAAAGCCTTCTCCACCTTCACCAGCTCCACCAGAGGAGTCTTTCCGATCAGTCCCAGTGTTCCCTTATATACATTTCCCATCATTCTATCCTCCAAATAATATCCTACTGTTTTGATATGTTTTATATGTTATATGAATTATATTCCCTTACAGCCCATTTGTCAATCCTATTTTTAAGTTTCTGCGGACTTTTCGCAACACTTCAGCCTTCAGCTAAACTGTTACGGAAACCAGCCCATTTAAAGTTCGCCTTCGGCAAAGGGGCTGTAAAGCGCCGCAATTATGAGGACCTGCCGAAACCGCCGCACCGACGGCCGCAGATCAGGCATGTACAAATAATATTCTGTACAGAAAGAAAAAAAACTTGCAGTCTTTCTGTTTTCTCATTAAAATAAATATGTCAGGTGAAAGCCTTTGATGCCAAACCACAGGGGCTTGATCACTGAAGTACAGCAAAGTAAGTGGGGCGAATACGATGAAGATTTCAACGAAGGGACGCTATGCACTGCGGATCATGGTGGATCTCGCGCAGAATGACAATGGAGAATACATCCGCTTAAAGGATATTTCAGAACGTCAGGACATTACGATAAAATATTTGGAGCAGATTATGCCCCTGCTGACCCGTACCGGATATGTACGGAGCTACCGGGGAAACAATGGAGGCTACCGTCTGGCCCGCAAGCCGGAGGAATATACGGTGGGAGATATCCTCCGCACTGCGGAGGGAAGCCTGGCTCCCCTTGCCTGCCTGGAGGACAATCCAAATCAATGTCCCCGCCGTCATGAATGTACTACATTGCCATTCTGGGAGGGAATGTGGAAAGTAATAAATGACTACGTAGACCATATCACATTGGAGGATCTGGTCAAGCGGGATTATTATGCCGAGGGAATCTGATCCCGAGAGGATCGAATCTTCTATGGTATTATCCTGTCCAATCCTTCTGCAGTCCATTGTCTGATAAAGTCCGGTAACGAAAACGGGGCTGTTGCAAAATCAAATTTGCAACAGCCCCTGTTCTTATTCCATCAGGAAATTTTTATTTCTCGTCTGCACCGTACAAGGTAATCAGCTTGTTCAGGTATTCATATCTTTCCTTATTGCAAGCTTCGTTCTTTGCAAACAGCTTAGCAGCTCTTTCCGGATTTGCACGCTTCAGAGAATTGTAACGTACTTCACCGTCCAGGAATTCCATCAGATCTCCGGTAGGAGCCTTGGAATCCAGAGTGAATGCCGCTTTTCCTTCTGCCTTGGCAGCCGGATTGAAGCGGAACAGATGCCAGTAACCAGCTTCTACAGCCAACTGTTCCTCAGTCTGAGCCTTCGCCATACCCTTCTTGATACCGTGGTTGATACACGGAGCGTATGCGATGATCAGAGACGGTCCCGGATATGCTTCTGCTTCTGCCAGAGCCTTTACGGTCTGATTGTAGTCAGCACCCATAGCGATCTGTGCTACATATACATAACCATAGCTCATTGCGATAGAAGCCATATCCTTCTTCTTCACTTCCTTACCGCCTGCAGCAAACTGTGCTACGGCACCCGGCTGAGTAGACTTGGATGCCTGTCCGCCTGTATTGGAGTAAACCTCGGTATCGAATACCATTACGTTGATATCCTGTCCGGAAGCCAGTACATGGTCAACACCGCCAAATCCGATATCATATGCCCATCCGTCACCGCCGAAGATCCACTGGGACTTCTTGGACAGATAATCTTTATCTTTCAGAATTTCCTTAGAAGCATCGCATCCGCATGCCTCCAGAGCTGCGATCAGCTTATCGGTAGCGGTTCCGTTGGTAGCGCCTACAGAATAGGTATCCAGCCAAGCCTGTCCTGCTTCCTTCACATCAGCGGGAGCTGCTTCGTTTGCCACCAGAGCTTCTACCATTGCTTTCAGGCCGCCGCGGATCGCATTCTGTGCCAGCAGCATACCATAACCAAATTCTGCATTATCCTCGAACAGAGAGTTAGACCATGCCGGGCCCTGTCCCTTTGCGTTCACGGTATACGGTGTGGACGGTGAGGAGTTACCCCAGATAGAGGAGCATCCGGTCGCGTTGGCAATATACATTCTGTCACCGAACAACTGTGTGATCAGTTTTGCATAAGGAGTCT
>JAUNON010000003.1 GCA_030537145.1 Lachnospiraceae bacterium | reverse complement strand
GGAATGGTGGCTCTCAAAGTCCGGACAGGTGGCTCAGAGAGCCCCGGAATAATCATGGATATGGAAATTCATCGTTTGGTGGGTATATTTTCACTATATCGCCTCTCTTTCATCCACATATTGAAATTCTTTCGGCAGTATTTGTTGTCTAATCAGTTCATTGCGTAATTTCAGGAACATATTTTTTGTGTTCCTGAAAGTTTCGTAATGAACTTTAGTGATTTCGCTATATTTTCTTATTTGTTCACTCTGCTCAACCCATCTATCAAACCATTCTGTATTTCGCCGTTTGTTTTTTTTGATATAAATTACTAATTTTGTAACCGCCACAGAATTCAATATCACTCCTACACCTATAAGTAATATTGCAATGTCATGCATTTATCTCACCTAATTGTTTCCTGAGGTACTCCCAGATAGTTCAGTTTCTTGTAGGTCCGTTCCTGTAAATTTGTAAATAATTCTTTCGTTGCTGACATAAACTCTTAACCTCTCTTTCATTTTTTTCATTGATCCAGAAACAAGCCAAAGCCTTGGACGTCTTGAATTATACCGAGGTGTTGGCTATGTTACTTACGTCCAAGATACTATGTGTATTTTGCAAGCTATGGCTCCAACACAATTTGGAAGGCTGCAAGCTTCTCTTGGCAGTTCGCCTGATGTAACATTTACTAACCCGCAGGTAGGTGATTATGCAAAGCCTAATGCGACAAGAATCCAATCAAAGCCAAAAAACTAATCCCAATCATTGTAAAGACTGGATAGATCCACATTCTATCTGGTCTTTTTTCATTTCTCATCAAATACTGAATATGAACTGCCAGCACCCACATGGCAATGTAGATCGGCATCATCACCGTTATTATCATCGCTCATCCCCCCTCCTTTTTGCGTTTATTAAGTTTGTAAATTCTATATTTTATATTAAAATTCTTAAATTTCGGCGATACATATGATATCCACAAAAATTTCTTGTCCGATCAACATTTTGATGATGCTGATGAACTGGTATGGGAACTTAAGTGTAACAATCTGATAACTGGTGATCCTGGGGATGATATTCTTTCAGGAATATCCCTCACATCATCCGCCATTTTCTACATGGAAAATCGTTTCAAAAACGGTATAAAGGAAATCACAGATTTTATTTCTAAGTTTATTCCTTAGTTTGTATTTCATCCGTTCCGACTATTTCAGAGCGGATGATTTCTCTGTAAATCGTTTTGTCCCCACTGTCCTTCTTGATGAAATTAATCGCATGATCAATATCCGATGTATGTCTGCACAGTCCATCGTCCGTATTTTTGTAGCAATGCGTTCTCTTGCAATCAGGCTTTTCTCCATCGCACAAATACGTTACTTTTTTCTCTTTTTCCGACATTGTCTCACTTCCTTTCTGGTGGTATAATTCAGATTAAACTATTTAGGGAGGTCACTTATGGAAATACCATTCATCATCGACAAAGAGACGTATACGATAATGAAATATATTTACCGACACAAAGAGGTAAAACTCTGTAAAATCAGTAATAAATTCGGGGAGGATGCAATGATTGCTGCGTTATACCTCTGTCCGCAGCAATATGCTGCATACCGGGATGAATCCAAACATATTACCTTTGACATAACTCACACTTCTGCAAATGGTTCCATCGGCCTAACACCTCTTGGGAACAAATATGTGGAGGATAGACGAGAAGCCTTTATTAAATGGTACGTGCCCTTAGTCACCTCTTCAATATCTGTAGCGATTTCAATGATGGCACTTGCTACCTCTATCTTTCTTAAGTAAAAATGCATAATACAGTAGTAGTAACCGAGACAGCCATACTAAATATTGAAATCCCAAGGGCTATTTTACTTCTTGTACTGAAAGTGTCCGTGTATGCCCTGGCCTTTATATACCACTCGTATACATCAGATTTCTTTGCAAGTTCTTCGCCCCGATACCTGTAGCATTGTTCTATATCGCCATTTTCTAGTTCTCTAAAATATGTTTCAAACAAGTTCACCTATACCACCTCCTTCTCTGCTCCATTTACAAATCCTATATTTTGTATTAAAAAACTTAATAAATTCTAAATATTTTGTTTTTTGCTTTTCAATATAAAAATATTGATTTTCACAATATATTGTGCATGAACATTTGTTTCTACTCATTATTTGGTGTTTTGTATTGACGTATCAATATTATTGTGGTAATATTCCCTTTATCTCATATGAAAGGAGGCTACCATATGTCAAAATTTGCATTCGATCTTGACAACGAAAAATTTGACTTTGAGTGTCCTGAGTGCGGCCGTAAAGTCTGTTTCCGCGGAAGAGATATCAACCACGATGTGAAATGCCCTAACTGCAAATCAAGCATTCACTTGGACGGAAGAGACTTCGACAAACAGATTAAGAATATTGAAAAGCAAATCAACAGTCTGTTCGGTTGACATCCGGGTTTAACAGCGAATAGATTAATTCCTGAACTTCCGTCAATAGTTCTTTTAATCTGTTCGCTTTTTCCAGAGCCTCGTCCAACTCCTTTACGTCAACGTGGATACTTATTTTATTCTTCATCACTCATCCTTCTTTCTTTCCTGCCGCATAGATATCATCGGATGTGACGCCTAGCGCTTTAGTGAGTCTAGGTATGTCACAGGCCTTTATCAACCGACGCCCATTCAGCATGTCGCTAAGTTCCTGGGCGGTGCAACCCGTTTCTTTCGCTACGTGCAGATTCTTTAAACCCTTTTTGGCTATAATTACTTTTAATCCAGTTGCTAAAGGCTCATTCGCTTCTGCTATAGTCACGCTGTACTCCCCCTTTCAATTCTCAGTTTTTCTTTGCTATGTATGTACAGTATCATAGTTTTTCTGAGATTTCAATAACTATTTCTCAGCTTTTTTGCTTTTTTGTATTGATTTTCTCAGATTTTTGTAGTAGTATCTTTATATGATGGAGGTGAAAATATGAGTTTTGGTACTAGATTAAAAGAAAAAAGAGAAGTTCTTGGGATTACGCAACCGCAACTTGCCGAAATGCTGGGGGTAAGCAAAGGAGCCATTGGAAATTGGGAAACAGACGTTAATTCCCCACGTGCTACTCTTTTATATGATTTGTTTGACATCTTACACTGTGATGCCAATTATCTTTTTCAAGACGAAACACGAGAACTTTATAAAGATGAAGCATCACCAGAAGAATTTGAAAACATCATAAAAAAATATCGCTTCGTTTCAGAACATCATCCAGAAGGTGCGAAAGCAGTGGAATATATATTAAATCATGAGTATGTAATCGCTGAGAAAATGAAGAAAGAAAAAGAACGCATCACTGAACTGGAATCCCAACCTACTGCCGTGATTGACTTTCCGGTACGCAGCAATCAAGCAGCCCGCATTGCAGAATACTTCCGCAGTGCATCTGCAGGCGGCGGCGTTTTTATTCTCGGAAATGAAGCTACGTCAAAAATTACAGTGTCTGAATCCGATTGGGACGATAGAGTAGATTATGTAATCCGTGTGTCTGGTCATTCTATGGAACCGGATTATAATGATGGGGATATGGTCATGGTATCCCAGCGTCTGGAAATGCAACATGGAGATGTTGGTATCTTTGTCATTAATGGGAAAGCCTATATCAAAGAATATGGAGAAAAGGAGCTGATTTCCCGGAACCCGGAATCAGATAATATAAAAATATCTGAGTATGACAACATTGTTTGCATGGGAAAAGTGATTGGGAAACTGAAAGGTCAGTATGAAATTATAGATGACTAAGCCACAGAATATCACTCACTGAACCGCACATACTTATACCTGAGAGGAGTTGTTTCCATGCCATTACTCGAAAATAATACTTATACATCAGAAGATTATTGGAATTTACCGGAGGGACAGCGTGCAGAGCTGATTGATGGAAAACTCTTCGCCATGGCTCCGCCGAGCCGAATCCATCAAGAGCTTGTCCGTGAGCTTACTGTTACATTCTCCAACCACATCAAATCAAGAGGGGGAGATTGCAAAGTATATCCTGCCCCGTTCGCTGTGAATTTGAATGCCAATGATGAAACTTACGTAGAGCCTGATCTAAGTATTATCTGCGATAAATCAAAGCTTTCTGACCGTGGATGTGAAGGAGCGCCGGATTTTATTGTTGAGGTAGTCTCCCCAAGCAGCCGAAAAATGGATTATTCTAAAAAGAACACTCTTTATTCAGAAGCTGGTGTACGGGAATACTGGATCGTTGACCCCGAAAAGCAGCGCACTACCATTTACCGTTATGAAGATGATGCTGCTCCTACTATCGTTCCTTTTGATCAGGACATTCAGGTAGGTATCTATAGTGATTTGAGCATTACCATATCGGAACTTTTTAATTAAATAGCAAAACCGCCCCGGCACCACCCAGGACGGCTTCACACAGATTTCTATACAGGCCCGGAGGCCGGTATAATCATCCCTCGACAAGATGAATTATACCACTTTTCAAAGTGACCCGGTCTCCGAACATTTTGCCAACATTGGCAAAATATCACCCATGCCCAAAGGCGGATTTAACGGAGGACATTACACAAAAAGAAGGTGAGATTATCAAAACAGTATCACAACTAAATACTAACACTTTTTCTGATTTAGAAAAATTTGTTTCTATTGGACGCATTCGTCCCGATATAATCTCATCTATCATTGAGAAATATCCAGAATTTTCCGAGAAACTTTCTTCGGAAACGGATATCATATTTTGGTCTGATCGTATCAAACACACGGAGCGGCATCGGAAAGATTTTTCTTCTCCTGAAGAATATGAGCATTGTTTCCGGCACATACCGGATATTATTCAGAAACCTGATTACATCAGTATTCATCCAAATAAAGACAGTATATCGTTCATTAAAGATTATAGCGATCACACTTCTGTAGCAATCAGAGTGTCTATGGACGGAAAACTTGCTTATCGGACAATGTATCCCTTGCGGGAATCACAGCTTGACAATTACATAAAAAATGGACGTGCATGGAAATGCCAATAAATCTATTGACTTTTCAGGACAAAAAATGTATTATTAACGTACAAATACATATATTGTTAATTGAGATAGATTATTTAAGGATAGAACAGGCAGCTATCACGCCCATGAGGTCTTAAAGAGATGCCGGATTGCCACCCGGCTGAATAATCTATCTTTTTTAGTTCATACTACCTATATGGTATTAAAGAAGATTGACGTTACTATGTGAGGACCTCGTAGAAATACGGGGTTCTTTCCGTTATAAAGCAAAACCGCCCCGGCACCACCCGAGACGGCTTCACACAGATTTCTATACAGGCCCGGAGGCCGGTATAATCATCCCTCGACAAGATGAATTATACCACAATCCTCCAGGGCTTGCAAAGCCTATTTTTTATACCTTAAACATACATTTTACCAAGGAGGATTGCCATGAAACAATTACGCTGTGCTTTATATCCACGTGTTTCTACGGAGGAGCAGTTCATCCATGGCCTGTCCCTTCCGGCCCAGATCAAAGATCTGACAGAATACGCTAATCGTATGGGGTATCAGATTGTGGATATCTATGCAGATGAGGGTGTCTCTGCCAGGAAGCCGGTAAATAAGCGCCCTGCTCTTCTGCGTCTGCTACGGGATGTACAGAATAATAAAATCGATATTATTCTGGTGACAAAGCTGGATCGGTGGTTTCGGAATATCAAGGAATACCAGACCACACAGGAAATACTGGAAAAACACAACTGCTACTGGAAAACCATCTTCGAGGACTACGATACCTCCACTGCCAACGGCCAGATGGTGGTGAATATCATGCTGGCGGTGGCTCAAAATGAGTGTGACCGCACCAGCGAGCGCATCAAAGTTGTCCTGGAACACAAAGTGAGAAATGGAGAACATGTCACCGGTGCGGCCCCCTACGGATATATTTCAGTAAAAAAGAAGCTGCAGAAGAACCCAGAAACGGAGGAAATCGTAAACGAAATATTTTCTTTCTACTTCTTCTGTTTTTCCAAACGCAAAACGGTATACCATATTTTAAGCAAATATAATGATCATCCCCAAAAACCCACTCAATATCAGATCAATCGTATTTTATCCTCTGATCTGTATGCGGGGATTTATCAAGGCCGTGATAATTACTATCCTGCCTACATCACAAAGGAGCAGCTCAATATGATTAAGCATACCAGCGACACAAAATCGTATCCCCATACAAATGAGCCTTATATTTTTTCCGGGCTTATCGCCTGTCCCGTCTGCGGGGCCACAATGACAGGAATTGTGAAAAAACAGAAATTGAAAGATGGCAGCGTCAGTCTATATAAAAGATATCGATGCAGTAAAAAATTTGACCAGCACCCCGATGGTGCCTGCATCAGTGAGACTGTGGTGGAAGCCTATATGCTGGAGCACCTTTGTTCTAACCTATCAGATGTGATCTGCTCTTTGCAGGCATCTTCCAGACAGGAAAGCAAGGTCCCCGCTATCAAAGCAGAAATAGAACGTCTTAACCTTATGTATCAGAAAGGGCGTATCACAGACGAATACTATGAAAGTCAATATGAAGCTTTGAGTGCTGCGCTTAAGGATGAAACAGAAAACATTTCAAAAGAAAAATTGGAAAAATACACTACATTGAAAAAGGAATTTTCGGGGAGTTGGGTAGAACTGTATCAGGCTTTAGATGCGGCCCATAAAAATGCTTTCTGGAAACGGACCGTAAAAAGAATAAATATCGACAAAAATACACATAAAATCAGTGGATTTTCTTTTATTTGAATGGTGTAGTAATTACTAAAATTCCGTAGAATTCGAACCCGCCGCCACCCTGCTTGAACAGCAAAACGCCGGCTATGTGGTCGCTTCTCTCGGAGTCGATTCCGGCTACGTCCCTTATACGGCCTACTGCGCAAAATCCGATTTTATGGCGGAGCATCCGGAAATCATCCAGGGATTTACCAATGCCATCCAGAAGGGTCTGGAATATGTGAACAGCCATACGCCCCAGGAGATCGCTCAGGTCATCGCACCTCAGTTTTCTGAAACAGACCTGGAGACGATCACTGCCATTGTGGACCGCTATCAAAGTCAGGACACCTGGAAGGAGGATCTGATTTTTGAGGAAAGCAGCTTTGATCTGCTGCAGGATATTCTGGAAAGTGCAGAAGAGCTGGAAAAAAGGGCTCCCTACCAGGATCTGGTAAATACAGAATTCGCGCAAAAAGCGGCCGGAATTTCCTGATAATGCTTTATCCCTTCGCAGCTTAAAGCAGCAAGGGTTTTCCTGACAATGCTTTATCCTTTCGCAGCTTAAAGCAGCAAGGGCTTTCCTGTGAAAGAACAAAAGTGTGCTTCGGACACTCCCACATTCCAATATTTCGACAGCACAGCTTTTGTTCCGCGCGCATAGCTGCGCATCGTTTGCCCGAAGGGCTTTTATCTCATAGGAAAGTCACATACTTTGGTACTTTAAAGCAACAACGTCTTTCCTATGAGATAAAAAAATACCTTCTCCCCTGCCTCTCAATCTTGAGGGGAGAAGGCATTTTTTGCGCCGGATGCAGATTGCGCAGCAATCAATTACCTTGTGCATCCGTGCGCATCAACGCACGAAGTGCTTTTTATGATATAGGAAAGTGAGAACTTTCCTATTATCATAAAAAAGGACTGCTGCAAAATTTCATTTGCGAAGCTTGCTATCCGGTGCTTGTACACACTTACCCCGAATAAAAAGCCTTCCCATCTGATTTTGCAGCAGTCCGCTGTTTTTACTGATCTTTCGTTCTGAATTTCCTGAAGTTTCCTTCCTGCAATGGGATGATTAATGCCCCGTCACGCCGGTAGCGTAAAGCGTACCGTCCGAAGCGGTCTGCCCGTTATCCACATTTACACTTACATAAACGCCATCATAGATGCCGTCCACGGTACTCACATTTGCTTCTCCGGTATAAATGGTATAGGTATGTCCATCATCACCTGCAAGCGTTACCGTATCTACTGTTGAACCAACGACGGTTCCGGTGATTGTCTGAGATCCGGTCGTATTTCCGCCGGTATTACCGCCGCTTCCGTCTCCGTTGTTTCCACCCGTATTACCGCCGCTGTTTCCGCCGGTATTGCCTCCAGTCTCTCCGCCGCTATTTCCGCCGCTGTTGCTGTAAGCGGAACTGTCATAGGTCAGATAAGCTTTTGATATATATCCGATCACACCGTTGATGGATACCACGAACCAGTTATCCGTTTCTCCGATAACCGTAACCGCATTTCCTCCGGCCAGGCTGTTGATAATGCTGCTGCTGGTGCCGGGCTGCGACCGGACATTTACCTCTGAGGAGGATACATACAAAGTAACCGAAGAACCATACCTTGTCTCTGCACTCAGCTCCGCCGCCGTGGCAGCGTCGGAATCCGCATCTGTCTCTGTTGCCGTAACAGCAGAAGGACTATTTACCAGGAAATCCTTCCGCACATATCCGATATTTCCGTTCACATTTACCTTAAACCAGCCGGAGGTCTCTCCCACCACCGTTACCTTTTCACCGATACTGAGGCTTCCGAGAATATCCGCATCCGTGCCCGGCGCAATCCGGATATTTACCGTATCATTGGCATAAAGTGTAGCCGCAGTTCCATAATCCGTCAGCGTAGCAAGTTCCGCAGTACTGCTGGTCAGGGTGGTCTCCGACGTTTTCTGAGTCGTGCCGGAAATCAAATCACTGGTAACACTTTTCAGCGTCTCATCCTTCAGCACCCGGAAGCTGTCCACGGACTTTTCCACTGCAGCCAGCAGGGTACTGTTCTCATCCGTAACCGTTCCCGTAATCACATACGCCTGATCCGTGCTTACGATTCCATAAGTGACCGAATATGCCCACATTCTTGCAGTGGCATTATATTTTACCACATAACGGTAAGTATTCACTCCGTTAATCGTATTATTTTCAAAGCTCTGGATATCGAACGCATTTGTGTCAGAATACTGCTTTGTCAAAGACGTTTTCAGATCCTCTTCCGATGTCATAACACTCAGGCTCTTCATGGCAGATGCCGTGCTGGCATGTACAATGTTAATCATGGCAGCGCTTCCAGAAGAAAATACCCGCATCTCATCCGCATCCTGCGTCACCTTCCAGGTATTGTCCGGAAGTGTGATTTTCACGCTTCCATCCTTAGAAGTATAATCCACAGAAGTAATCAGCTTCTGCGTCTCGCTTTCCGTCTCCTTCTCTGTTTCTGTAATCTTTTCGGTCACTGTCTCTGTCTGCGTCTCACTCTCTGTCTCCTGCTTTGAGTTCAACTTCTGTCCGCAGCCAGAAAGAGAAACGGTCAGCGCTGACAAGACGGCCAGACATAACATTAACTTTCTTCTTTTCATGTCTTTACCCTCCCTATGTAAAATAACAAACCCTCGTTTTGTGGCAGCAGCATTATCCAGACTGCCGCTTCCCCGGTCAAATACCGCACAGCAAGCCGATAAGTTATCGGGCTCACTTCATAGCCCAACCGCAGGATCATATATACTCAAACTTATATTATCACGCAAAACCATAATTCGCAAGTTTTCCTCTCATATTACACAAAAAAGTAAATAATTTGTAATAGTTCCTCCCGATCCCTGCTTTTGCTTCAGCACCCCGGAAAGGAGTTGCCGGAAGCCTGGCTTCTGCAAAAACGGCTCCGGATCTCTGCCTCTGCTCCTGCAAGCTCCTTCTCCAGATCCGGCACATCCTTCAGGATTCTCTGAAATTGCCTATATTCATCCAGCAGCCCCTGTCCATGCAGCACCCGGAAAGCTCCCGCATCGCTTCCCAGCGCTACCTTCACCCCTTTCCTGAAGGCACTCCTTAAACTTCTTTCCTGCTGCCGCTGAAGCTGTTCGATCACCTGATCCCGGAAGCGCCCGCTCCCCAGCAGATTGCTGACGGTTACTAGCGTAGGCACCCAGACTGCCTGATTCTCCGCCAGAGCCTGCAGGCATTCCTCATCCATAAAATTCCCGTGTTCCACCGAATCCACGCCGCATTCTACTGCAGCCTGTACGGTTCTCGCACCATTCACATGCGCCATCACTGCAAAGCCTTCCTCATGGGCAATGTGAATCATTTCCCGGATCTCCTCCCGTTCCAGCGGAATCCCGGTAATTCTTCCGTCCGTTTTGAAATCCATGATCCCGGAAAACATCACCTTGATAAAATCTCCCTGACGGGCCTTCACCCCCAACACAAGCCGGTGATACTCCTTCAGATCATCAAATCCAAAGCCCACAATTTTACCATAGTGCCCGTTTTTATGTATCGCATAAATAGGTGTGCGGTAATCAATTCCGTATTCCGGTGCAATACTGCGGGCATATTCCGATACCCCCAGCGCATCCCCGCCATCCCGAAAAAAAGAGATTCCCAGCTTCTGATAAGCCTCCAGCTTCCGACGCACATCCTCCTGATTCACTCCGCAGGCATGAAGAGCAGATGCCTGGCAGTAGTTCACCCCATCCATAAAAATATGTCCATGGCATTCGCCGTACATAGCAGATTCCTTCTTTCCCTTCAGGCAGCTCAAATCCCCGGTATGCCGGTTTGCCTGCAACGGCTTAACCTTCCGATTCCAATCCCAAAACTTCCTCTGCGATCCGCACCGCATCTTCAATGCATCCCTGGCAGGAACGGAGCACTTTTCCGGTCTCCAGCCCTTTCAGATCCTTGCAGATCACAGAACCGTTCTTCTCCTGAAATTGATTCGTCATCTGCTTTGACAGCAGATAGGTGCTTCCCTTCGTTAGCTTTTCCCCGTTCATTTTACTGTTTTTCATGCCGGCAGCCATCACTGCCCCGGACAACGCTCCGCAGGTACATTGCATACCGCCCATTCCTGCCCCAAAGCCCTCTCCTGCCTGAAAAATCATTTGCTCATCGTAGCCCAGCTCCCCGGCCAGCGCACATGCCACTGCCTGGCAGCAATTATAGCCTTTGTCATGCCTTTTTACTGCTTCCTCTACTCTTGTACTCATACTCTCCTCCTATTCGCTTTTCCGAAAAACATAGCTTCCCTTTTTCTTTGTGCATAGCCGCTTCGGAAACACCTTTTCATCCGGAAAGTTTATGGTGTGATCCCGGATGCCGATAGCTGCTTCAACCGAAAAGAGGGGCTGATGCAAAGTACTATCCGCTTTGCAGCAGCCCAACCGCTTTCCTCTTTTTACTGAACCAGATTTTTATTTACATAACCTGTAATGCCGTCGTATTCGATCTTATACCAGCGGTCCGTCTCACCAAGCGCTGTGACGCTGGTGCCGCTGCTGATGGTATTCAGGATGTTACCCTCCTCACTGGGTACGGAACGAACATTTGCATCTGCTGATAAAATCAGCGGAAAGCTCTCTGCATACGACCGAACATCATATTCCAGATCCGTTGCGGAGGATGAGGACGCATTTCCCTGCTGCTCCATGATCTGCTGGCGTTCTTCCGCAGATTTGGGCTCTACCGCAGTCTCAGAAAGCCCGTCCTTATATACATAACCGCTGTAGCCGTCCTTCTGGATCTTGTACCAGTTCTTCGTCTCAGCGCTGACGGTTACTTCCTCCCCCTGATCATAGCTGCTGATAATATCTGCATCTGTGCTGGGCTCTGTTCTTACATTAATATCATCCTTCGCATAAAGAGTTTTATTCCCCTTCAGCTCTGTCTCAGAATTCTTTTCCTCCTCCGGAGTCAGCTCCTTTTCCTCGGTCTCTGTTTCCGTCTCCGTCTGTTTTTCTGTGGGAGGTTCCGTTACCTTTTCTGTCACCGGCTCCGTAATTTTCTCCGTCTGAGGCTCTGTCTCTGTCTCTTTCGTCAGCTCTTTCCCGCATCCGGTAATAGAAACTGCCATAGCCGCCGCTAGTGCCAGGGAAATCATCCATACTCTGCCTTTCTTCTTCATATCGTAATCCTCCATACGTAAATAATTTCTCCAAAAAAACCTTTTCATTCCTGTTTTATTTTTACATAATATCATGAGCATCCCCGAAATACAAGGCTTACCTCCAAAAATAAAGAAAATTTTAATGTTCTTTCCGGCCCGATCCATGCTACAATACTATACTGAATATGGGAATTCCGCAAGAAAACTGCCCGGTTCTGTCTGAAAAACAAAAGCATACCGGTGTAAAAAAAGCCTTCCTTTCAAAATATACTGCTGATTACGGAAACAGCAGGAACCATAAGGAGCATGATGTATGGCGATTATTTTTCATATTGATGTGAATTCTGCTTACCTAAGCTGGACTGCTGCAGAACGTTTGAAAAACGGAGATACTACCGATCTGCGCACCATTCCCTCCATCATAGGAGGAGACCGCAAAACCCGCCATGGCATTGTTCTGGCCAAGTCCGGCCCGGCCAAAGCCTTCGGGATCCATACTGGAGAGCCGGTGGCCTCCGCCCTCCGTAAATGCCCGTTCCTGGTTACGGCACCGCCGGATCACGCTCTCTACAGCCAGCGCAGCCGGGAATTGATGGATTATCTGAAGGGATATACCTCCGATCTGGAGCAGCTTTCCATTGATGAGTGTTTCATGGATTTCGGGCCCATCTCCCACAATTTTTCTTCTCCCGAAAGAGCCGCTCTGCAAATGAAAGACACCATCCGGGATAGGATGGGTTTTACAGTAAACATCGGCATTTCCGTAAACCGGCTTTTGGCAAAGATGGCCAGCGATTTTCAGAAGCCGGACCGGGTGCATACCCTCTATCCGGAAGAAATACCGGAGAAAATGTGGCCCCTGCCCGTGGAGGACCTTTACATGGTGGGACGCTCCAGCGCCGGGCGGCTTCATGAGCTGGGCATCCATACCATCGGGCAGCTTGCCTGTACCGACCGGGAATTTCTCTTCAGCCATTTCAAAAGCCACGGGCAGCAAATGTGGGAGTATGCCAACGGCATGGATTCCTCCGTGGTTCATGCTCAGGAGCATGAGGTAAAGGGCATCGGCAATTCCACCACCCTTTCCTCGGATGTGACAGCAAGACAGGATGCGCTTCCGGTCCTGCTCAGTCTGTCGGAGACCATTTCCGGACGGCTGCGGAAAGCAGGCATGGCAGCCCGGTCTGTCACCGTGGAGATAAAATACAGTGACTTTACCTCCTGCTCCCATCAGTGCCCGCTTCCGGTCCCGGTTAATTCTACCCAAATGCTTTATGAAACTGCCTGCCGCCTTTTTGATGAGCTGTGGAGCGGGGCGCCGGTCCGCCTGCTGGGGATCCGTACCTCCAAGCTGGAGGATGAAAAGGCTCCGGTTCAGCTTTCCCTGTTTGATTTAGACGGCTCCTCTTTTGAGGATGCCGGGTCGGCCGCCGCAAGCCGTTCCGCAGGCCCGTCCCTGGAAAAGCAAAAGAAGCTGGATGCCGCCATGGATGCCATCCGAAAAAAGTACGGGAACGATGCGGTCATACGGGGAAGCCTTTTGGAACGTCCCTGACACCAAACGCAGCTCATCCGTCTCTGCTTTGAGGCTGAATATTGCCAGTGAGCAGGAACTGAACTTATACAGTAAACAAAGATCCGGAGGAAAAGTATAGCTTTCTTCGCTTTCCCATGTTATAATCAAAAGGATTTGTAACTATTCAGCCAAGCGGTACCTTTGCTGCACAGCATGCTTTCCTTCCTTTGGTCAAAAAAGCCTCCCTGACTGAACAGCTACTCAGATTTTTACAGAAAGGACCTGTCATTATGCAAAAAGACTCTGAAACTACAAAGCCCCGGGAAAACGGGAAATCACCGGAGGGAAAAAATTCTATGGTGAAGGAATTACTTAGCTGGGTGGAAGTCCTTGTGATAGCCCTGGTACTGGCACTGCTGATCAACAATTTCATTATTGTTAATGCAACCGTTCCCAGCGGTTCCATGGAAAACACCATCCATCCCGGAGACCGTCTGCTGGGCTTCCGCTTTTCTTACTGGTTCTCTGAACCTCAGCGCGGAGACATCGTTGTATTTCGCTATCCCATCGATGAAGCCAGACATCAGCAGGATAAAAGTGTAAAACGGACCAACTTCATAAAAAGGATTATCGGCCTTCCGGGAGAAACCGTAGAAATCCGGAATGCCAAAATATATATCAACGGCTCCGAGACACCTCTGGAAGAGGATTATCTGAAGGAGGAATGGATCGTGAAGAATGACGGCTTCACCTTCCAGGTGCCGGAAGGATGCTATCTGATGCTGGGCGATAACCGGAACGATTCCAGTGATGCCCGCTATTGGGCAGAAAAATCGCTGATGTACGGAATCGCTGATACGGTTGAAGAAGCGATGCAGTATTCCTATGTAGAGCGGGATCAGATCCTTGGCAAGGCGTATTTCCGCTACTGGCCTCTGAATAAGATTTCTTCTCTTTATTAAACAATTACGAAACGAAAAGCTGCTGTAAAACCGAATTCGGGAACTTTCCCAAATCGTATTTTACAGCAGCTTTTTTCTGCCTTTTTTATGTACGTCTGACGATTATTACTGGAAAAATCTGGCTCCCATATAGCCTACCATACCGTCCACCTGTACCTTATACCAGCCGCCTACATCCTCCAGGAATTCTACCACAGTTCCTGCCGGATATTCTCCGATAATATTATCACCGTAATCCGCCTGGCTTCTGATGTAACAGGCCCCCGTCATGGTCAGATAAACCGGTTCGTACACTTCTGTGGGAGGCTCTGTCTGGGGCGCTTCCGTCTGCGGTGCCTCCGTCTGGGGTGCCTCGGTCTGACGGGTTTCCATTCGGTTTTCTTCCGATGTCTCAGCCGTGTCCCGGGGAGCTTCGGTCAGCACAATGATATCATCATCGATATCGGTATTATGGACCGCCCCGGTGCTTTCAGATGTCTGCGTCCGTTCGGTTTCGGAAGCGGTCTCTTTCGGTTCGGAGGGTTTGGTCTCTTCCGTATCTTTTTCCGTAATTTCCGTCTCCGGCTTTGCATTGACCCCTTTTCGGGTCTCCTTCTCCGTCTCGGTCTCCTTTTCCGTTTCAGACTCTCCGGTTTCCTCCTGGGTCTGGGCTTCTGTCCCCTTCTCCTCTGTTTCCGTCTCGTCCAGTATCACAATATTATCCGGATCTGCCTGGGCTTGCTTTGCGTTTTCCGTAGTTTTATAGAGCTGCACGCCCAGAACGATCACTCCCACTGCCAGCAGCACTGCCAGCGCAAGTATAAAATACCGAAGATAATCTGACAGCCACTCCTTAAATGAATTCATTTTAAATCCCCCCTATACTCCTCTGCCAGCAGGCAGCCGTTTTGGTTTTATTGTAGCACATTTCTTTTTTTCCTGAAAGAAACAATCCGGTCAGAATACGAAAGATTTTCTTAAGAAAAAATCATATGTTTCGTTTTTATCGGTCGGAATCCAGAAGCTGTGACACATCAAAAAAGTTCGTAAAATATTGCGGCACATTTTCCAGCGTATAACCGTCTATGAAACGCCTGGTCTGGCGCATATAGCCGTCTCTCAGCTCCCAGAAATCGGTATCTGCCCACAGGCCGCACAGATATACAAAACCGCTGTCCAGCAGATAATCAAGCTGATCGCTGGGATAGGCAACCTCTGCGCCGTAGGGATAAAATAAGATATCCGTCTCTCCCACCAGAGTGCCCACCTCTTCCATCCACTGCTGGATATCCGACTTCAGGCGGTCCACCGTCATCTCATTCATATAAGAACGGTCATATCCTGCGCAGGCAATGCTCCATCCGGTCTCCTTCAAACGGGTAGCAATCTTCTGCACTGCAGCCCGGTTATCCTCATAGTTAAGCACCGCAGAATCCTCCACCGGATATCCAAACACGCCCTCAAAGGCAGATACGGATACGATTCCCTTCGCTCCCCGCAGGGAAAAATCCGGATGCTCCTCTACAAAAGCATCCAATATGGGGATCAGGTCATAATCTCCCTTCAGATCATGCCCTCCCTCATCAGTATAAAGCGCTTTCACATTTCCCTCATCATCCAGGACAAGCTTTGTAGCGATGCCATCCCCGTTTTTGATGCCGGAATAATTCAGGTTATCCTGGGAAATGATGATCGGCTTCTTGCCAGGCGGCAGCAAAAGCTCCTTTTGCTCTACCGTGGTCACACCTCTGGCATCTGTATCGTTCCCGGCAATGGAATGAATATCCACCAGGACATAGTTATTCTCATACAGGCTTTGCAGCATTGCCCGAAATTCTTTTACTGTTACCATGGAGCTGGAGTAGGTATAAGACATATCATCTCCGTCAAAGGCTCTCATCGTATCCTCGATCAGGCCCGGAAAACAAAGGTGAGGGATATCTCCCTCATAGGCAGTCAGGCTCTCCTGTGCCGCCTGATATTCCGAAATCGCAGCCGCAACCCGCTCATCCTCTGCGTCATCCCCGGTAATCGCCTGCAGGACGGCAGCCGCTTCTTCATAATAATATCCCTCCGCCAGTGCAGCGGCAGCATCTAACTGAGCCTGAAGATTTTCCTCCTTCGCTTCCTGGGACTCCCGCTGCTCCCGCTCCACCTTCATCTGAGGTGTCTCCACCGGCTCATTGTTCTCATATTTCCCAACGGTCCCTATGCTCTCCGCCAACTGATAATTCATCGCAGCCCTGCTGCAGCCGCCGCACAGCCCTGCAATCCCGAAGGCTGCGGCCAGGGCCAATCCTCTCCAACCGTATCTCAAGCGCATATGATCTCTCCATTCCTCAATGATGCACGCCAAAGCAAAAATGTGTTCATGTGTTCGCAGGTAACAGTTCAGCCCAGGGCTTTGCACTGGCTGCAAAGCCCGTAAGAACAAGTGACGGTTGAAAAGAAACCAGCCCCTTCGCCGAAGGCGAACTTTAAATGGGCTGGTTTCCGTAACAGTTTAGCTGAAGGCTGAACTGTTACGTTCACAGTCACCATAGAACTATTATATCCTCCGGTCTGGAGGAACACAAGACATTTTTATCGGCTGAGGATTTCCTTCAGGATGCGGTTCACCGCTGCCGGATCGGCTTTCCCCTTCATCGCCTTCATGGTCTGACCCACCAAAAAGCCCATGGCCTTTTGCTTGCCGCCCTTATAATCCGCCACAGACTGCGGATTCGCAGCTACGATCTCTTCAATCACGGATTGAAGGGCACCCTCATCATTTACCATCTTCAGGCCCTTTTCTTCCACATACCGCTCCGGATCCGCATCTTCTTCAAATATAACGGCAAACACATCCTTGGCCACACTGCTGTTGATCGTTCCCGCATCCACCAGCTCAATCAGCTTCGCCAGATTTTCAGCGGAAAAACGAATCTCCTCCGGTTCCAGCTCTTTTTCCTTCAAAAGGCGCAGCGTCTCTCCCAGAATCCAGTTGGCCGCCTTCTTCGGTTTTCTGCAGATCGCAGTGGTCTCTTCGAACAGATCCGCCAGGGTCTTTGAGCCGGTAATGATCTGGGCATCATAATCCGGAATATCAAACTCTTTCTTATAACGCTCCAGCTTTTCCGTGCGCAGCTCCGGCTGACGGGCTTTGATCTTTGCGATCCACTCATCGCTGATGATAACCGGAACCAGGTCCGGATCCGGGAAATAACGGTAATCCTGGGCATCCTCTTTCGACCGCATGGCATAGGAATATTCCTTATTATCGTCCCATCTTCTCGTCTCCTGGATGACCTGCTTTCCTTCCTCCAGAAGCTCGATCTGACGGGCGCGCTCTCCTTCAATGGCACGGGCAATGGCTTTAAAGGAGTTCAGATTTTTCATTTCCGTTCTGGTTCCGAATTTCTCTGCCCCTGCCTCGCGGACCGACAGGTTTACATCGGCACGCATGGAGCCCTCCTGCAGCTTGCAGTCGGACGCACCCAGATACTGAATAATCAGGCGCAGCTTATCCAGATAAGCGATGACCTCATCTGCGCTTCTCATATCCGGTTCTGATACAATCTCAATCAGCGGCACGCCGCTTCGGTTATAATCTACCAGGGAACAATCTTCCCATTCATCGTGAATCAATTTTCCCGCATCCTCCTCCATATGGATCTCATGGATGCGTACCACCTTTTTCCCTGCCGGGGTGTCGATCTCCACGCCTCCCTCATAGCAGATGGGCAGATACAACTGGGAAATCTGGTAGTTCTGGGGATTATCCGGATAGAAATAATTCTTCCGGTCAAATTTCGAATACTGATGGATCTTGCAGTTGGTAGCAAGGCCCACAGCCATGGCATATTCCACCACCTGTTTATTCAGCACCGGCAGGGAACCGGGCATTCCGGTACATACCGGACAGGTATGGGTATTCGGCGCTCCTCCGAATGCGGTAGAACAGGAGCAGAATATTTTCGTTTTGGTGGCCAGCTCTACATGAACCTCCAGACCAATGACAGTTTCATACTGTTTTGACATTGTTAGTTCGCCCCTTTCTTTGCACGCTCTGTCAGCTCCGGTGCCTTCCAGGCTCCTCTTGCCTGTTCAAAAGCATATCCGGCCCGAATGATATTTTTTTCTTTGAAACAGTCACCGATCAACTGAACGCCGATAGGCAGTCCCTGGCTGTCCAGTCCGCAGGGCACCGTCATCCCGGGCAGCCCTGCCAGATTGACGGAAATCGTATAAATATCGCCCAGATACATTTTCAGCGGGTCCTCCAGGGAGCTTCCCAGCCTCGGCGCCGTAGACGGAGAAGCCGGCCCCAGAATCACATCATATTTTTCAAACGCCCGGTCAAAGGCCTGCTTAATCAACGCCTTGGTGCGGAGCGCTTTTAAGTAGTATGCGTCATAATAGCCGGAGCTTAAAACAAAGGACCCTAGCATAATCCTGCGCTTTACCTCCGGCCCAAAGCCTTCGGAACGGCTCTTTTTATACATATTGTGAAGCCCGTCGTACTCTTCCGTGCGGTAGCCGTACTTGATCCCGTCAAAACGGGCCAGATTGGAGCTGGCCTCTGCAGAAGCGATAACGTAATAAGCGGGAATCGCATATTCCACCAGACTTAAATCAAATTCCTCCACTTTGGCACCCTTATCCTTCAGGATCCCGGCTGCCTTCCGGATTGCGGCCTCTACCTCCGGATCCAGGCCCTCGCCCAGATAATCTCTTGGGATGCCGATGCGCATTCCCTTTACATCATCCACCAGCGCAGCAGTGAAATCCGTATCCTTACGCAGCACTGAGGTGCTGTCCTTTTTATCATAGGAAGTGATCGCTTCCAGCACCGCAGCGCAGTCGGTCACATCCTTTGCCACCGGACCGATCTGATCCAGAGAAGAGCCATAGGCGATCAGCCCATACCGGGAAACGGTTCCGTAGGTGGGTTTGATGCCGGTCACTCCGCAAAAGGAGCTGGGCTGACGGATGGAACCGCCCGTGTCCGAACCCAGGGCATAGAAGCACTCCTCTGCAGCCACTGCCGCACAGGAGCCGCCGGAGGAACCGCCGGGCACATGCTCTGTCCCCCAAGGATTTTTCGTAACGCCGAATGCAGAGGTCTCTGTCGTGCTGCCCATGGCAAATTCGTCCATATTGGTCTTGCCCAGAATTACTGCTCCGGCCTTCTGAAGGTTTTTCACCGCCTCTGCCGTATATGTCGGCTTAAAATTGTACAGGATCTTAGAACTGCAGGTGGTCAGCAGCCCTTCCGTACACATATTATCCTTGATCGCCACCGGCACCCCTGCCAGGGGTCCGGAAAGCGTTCCGTCCTCAATCTTTTTCTGGATCCGGGCCGCCTGCTCCAGGGCCCCCTCCTCATCTACGGTCACGTAGCAGTTCAGAGTTTCCTCCAGGGCTTTGATCTGTCCCAGTGAAGCCTGCACCGCCTCTGTTGCCGAAACTTCCTTTGCTTTTATCTTCCTGCCCAGCTCTACGGCAGTCATTCCTAATAAATCCATATTTTTCCTCTTCTTTCTGAAGTCGTAGCTGCTCCGTCCTTCACAATTCCTATTCTACCGTCTTGGGAACCTTGTAAGATCCGTCCTTCTGTTCCGGTGCGTTTTTCAGCAGATTCTCCCGGTCATCGCCGTTTTCCACCACATCCTCCCGGAACACATTGTTCACCGGAAATACATGAGACATGGGTTCTACTCCGCTGGTGTCCAGCTCATTCAGCTTGTCAATATAATCCAGCATACTGCCCATATCCTTTTTTGCCTGCTCCTTTTCTTTTGCAGAAAGCTCCAGCTTTGCCAGAATACCCACATATTCAATGGTCTCATCACTGATTACGTTTGCCATATTTTTCTTCCTTTCCGTTATCCGCAAAATCTATTATGATTTATTTTCGAAAACCGCTTAAAATAAATACTGTGCATACCCGCTCAGATCATACTCCGCCGGCTCCAGCTTTATGGTACAATTCAGCGGCACCAGCACATCTCCGTCCTGAAAAATCAGGTTTTCATACTGTTTGCACTCCTCATCAAACTCAATAAAGCCGCTTCTTTTCCTACCGCTTCCTGCCGTGTAGGTGTAGATCATCTCACTCTCATCCAGATCTCCGGAAACCCAGGTCACCTGATACGTACCGGCCTCCAACATATCGCCGACAATTGCCGCATCTGTCACTGTCACGCTTTCTCCGTCCCGTCTCTCCGGCAGTTTTTCCAGATATCCCTCCGCCTCCCGGACAGAAAGCCTGGCCTGAAGGGTTTCGCTGATCATAACCATGGTTCCTGCTTTCAGCTCCAGCCCCTCCATCCGCTGTTTCTCTCCGTCCCCGGTATCATAAAGATAAGAGCTGTCATAATAGTATGGATCCCGTTTCCAGCAGTAAACGCCTCCGCCTCCGCTGTTCCATTCTACCTCGCAGATCCCGGCCGGGAAATGAACGCCTGCCACATAAAGGCCCGGACCAAGTATTTCCGCAAAGCTTCCCTCAACAGGCACCAGCGCAGCATCCCCGGCTGCAGCTTCTTCTGTTTCCGTTCTCCCGTCATCTACCGTCTTTGGTACTGCCTGAGCTACTGCCGCAGCCTCTGTCACTCTTCCCTCTACTGCAGGCTCCTCCCCTGTCTTACTGTCCAAATAGGATTCTACAGTCGAATGTATCACCTCCAGTACCTGCCAGGAAAAATTTACTGCAATCCCCGCAATAACCAGCCCCCACAGCCAAACCGGCTTTTTTTTCTTTCTTTTTGACTCTTTCCGGTTCTCATTCAGCCCATAGACCGTCTGTTTCTTCCCGGTATCTGTCCCGGATGCGGGAGTTTCGGTATCCTCGGAAGCATCCACGCCGGAATACTGTTTCGAAAAATTCTCCCATCTGCCGGAATCCTCCTGCCAGTTTTCCGAGTAATCGAACGGAATATTTTCCGGACTGGTGTGCGCTTCATGTTCCTCTGCACTGTAATAGTGCTCCGTAGAGGAATGTCTGCAGCTATCCTGCGATTGATTTACGTGGTAATCATAAGCCGCATTATTATATCCGCACTCTCTGCAGATATTTCCGTCCAGCTTTGCCCCGCATAGATTACATCTCCGTCTCTTTTTCATCTCTGTTCTTTTCAATCCTTTCTATAAAGGAACCACGAAAGCTTTGCGCTCCTGGACAGGCGGGTCAAAAAAACTGTATTTTCATAACCTGCCTGCTGCGAAATGCAAGACTCCTACGGCTCCAGTCTGGACAGGTCTCTGGGGAACAGAGTGGTTTCCCGGATATTATCCTCTCCGATCAGTTTCATAGTCAGGCGCTCCAGGCCGATGCCCAGACCGCCATGAGGCGGCATACCGTGTTTAAACGTGCTCAGATACTGCTCCAGTCCCTCCTCTGTCATTCCCTTGGCAGCAATCTTATCTCTCAGCATCTGATAATCATGGATACGCTGGCCTCCTGTGGTGATCTCAAGGCCATGATACAGCAGGTCAAAGCTCAGGGTATACCTGTTATCCTCCGGATCATCCATAGCATAGAAGGGACGCTTCTTAGAGGGATAATGCGTCACGAATACGAAATCCGCATTATATTCCTCCTGGAAATAACGGCCGATCAGCGCCTCCTCTTCCGGCTCCAGATCGAAGGGATTGCGGATTTTCCGGTCATACTTTTCCGAAACCAGCCGCTTGGCCTCATCGAAACGTACCGCCGGAATTTTGGACGCATCCGGCAGGGTTACATTCAAAATCTTCAGCGCATCTGCATACTCCCGCTTCAGCAGCTCCAGCATATACTGTAAAAATCCGGTTTCCATTGCCATAATATCCTCAAAGCCATGGATATAGCCCATCTCAAAGTCCAGGCTGGTATATTCATTCAGGTGACGCTTTGTATTGTGCTTCTCTGCCCGGAACACCGGGCCGGTCTCAAATACCCGTTCAAACACTCCCACCATCATCTGCTTATAAAGCTGCGGGCTCTGCTGCAGCACCGCCGGATGATGGAAATATTCCAGACGAAACAGGTTTGCGCCGCCCTCTGCGCTCTTTGCGCCTACCTTGGGCGTATGGATCTCCGTAAATTCCTGACTGTAAAGGAAATCCCGGAAGCCCCGGACAATACCCTCTTGAATTTTGAATTTGGCCCGTTCGCGAATGTTCCTCAGAGAAATAGAACGGTAATTCAGCTTTGCATCCAGAGAGGTATTCATCTTCCACTTGGAAATAGGCAGCGGCATTGCTTCTGACGGCTGAGACAGAATTTCCACATGCTGTATCCGGATCTCGATGCCGTGGGGCGCACGCTCATCCTTTTCCAGCGTTCCCTCCAGCTTCAGAGCCGCTCCCTCTTTCAGCAGCTTCAGGTCAAAATCGGTATCCTTTTCCTGATACACACACTGGAGCAGCCCTTCCCGCTTCCGCAGAATTACAAAGGCCACCGCTCCCATATCATTGACCGCATGGACGGTTCCGTTTACCTTCACTGTCTTTCCTGCCATGTCCTCCGCCAGCAGGTCTCTGATTTCCAGTGCTTCCTCCGGCTTAACGCCTGTCATAAATTCCATCATAATTCTCCTCTCTTTTCAAGGGAACCTCCTGCGGTTTCCTTTGATTTTCTTTCATTCCTTCCATTCAGCTCTGCCCGATCGCAAGCCTGCGGCATCTCAGCTCCCCTGCCCCTCAATCTTGAGGGGAGAAGGCATTTTTTGCGCCGGATGCAGATTGCGCAGCAATCAATTCCCTTATGCATCCGTGCGCATCAACGCACGAAGTGCTTTTTATGATATAGGAAAGTGCGGACTTTCCTATATCATAAAAAATCCCGGGATGCTTTCGCATCCCGGGACGGATCATCTTAATCCGCGGTACCACCCGCATTGCAGACCTACTCTGCCAACTCATTTTTCTGCTTAACGCGCATTCACGTACCGGCCTACTCCGCTTTCAACCGGTCAGCTCCAGAGTGTTCCCTATTGTCTCCTTCCCTCCATCGGCACTCTCAGTCGGTGATGCCGAATTCCTGTCAAGTTTCAGAAACAGAGTCTCCTTCCCTGCCTTTTAATGTTGCAATACTATCATATCTGAAAAAGAAATGCAACCAGAATTTTTTATTTTTTCAGCGTTACCTTCCGGATACTGCTCCATGCCCCGTTCAGCTTTTTGCTTCCCTCCAGCTTATAGCAGCGGATCCGCAGGCAGTAGGTTTTCCCTTTTGTCAGGTTTTTCAGCACATAGGACGATGTCGCCTTATTGCTGATGGTCACTGTTTTGGGATTTTTCAGGCTATTGCCTTTTGCATACTGGATCTCATAACCGGTCACTCTCTGATAGGTTTTCCAGGATAGCTGCAGTGTACTGCCCTTCTGGCTGACATTTTTAAAACTGGTGGCTCCGGGACGGACGGTCAGCGTCACCGCAGCAGAGGCCGCTTTATAATTTGCAGTAGCTGCCGCTTTCACCGTAATTGTAGTGATGCCGGCGCCCTTCATATAGATTTTTCCGTTCTTTACCGCCGCCACCTTCTCATTTGCAGAGAAGTAGCTTAGCTTTCCCGCCGCCGAAGCCCCCAGAGAAACGGTCCTTCCTCCCCGGTAATACGCCCAGGTATCCGACACCTTTATTTTCTGTTTCGCTTTTTGGATCGTAAAGGAAAGCCTGCTGCTGCCGGCGTATTTCCCCTTGCCGGTCACTTTCACATAGGCGGTGCCTGCATTTT
The DNA here is from genome assembly GCA_030537145.1 of Lachnospiraceae bacterium. Taxonomy (GTDB): domain Bacteria; phylum Bacillota; class Clostridia; order Lachnospirales; family Lachnospiraceae; genus Merdiplasma. Next base: position 81,691 of record JAUNON010000003.1, on the reverse strand, counting down.
TATTGTTGCTGTAAACCACGGTATAATCCTGATTCAGGGCCAGACGCTCATCCTCATAAATAACCGTTACCTTTGGCTTCTTTTCTTTCCCATTGTAAGTATATTCCGTTTGGGATAAAATAATACGGCATTGGGAATCCTGAATCGAAGGCTTCACCTCACAGCTTACCTTGTTGGAACGCTCCAGCTCCTTTCCGGAAGCATCCAGCGGCTGAACATAATAATAGTATTTCTTACCCACGGCAGCGCTGTGATCCGTGTAGCTTTTCTTTGAACCGGACACGGTAGCAATGGTTTTGTAGCTGCCGGAAAGCTTTTGGGCTCTTTTTACCGCATAGCCGTATGTGCTGGTCTTATTCCATGTCAGCTTAATTCCGTTTGCCGCCACAGCAGCAGACAGGTAGGTGCTTGCAGAGCCCATACTGTTCCAATATCTGCTTTTCGCCAGATTTCCCCGGTACACCGCCGTACTGTATGTATCCGCCGGTATCTCAAAATAATAGCACCAGTAAAATCCCGCATTGTACGCCCCCTTGGACGTGTTGCTTACCGTTTTCAGATAATTATTCACCCGTGGAAAATAGGTTTTCAATTCATACTGCATAAATCGAAGCTGTCCCGTCAGAGTGGTGTAATTGTAGCCATGACCGGAACACCAGTTTATCAGCCGGGTACGGCGCACGCCGCCCCACTGGCAAATGCCGTAAGCACCGCCAAGACCGTTGATATTGGCCGTAAATCTGGATTCACAGTAAATATTACTCATCACTCCGCAGGCCGCAGCCGGACAATATCCCATGGTATCCGTCAAAAAGGAATAAACGGTTTTCTCATTTGCGGTAGCAGCATGCGCTCCGTCCGCCGATGCAAACAAAAGCACCACAGCGGCAGCAAATACCACCAGGTATTTTCTGCAGGCTCTTCCTGCTTTGTCCATACTCTTCCTCCCTGTGCGGCCCAAAACCCCCTTTATCTCAGGCTGCAGTTTCTTCTGATATCTCTCCCCTTTTCCTTTTGTGCGTTCCGGATGCCCCCGCATCCTTAATGATCGTCAGCTCAACCTTTGTTCCGTGCGCATAGCTGCGCATCGTCTGCCCCTTAAATCCGTTTGATCCGCTCTACTGCAGCGATGGTGTTCTCTCTGCTGCCGAAGGCCGTCAGCCGGAAATAGCCCTCTCCGCTGGGTCCGAAGCCGGATCCCGGCGTACCTACCACATTGGCATTCTCCAGCAGGTAATCAAAGAACTCCCAGGAGGTCATCTTTTCCGGCGTTTTCAGCCAGATATACGGTGCGTTCACACCGCCGGAAACACAGTAGCCCGCTTCCTTTAAGCCCTCCAGGATAATCTTCGCATTATCCATGTAGTATTTTACCTGTTCCTTTAGCTGCGCCTTTCCTTCCGGTGAATATACAGCCTCTCCGGCCCGCTGCACAATATAAGGAGCCCCATTGTATTTTGTGCCGTGCCTTCTTGCCCAGAGTGCATGAAGCGACACATCTGCGCTCTTCAGCTCCTTAGGGATCACCGTATAACCCAGACGGGTTCCGGTAAAGCCCGCATTCTTAGAGAAGGATTTCAGCTCAATGGCGCAGGTTCTGGCGCCCTCGCACTCGTAAATGCTGTGAGGCACATTCTCCTCAGAAATATATGCTTCATAAGCTGCGTCATAAATGATGACTGCACCCACCTTATTCGCATAATCTACCCATTCCTGAAGCTGCGCTTTCGTAACGGTAGCTCCGGTAGGGTTGTTGGGGAAGCACAGGTAGATCAGATCCGGCGTTTTCTCCGGAAGCTCCGGCGCAAAGCCATTGTCCGCCGTACAGGGCATATAGATCACATCGCTCCACATACCGGTGGCGGCATCATAGGTGCCGGTCCTGCCTGCCATTACATTCGAATCCACATAAACCGGATAAACCGGATCGCACACGGCGATTTTATTATCCAGCCCGAAAATCTCCTGGATATTGCTGGAATCACATTTCGCACCGTCCGAAACAAAAATTTCATCCGCCTCGATCCGGCAGCCCCTGTCTGCATAATCATTTTTTGCAATGGCATTGCGCAGAAATTCATATCCCAGATCCGGCGCATACCCGCGGAAGGTCTTTGCATCTCCCATCTCATCCACCGCCCGGTGCAGGGCCTCGATGATAGCCGGAGCCAGCGGCTGGGTCACATCTCCGATGCCCAAGCTGATCACCTGTTTTTCCGGATTGGCCGCCTGATACGCTCTGGATTTTTTTCCCACCGTGGAAAACAGGTAGCTGCCAGGTAATTTCAGATAATTGTCATTCACTTTAAACATAATGCTCCTCCTCATAATAGGCCGTCGCAAAATCCAAATTACCAGGTTCTCCTGCTTTTGGATTTTGCGGCAGCTCTCTTTCTTTATCGATTGAAAATCTATTTCTTTGAAAGCCCTGTATACTGCTAGAGCGAAATCTCTCCTTCAAACACCACTTCTGCCGGTCCGGTCATGTAAACCCGGTTCTTCTGTCTTTCCCAGAAAATCTTCAGGTCGCCGCCCCGCAGCTTCACCAAAACCTCATCCTCCGTCCAGCCGTTTAAAATACAGGCCACTGCCGTGGCGCACGCCCCGGTTCCGCAGGCCCAGGTCTCCCCGGCGCCCCGCTCCCATACCCGCATCTGCACGGTATTTCGGTCCAGCACCCGGACAAACTCGGTATTTACCCGGTCCGGAAAAATCTTGTGATGCTCAAACAGCGGACCGACAGCCTCGATCTTCAGGCCATCCACATCCTCCACCGGAACCACGCAGTGGGGGTTTCCCATAGAGACGCAGGTCATCCGATACGGAGTATCCGCCACGGTAATCGGCGCATTCAGGATCTGTTCTGTTTCCCAAACTGCCGGGATCCTTTCCGCTTCCAGGATAGGCGCACCCATATCCACCTTCACCAGGCTTACCTTTCCGTTTTCCACGGTCAGGTCCAGATATTTGATTCCGCTTTTTGTATTCACACTGATGCTGGTCTGATTTGTCAGCCCATAATCATAGACATACTTAGCCACGCAGCGGATTCCGTTTCCGCACATGGCTCCCAGGGAGCCGTCGGAATTGTACATCTCCATCTCAAAATCAGCCACATCGGAGGGCTTGATCAGAATCAGGCCGTCAGAGCCAATGCCAAAATGCCTGTCGCTGATCCGTTTCGCCACCTGGCCGGGGTTTTCTACCTTTTCCTGAAAGCAATTCACATAAACATAATCATTGCCAATTCCCTGCATTTTTGTAAACTTCAATTTCTGCGTTCCCTCCCTTTTACATCCGCCGCCCTACGCATTCATCAGACTAAGCAGCATCTGCGCCGTTTCCACGATATTCGTACCGCTGTCCATGCTGGTCTTTTGCAGGTAACGGTGCGCTTCCTCCTCTGTCATATGGTTTCTTTCCATCAAAAGCTCTTTCGCCAGAGCGATTTGTTTCTGATCCTTTTCGCTTCTCTGCTTCGGTACAGCCCGGCGTTTTTTTCGCTGCCGTTCCATCCGCCAGGTAAGCTCCTCCAGCGTCTCTATCAATTCCTGCACCTTCAGGGGCATTGTGATACTGACGATTCCCTGGGGCACTCCCTCGCTGATGACCCGCTCGGAAGCAAGCAGAAGCATCTCGAAGGTTTTTGGCATACTTTCAAACAACTGATCGTACAACATATCCGGATACCGGTAGCCGCAGACAATGATCCCTTCATTCAGGCTGTCCGCCGCCTGAAGTGCGGCTGTACCGCTGGTACACACCGCTGTCACGGCATACCCGTTCCGCACCAGCAGGTTTCGGATATTTCTGGCATCCTGCTGCTTCGGAAATACCACTACTACATTTGCCATTCCCATCCTCCCGCTTATCATTTTTTCCTTGTGTTCCCGCCGTTTATCCTTCAACGGCGGCACTGGGAAAGCAATCGCCATTGATTACGTATGCAAACGGCTGTTTTCTATGCGGGAAAATCAGATTTTAGCCAGATACTGTTCGATCTCCCATTCTGAGACCTGAGTAACATACTCCTTCCACTCAGCTTCCTTTGCTTCTATAAACTTCTTCGCAATATGCTCTCCCAGGACACCGCATACAAAGGAATCAGCTTTCAGCTCCTCCAGGGCCTCATGGAGATTTTGGGGCAGCGGCTCCACGCCTCTGACTGTCCGCTCTTCTTCGCTAAGCAGGGCAATGTTTTCTCCCACATCCTCCGGCGGAAGGATCTGGTTCTTCAATCCATCCAGCCCCGCCGCCAGGCAAAGTGCCAGCGTCAGATAGGGATTCGCTGCCGAATCCGGACTGCGCAGCTCTAAGCGGGTATGAAAACCGCTGCGCGCAGGTATCCGAATGGAAATGCTGCGGTTCGTGGAGGACCAGGCCACATAGGAAGGAGCCTCATATCCCGACAGCAGCCGCTTATAGGAATTTACCAGGGGATTGGTAATCGCCGTCATTCCCTTCATATGCTTCATCAGCCCGCCGATGAAGTAATACGCTTCCCGGCTCAGTCCGTTTCTGTCTTTTTCATCGTAGAAAATATTGATTCCGTTTTTGCACAGGGACATATTGATGTGCATTCCGGAGCCGTGCATTCCGGATTTTGGTTTCGGCATAAAGGCAGCATACAGGCCGTGACGCTTTGCCACCGTCTTGGCTGCCAGCCGGAAGGTCATAATGGTATCCGCCGTCTCCAGCGCCTCTCCGTAATGCAGGTCGATCTCATGCTGCGCCGAAGCAGCCTCATGATGGGAGGCTTCTACCTCATAGCCCATCTCCTCCAGAGTGAGAACCATATCTCTTCTGGCATTCTCTCCCAGGTCCAGGGGCGCCACATCAAAATACCCCGCATTCTCATGAGTAATCGTCGTAGGAAGCCCATTATCATCCAAATGAAACAGGAAAAACTCACATTCCGGACCCACCAGGAACTTATAGCCCATATCCGCCGCTTCCTTCAGCACCCGCTTCAGCACCAGCCGGCAATCCCCCTCAAAGGGATCTCCGTTCGGATAATAAATGTCGCACAGCAGTCTGGCCACCTTCCCCCGCTGAGGTCTCCAGGGAAAAATCGCCATCGTATCCAGATCCGGATGCAGATACATATCTGACTCTTCAATACGTACAAAGCCCTCAATGGAAGAGCCGTCAAACATGATCCGGTTATTCAGAGCCTTTTCCAACTGAGAAGTGGTAATCGCCACATTTTTCAGTGTTCCAAATATATCCGTAAACTGAAGGCGGATAAACTCTACATCCTCTTCCTCCACGATCCGCAGGATATCTTCCTTACTGTATTTACTCATATCTTTCTCCTTTATCATAAAAAGGGCATTCTTATCTTCTCTTAAGAACGCCCCTCTGCTAACCCCTATTATATCGGCAAAGCCGGATATTGTCAAGAATCGATTATACGCAAACCGGGGGCCGCCGCAAAATTCGATTTGCGGCAGCCCCCAAAAAGACCGGTTTATTTCTTCTCTTTGATTTTTGCAAATACGCTCTGCAGCAAAATGAAGAAGCAAAGCAAAATTGCCGTCACAATGTTTGCCCAGGAGCTAACCAGTTTACCATTGCTCTTAACCAGCGTGGAAATCGTTCCGTTGATAAGCACGCCAAACAGGGAGCCGATCACATTTCCCACACCGCCTGTCAGCAGCGTACCTCCGATAACTGCGGAGGAAATGGCATCCATCTCCAGGCCGGTGGCCTGAGTGGTAGTTCCCGACATGGTGTTTAAGCAGTAGCAAATGCCGCCGATGGAGGTAAGGAAGCTGGAAAGCATATAAGCCTTCAGCTTTGTTTTCTTTACATCCAGCCCCATCAGAGTCGCGGACTGCTGATTGCCGCCCACCGCATAGAGGCTGCGGCCAAATCTGGTATAACGAAGCATCAGGAAGATCAAAATCACTACGATCAAAGCTACGATAACCGTGATACGCAGATAAGGAAGCTGCATCACGCCTTTCTTATTTACATATCCGCCGAAAGGCAGCTCGATCTTAAAGCCAGACAGCCAGTTAAAGATTTTATCGGAAACAATACTAACCTGTTCCTTACAGATCACAGCCGTCATACCTCTGGCAAAAAACATACCCGCCATGGTCACAATGAAAGGCTGAATATCCAGATACGCAATACAGAAGCCCTGTACCAGGCCGAACACAACGCCGATCACCAGAATGAAAAGCATCAAAACCGGGCTGGACCATCCCCAGGTCTCAATACCAACCGCCATGATCATACAATCCATAGCGATCAGAGAACCCACAGAAATGTCAATTCCTCCGGTCAGCATGACGCAGGTCATGCCGCAGGTAACACAGATCAGTCCCGCATTGTTAATCAGGATGTTCATAAAGGTTTGCAAACGGGTAAACCCTTTATCCGCATAGATGACACATCCTGCCACATACATTACCACAAACAAAGCAATCGTAATAAGAAGCAATAAATTATTGCCGTTTATCTTAGATTTTTTCATGCCTGTGTCACCCCCTTTGCTGCTTTTTTACTGGTCAGTTTTTTAAAGAAATCCTTTGCAGGCTCCGCCTGGATTACAACGATCAGGATAACCACGATCGCCTTGAATACCGGTGCTTGAGCCGAAGAAACGCCCAAAGCATACAGGGTGGTGGTAATGGCCTGAATGGTGTAAGCTCCGATAATGGAACCGGCCAGATTAAATTTACCGCCGCCCAGGCTGTTGCCGCCCAGGGCTACTGCCAGGATCGCATCCAATTCCATGTTCAGACCGATATTGTTGGTATCGGCGGAATAGATACGGGAGGTGGCCACCATGCCTGCCAGCCCTGCGCACAGACCGCAGATTACGTAGCACAGCAGAATAATCTTTGCAGAGTTAAAACCTGCAATACGGGAAGCCCTTTTATTGATACCAACACTCTGGATATAAGTTCCCAGCGCAGTAAACCGAAGGACCAGAGACGCCACCGCAATGCAGACTGCAGCCACAATAATGGGGGTGGGCATAAATCCCACATAGGACCCGATCACCTGGAAGGAGGGAACACGCACATAAACGATCTGGCTGTTGCACAGCAGCAGCCCGATCGCACGTCCCGCCGACCATAGGATCAGCGTGGCTACCATGGGCTGGATATTCAGATACGCCACCAGAAAACCATTGAACAGACCGCAGATACACGTAACCAGCAGGCCTACGCCGATACCCACCAGCAGGGGATGTGCATAGGTGCTTACATTTACCTCGCCATAACCGGCCAGCAGCATACAGCAAACGCCGGCATACAAGCTCATTACCGAACCTACGGAGATATCCGTACCTGCCGAAGCAGATACCACCAGGGTCATACCGATGGCCAGAATGGCAATCTCACTGCCCCGGTTCAGCACATCAATCAGACGGCCGTAGAGCACACCGTTTTTAATCGTTATCATGAAAAAGCTCAAAGGAGCATTTCCGCATGCGATATCATAGACAACATTGATCAGCATAACCAGAATCATACTGAAAATCGGAAGAAACAAACGTTTCTGTGTTAGTTTTTTGAAAGTGCTCATCAATGCTCACCTCCTGCGATTGCTTTCATAACGTTCATCTGATTCATATCATGTTCCTCGATTTCCCCTACCTTCTGGCCGTCTCTAAGAACCGCCATACGGTTGCAGGTACGCAGCATTTCTTCAATCTCAGAGGAAATGAAGATCAGGCTCTTTCCTTCATCGGCCAGCTTCAGCACCAGCTTCTGAATTTCCGTTTTGGTTCCGATATCAATACCACGGGTAGGCTCATCCAGAATCAGGAAATCCGGATTCGTGGCCAGCCAGCGGGCCAGAATTACCTTCTGCTGATTTCCGCCGGAAAGCTGCTTAATCAGCGTCTCTCTGCTGGCGCATTTAATCTGCAGCAGATCAATATACTTGTCGGCAATCTCACACTGCTTTGCCATGGGAATCTTTTTCATAATCCCCATCTTCGCCTGAACAGCCAGAATAATATTCTCTCTTATAGACAAATCTGCAATGATTCCTTCCGCCTTACGGTCATCCGGGAGAAGTCCCATGCCCAGCTTCATGGCATCGATGGGATTCTTAATCTTCACTTCCTGCCCCTTTACCTTCAGAGTACCGGTCTGCGCCCTGTCGGCGCCGTAAATAGCGCGGGCCAGCTCACTTCGTCCGCTGCCCAGCAGTCCGGTCAGTCCGATGACCTCACCCTTATGTATATCCAAATCGAAGGGCTTAATGGTTCCGGCATGGCTCAGCCCCTTTGCCTCAATCACCATCGGCTCTTTGCGCTTGTCTCCGCCGCCCTCCTTCTTGATGGAAGCCAGATCATCAAAATCCTTACCCATCATGGCCGCTACCAGCTTTACGCGGGGAAGATCCTCGATATCATATTCACCCACCAGATGTCCGTTACGCAAAACCGTAATTCCGTCGCAGACCGCATAAACCTGTTCCAGGAAGTGGGTAACGAAAATGATCCCTACTCCCTTGGCCTTCAGATTCCGCATCATGGTAAACAGCTTTTCCACCTCGCGGTCATCCAGCGAGGATGTGGGCTCATCCAAAATTAGCACCTTACTATCCATATCTACAGCACGGGCAATCGCAATCATCTGCTGCAACGCCAGTGAATAATCTTCCAGATTTCTTGTTACATCAACATCAAGCTCCAGCTCCTTCATCAGAGCAGCAGCCTGCTTCACCATCACTTTTCTGTTTACGGTTCCCATCTTTGTCAGCGGCTCACGGCCAATATACAGGTTCTCAGCCACAGACAGGTTGGGGCAAAGATTGACCTCCTGGTACACAGTGGAAATTCCCTTTTTCTGTGCATCCATGGTATCCTTATTCACAACAGGACCGTTACACCCATCCAGATAAATTTCTCCGGCCTCAAATTTATTTACGCCGGTAAGACATTTAATCAAAGTAGATTTTCCCGCACCGTTTTCCCCCATCAGCGCACGGATCTCACCCTTTTTCAGCGTAAGCCCTGCGTTTTCCAATGCTTTCACACCGGGGAAGGTCATGCAGATTCCCTGCATCTTCAATACAACATTGCCTTCCAACACTACTCCTCCCTTCATTTTATAGGAATGTGTCCTAATACCGTAAAAGGAGGGAGAAAACCCAGTCACTGGGGACTTCTCCCTCCTGCTTATTCATCTAATCCATTTAGAATTCAGTAAGCAGATTAATATGCACGTCCATCCAGGATTTCCTGAGTCATGGTGGTTGCATATTCGCTCTCGATGCCAGGAGCTACGAATGCTTCATCCTCTACCAGTGTGGTTTCCGGATATTCTTCGCCTGCTTCCATCTGCTCGATAACGCCCTTAACGATTTCGGCCTGGATCGGGTTGCACTCAACATCACAGTTGATCTTTCCATCCAGAGTGTACTGTAATCCGTCATGAGTAGCATCGTAAGAAATCAGAACTACATCGCCGTCAACGCCGTAGGTGATACCTGCTGCATCCATTGCATCCATTGCGCCGTATGCTTCGTTATCGTTCTGGCAAACAACTACATTGAACTGTCCTTCATAGGATTTGATATAAGACTCCATAACTTCCTGGCCGCCAGCCTGTGTGAAGTCACCGGACTGAGAGTCAAGAATGGTCCACTCTTCATGCTCTTCAGCTACCTGATTGAAACCTTCGGAACGTCCCAGAGCTGCGGAAGCGCCTACAGAACCTTCGATTACCAGGATGTTTGCTTCTGCGCCGTCCAGGTATTCAGCCAGCCAGTTACCAGCGGTAACGCCCTCATCCTTAGGAGCGGTTCCTACCCATGCATCATACATGGAAGCGTCTGCTTCGATCTCACGGTCTGCGATGATAACCGGAATACCAGCATCCTGTGCTTCCTGAAGAACGGTATCCCATCCTGCGGACTGGATCGGAGCGATGATGATGTAATCCAGCTCCTGGTTAATGAAGTTACGAACTGCTTCCAGCTGAGCCTGATGATCATTATCACAGTCAACAAAGCTTAATTCATATCCGTTCTCATTTGAGAAAACATCCTGATAGTTCTGGGTGTTAGCAGTACGCCAGTCAGACTCATGTCCAACCTGAGCATAACCAACGGTGGTCAGTTCCTCTGCCATAGCAGTCATAGAAAACATAGAAGCTGCCAGTGCGCTGCATCCAAGTACAGCAATCATTTTCTTGTTCATTGTAGTATCCTCCTTTATTTTGGTTAAATTAACCGTTTCTCAACTTGCTATGGATATTTTACTATACATTTTGACGGAATGCAATCAATTATTTTCTTGTTTTGGTAAATAATTTTACTGTTTCTCGTGTCTATTCTTAAGTTTTTTTGTTTTTTTACGATATAAAGTTCAATTTTTTACGGCTGGTATGGTGATTGTTACCACTGTTCCCTCTCCGTAGGTGCTGTCAATCTCCATGCCATAGGCCCGACCGTAATTCAGCAGAATCCGCTGCTCAATATTGTACAGCCCAAAGCCGGAATCATCCGGCATTTTCTCCTGATTCGCCAGCATCTTCCGGACGAATTCCAGCCGTTCCCGGTCCATTCCGATTCCATTATCCTCTACGGTCAGCACCAGACAGCTTCCCTCCTGCCGACCGGAAACAAGAATGCGCCCGATGCCCCGCTTATTTTTGATTCCATGATACAGGGCGTTTTCCACCACCGGCTGCAGCGTCAGCTTCAGAATCTGGTACTGATACATTTCCTCCGGAATATTGATCTCATATTCCAGAATATCCCTGTAGCGGAACTGCTGTATCTGCAGATAACTTCGGATGTGGGTCTCCTCCTCCTGAATGGTAATATAATCCCGCCCCTTGCTTAAGGTGGAGCGGAAAAAATCCGACAAAGCCGATACCATGGTAATGACTGCGTCCTTCTGATTGGATTCTGCCAGCCAGATAATGGCGTCCAGCGTATTGTAGAGGAAATGGGGATTGATCTGCGCCTGGAGAAGCTTCAGCTCTGTAGCCCGCAGGTTCAGCTGCTCTACCCGGATATCCTCCACCAGCCGCCCGATTCGTTCCATCATATGATTAAATGTCCGGTTCAGCTCCTGCAGCTCATCCCCGTTTTCCTCCCGGCCATTTTCCACGGATTCCTCCCGGTCAGCCACGGCGAAATCGCCCCGGCCGGCCCGTTTTGCCGCCTCTCGCAGCCGTTCCACCGGACGGGTAATGCTTCTGGTGATCCTGCGGCTAATAAACAGGGATACCAGCAGCAGTGCCACAAAGGCAGCCACACTGAGCTTGATCATGGTCTCTACCTCAGAACGGATGCCTTCCCGGATCTGCTCCAGATTTTCCGCCTCATGGCTGATATACTCCTGGATCTGTTCCTGGATCAGCTCCGTCAGCACCCGGATATCCAGATCCAGCCGTTCCAGATTCTGCTCATAGGAACCGCTGCCCCTGGCATCTGACTGGATCTCCGTTGCCTGCTTTTCCAGCGTATTCAGGCTGGTCAGAATCCCCTTTAGCTGATTTTTGGCATAATCATCTCCCGCCATGCCCAGCAGCTCCGTGAACGTCTCTCTGGCCTGCTCAATCAGCTCCCTGGGCTGCTTCGTATCCAGCAGCTCATCCGCCCGTTCGGAGTTTACCACGATAATATACATGGCATAATCCACATCCTCCTTAAAGCTGATATTAAAGTTATTGGCTCTGGTAATATTTTCCACGCTCACATCATACCGCTGGGAAAACTGGTTGACCATCAGCAGCAGATAAACGACCATCACAGTAAACGGAACAAAGCTGACAAAAACCAGAATATTCAGACGCTTATTGACCGACAGGCCCTTTAATCCTTTCATGCGTTCCTCCCTCCGCCGAAGATCCGGACTCCTCCGGCCTCTTTTTCAGGATGCCCCGGCACCCTTTACCCTGCCAAATCCCCGGCCATACCTCCCTATGCCTGGCTCCGGAACTCCCTGGGCGTACAGTCCTGGGTCTTTTTAAACAGATAACTAAAATAATGGGCATCCTTATAACCCACGGCATAGGCAATCTCAGCCGTTTTCATATTGGTTCCCCGCAAAAGCTCCCGGGCCCGGCTCATCCGCTGCATGGTCAGGTATTCCACAAAGGTCTGTTCCATCTCCTGGCTGAATACCGTGCTGAAATGGTTCGGACTTAAGTTCACACTGGCTGCCACACTGTTCAGTGAGATATCGGAATTGCTGAAATTTTCCTGAATATACGAAGCGGCCTTCTGCAGCAGACTGCTGTACTTTTTACTGGCGGATTTTTCCCGCAGCTCAATGGCCGTCTCAAACACCTTCTGCAGATACTCCTTCATATGGTCTACGTTTTCAAATACGCCCGACATGGTTTTAAAATCTCCGCAGTGTTCCACCAGATCTGCGGAATCGTAGCCGATCTGCTCCAGCACCGAGACGGTGGTGATGTAAAGATCCATGGTGATATACTGGCGGAACATAAGGGATGACAGATTATCTTCTCCCAGACTATGAAGATATTCATCTACGAAATGCTTCGCCTCGCTCTTTAAGCCGGTACGGAGGAAATTCTCCACGATCCGCCGGTCCATCTGATTGATGTCCAGGGTACTCAGCTTCAGCTCCTCGTCCTCCTTCCCGTTATCCCACTCGCTGTAAACAATCTGATTGCGTTTGCGGATATAACGGTAAGCAAAGGCCCGGTTGGCCTCCTCATTGCATCGGTTCAGCTCACTTAAGCGGGAAACGGTCCGCCCAACGCCGCCGAAGTACTCCAGCTTTGGCCAGCGGGCAAGGATCTCCTTCAGCTTCCCGATCAGCTCCTCCAGCACCGTTTCCGCACATTTCTCCGCCGTCCCCTTTACCAGAAACGCCAGTCCCTCCGTACTCAGCTCTATCATAATTACCTGAGGCAGCTTCTCTGTCACGGATTTGATTTCATCCGTCACCCGGTTGACCGCCTCGCAGTACCCTACCTGTTCTTCACCTTCAAATACCTTAAACAGCAGGATATTGTACTGCTCCGCCGCCATATCCAGCTCCATGGCCGCCCCCTCATTCAGCAGAGCCGACACACTGGCCTGGCCGGAAATCAGCTTATGAAAATATTTCTGCCTGGCCAGCCATATGTTTTCCTGCTGCTCTCTCCCGAAGGTTTCCAGAAATTCCTGCTGCTCCCGCTCCTTACGGATCTGACCGGCCACCTCCTTCACCGTTTCCAGCAGCCTTGCCCCCGTTATGGGCTTCAGCAGATAATCGGTGATCCCGATGCTGATTGCCTCCTTGGCATAGCTGAATTCTTCATATCCGCTGAGAATAATGATCTTCGTATCCGGCAGCTCCTTTTTCACCAGCCGGCTCAGCTCCAGTCCGTCCATAAAAGGCATCTTAATATCCGTAATCAGAATATCCGGCCTGGTCCTCTGAATCATAGGATACGCCAGCTCCCCGTCACTGGCCTCTCCCGCAAACACAAAACCTTCCTTTTCCCACGAGATGTTATTTTTGATGCCCTCTCTCATAACGATCTCATCTTCCACCAAAAATACCTTTATCATCAATACATTCTTCCTTCTTTTATCTTTTCCAGATCCATAGCGGTGTCGAAATAGGTCTCTTCCACATACTGAATCTTATCCACACTTTTTCCTGCTTCCAGATCCTTGATGATCTGGTCCACCAGCGGGCCGTGCAGCGGATTGCACTCAAAATCCGCATTGATGGTCCCCTGCAACATGCAGTCAAACGCTGCGCTGACCGCATCAAAGGAAATGATGATGATCTCCCCGTCCGGTCCGCAGGTCTTTCCCGCCGCCCGGATGGCATCGATGGCTCCGAAAGCCATATTGTCATTCTGGCTGATGACCACATCAATATCCTCATAGGTTTCCAGGAAGTATTCCATAACCTCCTGTCCCTTTGCCTGGGTAAAATCCCCGCTTTTGATTTCCAGCATATGCCAGTTGGGATGTTCCTTGAGAACGTTTCCAAATCCCTCCGTCCTTCCCAGCTCTGCGGAAGCGCCCAGGGTTCCCTGCAGGGTCACAATATTGATCTCTTCTTCCTCTCTGCCCTGCTGTCTCAGATAATCGGCCAGCCACCGGCCGGCATCCTCCGATTCCTTCACAAAATTTCCGCCCACATAGCAGGTATACAGATCATCGTCCTCCACCGATACCATGCGGTCAGCCAGGATCACAGGAATCCCGGCATCCCTGGCATCCTGCAGCACGGAATCCCATCCCGTCTCCACAATCGGAGCCACTACGATATAATCCACGCCCTGCAGGATAAAATTCCGCAGAGCCTTGATCTGATTTTCCTGCTTCTGCTGTCCGTTCTCAAAAAGAAGGTAATAACCGTTCTCCGCAGTCAGCGTGCTCCGGTAGGATTCTGTATTGGCAATCCGCCAGTCGGATTCTGATCCGAGCTGAGACAAGCCTACCACGATCAGGTCATCCCCGTCCTTTCCTGTTCCATCCGTTTCCGGAGGCATCTGAGCCTCTTGTTCACCTCCGGCCTGCTGCAGGCGCTCCCCGGTTTCCCACTGCCCGCCGCCGCAGCCTGTCAGGCTTAAGCCTGCGGCCGTCAAAAGCAGCACTCCGGCGCAGATTCTGCTGTATTTTCCTTTCATTTCGTCACCTCCGGCTCTTTCCCTGTTCCCGGGCCACAAAGCAAAGCCGCTGGCTGTCCGGCCCGGCAGGCTCCATAGTAAAGGCATCGTATACTGCTTCCAGCCGCATCCCCGCCTCCCGAAGCAATTCTTCTATCTTTTCCGGCTCATAAGCCTTCTGATAATGCGTCTCCGTAAATTTGTTGTACCTGCCATCCTCCTCCCGGATAAAAAGCGTCAGGTCATATTCATTGATCTGTTCCTCTTCATAATAGCTGTTTTCCCAGATATAGCTTCCTTTTTCCCGGTTTTCCCCGAACACGGAATCTCCCATCAGATCCCTGTAGCTGTGTATCGTTTTCAGGTCAAAAACAAAAATGCCGCCAGGATCCAGATAATTATTTACTAATCGGAACACTTGCAGCAAGTCTTGCTCTTCTGTTATGTAATTGACCGAATCGCAGATGCTGATTACTGCACGTACCGTACCGTATAGCTCAAACTGCCGCATATCCTGAAGCAGGTACAGGATATCCTGCCCCGCCTCTCTTTTTTCCATGGCAATCTCCAGCATCTCCGCCGAATTATCCACGCCGATCATATCATAGCCGGCCCGATCCAGAAGCCTTGTCATCGAACCGGTTCCGCAGCCCAGCTCCAGTACCAGCCCGTCCTTGATGCCCTCCTGCTCCAGCAGCCGAATCAAATACCGGCTCCACTCTTCATAAGGAACATCATCCATAAAAGCATCGTAGACCCGGGCAAAGCTTTCATACATTGCCACCTTACCACACCTTTCCCAGAATCCCGTAGGATATCACACACATAATCACCGTAGCCATAATCAGTCCCAGAAAAATAGCCGGAACCGCCTTTTTGTTTTTAACTCCCAGCAGGGCTGCGATCAGCGAACCGGTCCAGGCTCCCGTACCCGGCAGCGGTATCCCTACAAAAAGCACCAGTCCCCAGAATTCATACCGCTGAATCTGCTCGCTCTTTCCCATGGCCTTGCTTTCCAGCTTTTCCACCAGGCTGCGGAATACTTTTGTCTTTTTCATCAGCCCAAATATTTGGATGATCAGAAGCAGAATAAACGGCACCGGAATCAGATTTCCCACGATGCAGATCGGAATTGCCTTCCACATATCCACATGCAGGAGGGAAGCTACCACCAGGCCGCCTCTCAGCTCCAGAAGGGGAATCATGGACACCAGAAAAATAATCAGCTCCGCACTGATAACGCCTCCCAGATTATCCGCAAACCATTGTGCTAACGCATTTGTCATAAAAAACCTCCCGCCGGTCTCCCGGCTCTATCATTCCACATTGTGATCCGAATTGCTTTCACGTTTCCGTATGATAAGATTTCCTAAGAAACAAGGTAGCTTCTTAAAAAATCAAGCAGGGCATCCATTTCCTGATCCGTACCGATGGTAATTCTCAGGTAATTGTCAATGCGGGGCTTCTTGAAATAGCGCACATAGATCTTCGCCTTCTTCAGAGCCTGGAAAAGCTCCTCCGCCGGGCAGCTCTCATGTGTGACAAACAGAAAATTTGACTTGGAATCCCCGAATTCGAAGCCCAGACCGCTCAGCTCTCCCTTCACCCGCTCCCGGGTGCGGATAATCCTTTCCCGAGTCATCTGAAAATAAGCATCATCCTCCACTGCCGCCGCCCCGGCTGCCAGCGCCGCCTGATTCATGGTGTAGGAATTAAAAGAATACTTCACGTCATTCAGGTATTGAATCAGTGCAGGATTTCCCATCGCATAGCCGATCCGCATCCCTGCCAGGCTGCGGGACTTGGAAAAGGTCTGCACCACCAGCAGATTGTCATATTTTTCGATCAGCGGAAGGGCTGTTGTCCCTCCAAAATCAATATATGCCTCATCCACAATCACAATGACCTGCGGATTATGGGCAATTATGTCCTCTACCTGGCTCAAGGGAAGCAGCTCTCCGGTGGGCGCATTAGGATTGGGAAATATTACGCCCCCGTTTTCTTTATAATAATCCTCTTTTACAATCCGAAACTGCGCATCCAGCGGCCGGCATTCATAAGGGATCCGGAACAGGTCCGCCCACACATCATAAAAGGAATAAGTAATATCCGGAAACAGGATCGGCTTCCCGCTGTTGAAAAAGGTAAGAAAACACATAGCCAGCACATCATCTGAACCCACCCCCACAAATACCTGTTCCTTCTGCAAATGGTAATAACGGGCAATGGCAGATACCAGCACGTCTGCCGACGGATCCGGGTATTTGCGCAGTACCTGAGGCTGTCCGGCCAGCTTCCTGATTGCCTCCGCCACACCTGGCGCAGGCGGATAAGGATTTTCGTTCGTATTCAGTTTAATGATATCGGCATCCTTCGGCTGCTCCCCAGGCACATAGGGTATGACCTTCCGGATATTCGCTTCCCATGCTTTCATCCTTTGTTTCCTTTCCTCTCTTATGATCGGCCCCGAAATTGCGTAACAGTTCAGCCTTCAGCTAAACTGTTACGGAAACCAGCCCATTTAAAGTTCGCCTTCGGCGAAGGGGCTGGTTTCTTTTCAACCGTCACTTGTTCTTACGGGCTTTGCAGCCAGTGCAAAGCCCTGGGCTGAACTGTTACGAAAATGCATCTTATTATAATCCGTATTCTTCCGCAAGCTTCCGGAATCCTGGCATGGCATTTTGGATCGTCTCATATGCCACACAGTATGCGATCCGCACAAAGCCGGGGCAGGCAAAAGAGCTGCCCGGAACCATAAGAATATGATACTTCTTCGCAGCCTTGCAGAATTGAGCCTCATCCTCCACAGGGGATTTCATGAACAGATAAAATGCCCCTTCCGGACGGATAAAGGAAAATCCGCACTGCTCCAGACCGTCGCACAGCGCCCTGCGGTTCCGGTCGTAATATTCCAGCTCCACCTTCTCCTCCAGGCAGCGGGCCACCGCCTTCTGCATCAGGGAGGGAGCATTGACAAAGCCCAGGATACGGGTCGCCACATTCGCCGCTGCCTGCATCTGCTTTGCATCATCCAGCTCATCCGGCAGCACCAGATAACCGATCCGTTCTCCCGGAAGGGAAAGTGATTTACTGTAGGAATAGCCAACGATGGTATTATGATAGTATTTCGTCAGGTAGGGAACCCGGGCCCCGTCATAGGCCAGCTCCCGGTACGGTTCATCGGAGATCAGGAAAATGCTGGTACCCAGCTCCTTTTCCTTTTCCTCCAAAATCTGCGCCAGCTTCTTTATGGTATCCTCGGAATAGATGACACCGGACGGATTGTTGGGAGAATTCACAATCACTGCCTTTGTTTTCACCGTAATCATCGCTTCAAAGGCAGTCAGATTCGGCTGGAAGGTTTCCGTGTTTGCCGGAACCACCTTAAGCACTCCGTCATAATTTCCGGCATATGCGCGGTATTCTCCGAAAAACGGCGCAAATACCAGCACCTCGTCTCCCGGATTCAGAATGGTCTTAAATACCACATTCAATCCCCCGGCGGCCCCCACCGTCATCACGATATTTTCCTCCCGAAAATCGGTGCCGAACCGGCGGTTTAAAGAATCAGCCACTGCCGCCCGGACCTCCTCATAACCGGAATTGTTCATATATCCGTGTACTTCCACCGGATTCTCCTGTTCCAGGATTTCCAGGATGGCCTGCTTCACTGCCGCAGGAGCCGGCACATTCGGATTTCCCAGACTGAAATCATATACATTTTCCGCCCCGTACACCGCTGCCATCTGCTTGCCCTCCTCAAACATGGCCCGAATCACAGAGCTGTTTTCCACAAATCCTTTCATTTTCTCCGCTATCATTTTCCATCCTCCTTGTACTCTCTGTCTGCCGCGCCAAACGTCTTGCTCCGGCAGGCTAACGCAGTGTTACGATGCCTTTCTCCACAAGAAACACCGGCCGGTAGGAAAGCTTTGCCTGTCTCAGGCCCTCGTCCCCGGTATCCTCTTCCCGGTTCACATAGGTAAACCCGTTCATGACATGCTGCACAAACTGCTGATTAATCATGGTATAGGCTCCCTCCACATCCGTAAGCGCCTTTTCAATATGCACCACAAAGGTGTCATCGCATAAAGGTTCTCCAATGGTAAAGGCCACCACCCTTCCATGAACCCGCAGGCAGCCTCCGGACAGCTCCAGCTCCTTCATCAGACGCAGGGAATTCAGCGCCACGCAGATTTCCGCCAGCTTTTCCTCTCCGCCCTCCTCACAGCCGTTTAGCTGTCTCCATTCCAGTGCCATCTGGAAACAGTCCTCCACATTTTCATCGGTTATGGGCTCATACTTCCAGTCCTCATAGGTACGCATGAACTTATTTACATGGTTTTTCTTTCCATGATACTTTTTTCCGGACAAGTTTGCAAGCTTTTCCTGCTCGTAAACGTAATCCGCATCATCACGGGAGTATTCGATCTGAAATTTCCCCGGAAACTGCTCCTCCAGCAGGGCAAACTGCTGAGGCGTCACTACCGCCATTTTGAAGGGGCAGCCATGGGCTTCTGCGTATTCCATCATCTGTTCCAGCACCTCCTTCAGGTGCTCATGGGAGCCCTTCGGAAAGCGGAACATGAATGGATCTCCCGCCGATTTCAAAATCATCATCCCGTCTGCCACCGCAAATTCCGTAGGATACATCCGGTTCCAGAGATATAAATTTGCGAAAGTATCTTCACAGCTCCTGGAATTTGCCATACGGTAGTAACCGTCGATCAGCGGCTTATCCTCCAGAAGCGGCTTTCTGAATTCTAACTGCATAATTCCTCCTAAACTTTTCGTCTGCTTCGCCGCCCCCTGTCAGAAGGCTGGCCGCTCCGCATTGTATACTTCCCCACTTCTATAACATCCTGTAATTGTTCCGTCTCTCCGCAATTACATATGAAATCCATTCCCAATCAGCTTTACTGATGCGTATCATACAATCGGGCGTATGCGCCGTTTTTCGCCAGAAGCTCCTGATGAGTCCCTTCCTCCTGGATCCCCTTCTCGGTCAGCACCAGAATGCGCTGCGCATTCTGTATAGTGGAAAGCCTGTGGGCGATCACGAAGGTCGTCCGGCCCCTTGCCAAAGCCTCCATAGACTGCTGTACGATTTTTTCACTTTCATTGTCCAGGGCCGACGTGGCCTCATCAAAAATCAAAATAGCAGGATTCTTTAAGAATACCCGGGCAATGGAAATCCTCTGCTTCTGTCCGCCGGACAGCTTCACGCCCCTCTGGCCGATATCGGTCTGATAACCCTGCGGAAGCTGCATAATAAAGGTATGGGCGTTGGCCCTCTTTGCCGCTTCTATCACTTCCTCATCCGTGGCATCGGGCCTGCCGTAACGGATATTTTCCATTACATTTTCCATAAACAGATATACGTCCTGCTGCACAATGCCGATCTGGCTGCGCAGGCTTCTTAACCGGATTTTCCGGATATCCATTCCGTCAATCAGGATGCGGCCGGATTCTACATCGTAAAATCTGGGAATCAGGCTGCACAGTGTCGTCTTTCCGCCTCCGGAATTACCCACAATAGCCAGATACTCTCCCGGCTTCACCGTCAGATCAATATGACTAAGCACCTGTTCCAGTCCTTCTTCATAGCGGAAGGACACCTGTTCAAACCTCACCTCACCCTTTACATGCTTCAGCTCCGCCGCATCCGGCGCATCCACAATGTCCGGCTCTACATCCAGAATCTCCAGGAAACGTTCATAGCCGCTCCAGCCGTTCTGAAACTGTTCCATAAAGTTGGTCAGCTTCTTGACCGGCTCCGTGAAATTGCTGATGTAAAGAAGATACGTGACCAGATCCGCCACCGTCGCTCTTCCCATAGTAATGAAATAAGCGCCTGCTACCAGTGTCACCACCGTTACCAGGGTGGTCAGCGCATTCAATACGGAATGAAACCAGGCCATATACCAGTAGCTCCGTCTCCGGCTCTCCACAAAACGGCCGTTTCCTTCCCGGAATTTTTCCATTTCCAGTTCTTCGTTTCCGAAGGATTTTACCACGCGGATGCCGCTTAAGCTATCCTCAATCTGGGTATTCACGTCGGCGATCCTGGCTTTATTGCCTTTGTAAGCCGTTTTCAGCCTGGTATTAAAGAAAAGTCCGTAGATCAGCATTACCGGCACAAAGGCGAAGGTAATCAGTGTCAGAGCCCTGTTCACCTGAAACAGGATCACAAAGGAGCCGATGATCTTAATGAGAGAAAGCACCAGGTCCTCCGGCCCATGGTGCAGCAGCTCACTGATATCAAACAGATCCGTGGTAATGCGGGACAAAAGCTGCCCCACTTTCTGATTGTCAAAGAAATGAAACGAAAGCTTCTGATAATGGGAAAATACGTCATTGCGCATATCATGCTCGATCCTTGTTCCCATCATATGGCCGAAATAGGTGATAAAATAATTGCAGAACCACTCCACCAGCGCCATAACGCTCATCAGAATCCCAAGCTTCAGAATCATACGGAAAGGTTCATCCCCCGGAAGATACACCACCACATTGGTGATATACCGTACAATCAGGGGGATCGCCAGCGAAATGCCGGCCCCCGTGACTGCAAAAAGCAGATCCAGAAAGAACAAACCTTTGTATGGTCTATAGTATGAAATTAGTTTTTTCCACTTATGTCTCATTTTATTATTCTCCGTGTCTGTTCCATACGCTCACAGACCACAGCTCCTGAATCGTCCCTCTTTTGCAATACCTGGCGGCAGGTCCGCCGGTTACTCCACGATCAAATTCTGCCGTTTCATAACTGCGATCACATCGTACACATATTTTGCGCACAGCTCATCGCTCTCCGCCTCCACCATAACACGGATCAAAGGCTCCGTACCGCTCTCACGCACCAGAATCCGGCCATCCTCACCCAACTCCTGGGCCGCCTTTTCGATGGCATCCACCACCGCCGGATTCTCTCTGGCCGCCTTCTTATCCGCCACCTTCACATTCTTCAAAAGCTGGGGATAGATCTTTACCTCGGAGGCAAGGCTTCCCAGGCTGCGCTTGCTGCTGATCATGGTTTCCATAACCATCAGAGAGGTCAGGATTCCGTCTCCCGTGGTAGCATGCTTGCTGAAAATAATGTGTCCCGACTGCTCGCCGCCCAGGCAATTTCCGTTGGCAAGCATATTTTCATACACATATTTATCTCCTACCGCTGTCTTTTCATACTGAATACCAATCTTATCCAACGCCTTATAAAGCCCCAGATTGGACATCACCGTGGTGACGATGGTATTATTGGACAGCTTGCCCTCATCCTTTAAATACTTTCCGCAGATATACAGGATCAGGTCCCCGTTTACCACGTTTCCGTTTTCATCCACGGCGATGCAGCGGTCCGCATCCCCGTCATAGGCAAAGCCCACGTCCAGATTGCGGTCCTTTACAAAGCGCTGCAGCTCCTCGATATGGGTGGACCCGCAGTCCCGGTTAATATTGGTGCCGTCCGGTTCATTATTGATGACGTAGGTCTTGGCTCCCAGCGCATCAAACACGCTCTTTGCAATGGCAGAGGAGCTGCCGTTGGAGCAGTCCAGGCCGATCCGGTAATTTTTGAAGGACCGGGTAGCCAGGGAAATCAGATAGCCGATATAGCGGTTTCTTCCTGCCACGTAATCCGTGGTCCTTCCGATATGGTCCCGGCGGGCCAGCGGAAGCTCTCCCAGCTTTCCATCAATATAATCCTCAATCTGGGCCTCAATGGAAGCATCGATCTTCTGTCCGGTGCCGCTGATGATTTTAATGCCATTATCATAATAGGGATTGTGGCTGGCGGAGATCATAATCCCGCAGTCAAATTCATCCAGACGCACTACATAAGCCACGCTGGGCGTGGTGGTCACATGCAGCAGATAGGCATCGGCCCCGGATGCAGTCAGCCCTGCCGACAGCGCATATTCAAACATATAGCTGGAGCGTCTCGTATCCTTTCCGATCACAATTCTCGCCTTGTGCTCCTGTCCGTAATACCAGCCCAGGAAGCGTCCCACCTGAAAAGCATGTTCTACTGTCAATTCTACATTGGCTTCTCCCCGGAAGCCGTCTGTTCCAAAATATTTTCCCATTCTTACTCCTTTTGGGTATTCCCGCCCATAGCTATGCTTCGTTTTCATTCATTTTCGCCAGCTTTGCAGCCTGGTCAGCCGCAATGCAGGCATCAATAATTTCCTGTATGTCTCCGTCCAGGATCTTATCCAGCTTATACAGCGTCAGATTGATGCGGTGGTCTGTCACCCGTCCCTGGGGGAAATTGTAGGTACGGATCTTTTCAGAACGGTCTCCCGTACCGATCTGGCTTCTTCTCAGCTCCGCCTCCGCATCATGGGCTTTCTGCTGCTCAATATCATACAGCTTGGCACGCAGCAGCGCAAACGCCTTGGCCTTATTCTGAAGCTGCGATTTTTCTGTCTGGCTGTATACCACGATTCCCGTGGGATAATGGGTCAGGCGCACCGCCGAATCCGTGGTATTGACGCACTGGCCGCCGTTTCCGGAGGCTCTCATCACATCGATGCGGATATCCTTTTCATCGATCACCACATCCACATCCTCCACCTCCGGCATCACCGCCACCGTACAGGTGGACGTATGGATCCTGCCGCCGGATTCCGTTTCCGGCACACGCTGCACCCGGTGCACTCCGCTCTCGTATTTTAATTTAGAATATGCCCCCTGTCCGGAGATCATGAAATTGACCTCCTTCATACCGCCGATGCCGATCTCGTCCACGTTCATAACCTCCACCTTCCAGCGGTTCTTCTCGGCAAACTTCACATACATCCGGTAGATCTCCGCAGCAAACAGCGCAGCCTCATCTCCGCCTGCGCCTGCACGGATTTCCACGATTACGTTCTTATCATCATTGGGATCCTTGGGAAGCAGCAGCACCTTCAGCTTCTGCTCCAGCTCTCCCACCTGCTTTCTGGCCTCGCTCAGCTCTTCCTTCAGCATCTCCCGCATTTCCTCGTCAGACTCTCCCTCCAGCATGGAAAGACTGTCCTCGATCGTCTCCTGGCACTTTTTATATTCCCGGTAAGTATCTGCGATGGGCTGCAGATCACTCTGCTCCTTCATCAGCTTCTGAAACCGGGGCGGGTCATTGATCACCGACGGCTCATTCAGCATATTCAGAATCTCTTCCAGATGAATCAGCAAATCCTCCAGCTTATCAAACATGTTGCTCCTCCTTGCTTCCTTTTCTCTATCGTCCGGCCGTTCCTTCGCCCGTTATTCTGCAATCTGTTCTTTCGTTCTTCTCATTTTTCCGTTTCACCGCTCCGGGTCCATCTGCGCTGTCTTTTCAGCCGCATTTTTCCTTCCCGCAGCGCTGCGTTCCTTAACACCGGCAGCCGATGACCACCCGATCCAGACCGGACAGATCCCGAACCACGCGGACGCAGCGAAACGCTCCCCGGCGCATCAGGCCGGAAACGGCCTCTCCCTGGTCACTGCCGATCTCAAACATCAGCCAGCCTCCCGTTTTCAGATACGGGCCGCTTTCCGCTATGATCCTCCGGTAAAAGTACAGCCCATCCTCTCGGCCGTCCAGAGCCGTCCTGGGCTCAAAAAGCCGCACCTCCGCCATCAGGGAGTCAATCACCCCCGTAGGAATATAAGGCGGATTGGATACGATCAGATCGAAGCTGCCGCTGATTCGCTCAAACAGGTCGCTTTCGATAAAAACCGTCTCTACTCCCAGCCTGCGGGCATTCTCCCCGGCGGTCTGCAGCGCTTCCGGCGAAATATCGGAGGCCGTTCCCAGCAGCCCCGGGCACAGCTTCAGCAGGCTGATGATAATACAACCGGAACCGGTACACAGATCCAGCACCCGCATTCCGGCCTTCGCCTGCTGCAGGGCCTGCTCCACCAGGATCTCCGTATCCTGTCTGGGAATCAGCACCTGATCATTCACCCGGAAGCTCAGCCCCATAAACTCCTGCTCTCCGGTAATATGCTGCAGCGGAACATGGGTGCCTCTTTGCTGCAGCAGCTCCTGATACCGGGCATATTCCTCCTCCGGCACAGGTTCCCGCAGCTTCATCAGATACTGAGTCCGGCTCATATGGCAGCAATACTCCATCAAGTACCAGGCATCCGTCCGGGCATCGGCAATCCGGCATTCCTCCAGATAGGCCCCGGCTCTTTCCAGCGCCTCCCGGTATGTCATGGCTGCACTTCCTCCGGATCAGAATCCAGGTCATAGTGGGCGCCAAAATTTTCATTCAGATATTTTTTCCAGTCAAACACCGCCTCCACCGAAGCGATCCCCACCTCGATCATAGAGTCGTCCGGCTCCTTCGTGGTCAGCCCCTGCAGGCAAAGCCCCGGCTTGCTCAGGATATTCACCAGTTTATTATCGTACCGCCCTGCAAGACGGATAAACTCATAGGATACTCCGGCAATCACCGGAATCAGAAGCAGCCGGATCACGATCCGCCAGACGGGTGAGCTGACACGGATAAACAGGAAGAAAATCACGCTGACGACCATAACGATCAGCAGGAAGCTGGTTCCGCAGCGCTTATGCTCCTTGGAGCTTTTCCGCACATTCTCCACGTTCAGCTCCAGGCCGTGTTCAATGCAGTTGATGCATTTGTGCTCTGCCCCATGGTACATAAAGGTTCTCTGAATCTCCTTCATCCGGGAGATCAGCAGGATATAGCCCAGGAAAATCGCCATGCGCAGCACGGCCTCCGCAATCGAAATCAAAGTTTCTGAGCTTGTAACGTAATGCAGCCCCCGGGACAGGAAATAGGGCAAAAGCATAAATAAGCCCACGGAAATAACAATGGAAAAGACCACTGTAAAGCCCATCAGGACTCCGTTATCCTCTTTCTTTTCCTCCGGCGCCGTCTCAGCAGCGCCCCGCTTCACCAGACGCTCCCGTTCTCCGGCCGCTTCCTCCGCCCTTTTCTTCAGCAGTGTCTCAGCCTCCAGGGCCTTTCCCTGCCGGCGCAGCTTCTCCGCCTTCTTTTCCGCCTTTTTCTGTTCCTGCGCCAGGCGCTCCTCCAGCTCTTCCTCTGTTTCCTCCGCAAAAAAATCTGCGGAATACATCAGTGTTTTCATCCCCAGCACCAGAGAATCTACAAAGTTAAACACGCCCCGCACGATTGGGAGCGACAGTATTTTCTTATTTTTAACAAAGCTGTGATATTCCTCTTTTTTTACAATGATCTCATGGTCTGCCGTCCGGACAGCCACCGCATAGTTCTCGCCGTTGCGCATCATAACGCCTTCCATAACGGCCTGTCCGCCTATATTCGAATATTTCATCTCTTATCGATCTCCGTTCTGCCGCCAAGCGGCATCCTGGCCTATACTGCATTTTGCCAGGCGCTGATACTTCTTGTATTTAAAAACAGGTTGAGATTTCGCAACCTCAACCTTATCTTTCCCATACTATTATTTTGCTTCGATGCCGTATTTTTTATTGAACTTATCAATACGTCCGCGGGCAGCCGCTGTTTTCTGCTGACCGGTATAGAAGGAATGACACTTGGAGCAAACCTCTACATGGATCTCCTTTTTGGTAGAACCTGTCACGAATGTATTTCCGCAGTTACAGGTAACGGTTGTCTGATAATAATTTGGATGGATACCTTTCTTCATTTTTTTCACCTCTTCTTATTTTATGTGAACTGCTTACGGCCATGCCGTCCATTTCCGGCCAATACTGCTCTGATACTGCCGCAGTAAGCTACCCCGGACTACCCCTGCAAGTCCCTGCAGTTAGGCTGTCTAATCTGCGTACATCCATAAACAGCGAATGAATTATAGCATACCCTATCCGAAAATGCAAGGGGAATACCAAGCTTTTTCATAAATCGACGTAACAGTTCAGCCCTGGGCTGAACTGTTACTAAGCTCCCATGCCTGCTGACGCAGGCACCATCAAAAATATAAATCCACAGGCTACATCCGGTCCAGCTCTTCTCTCCAGATCCGCACACAGGCATCGCTGGGCATCCGCAGGTCTCCCCTGGGTGATAAGGCCACCGAACCTACCTTGGGCCCGTCCGGAATACAGGAGCGCTTGAACTGCTGGGCGAAGAACCGCCAGTAGAAGGTTTTCAACCATTTCAGGATAAACTCGTCCGTATATACTCCTGCGAAGGCCAGCTTCGCAATACGGTAGATCTTTGCGGGAGCAAAGCCGAACCGCAGCACATAATACAAAAAGAAATCGTGCAGCTCATAGGGTCCCACCAGATCCTCTGTTTTCTGAGCGATCTCTCCGTCCTTCGGCGGAAGCAGCTCCGGGCTGACCGGAGTATCCAGCACATCCAGAAGCACCCTGCTTAAAGCCTCGTCGCCGCAGGTATCCGCATAATAACGCACCAGATGACGCACCAGCGTCTTAGGCACGGAGCAGTTTACCGCATACATGGACATATGATCTCCATTGTAGGTGGCCCAGCCCAGAGCCAATTCGGACATATCTCCGGTACCGATCACCAGGCCGTTTTTCTGATTGGCAATATCCATCAGGATCTGGGTCCGCTCTCTGGCCTGACAGTTTTCATAGGTCACATCCTGCACACTGCTGTCATGTCCGATATCCCTGAAATGAATGTTTACCGCTTCTTTAATATTCACCTCCCGCAGAGTAGCTCCCAGCGTCCTGGTCATCTGGCAGGCATTGTTATAGGTACGGCTGGTGGTGCCAAAGCAGGGCATCGTCACCGCCGTAATGTTTTCATGGGGCAGCCCCAGCATGTCGAAGGCCTTTACCATCACCAGCAGGGCCAGCGTAGAATCCAGACCGCCCGAGATACCCACTACGATATTTTTGCAGTTGATATGTTCCAGGCGTTTTTTTAAGCCCATGGCCTGAATCATCAGAATTTCCTCACAGCGCTTGTCCCGATCCGCCTTTCCGGAGGGCACAAAGGGCCTTGGATCAAAATAGCGGGTTAATTTCGTCTCCTCAAGCTCCAATTCAAAGTTCGTGCGCACATAGCCCTTTCCGTCCCGGCCCATCCCATGCCCTGCGGCGGCCCGGTCCAGGTCAAATCCTCCGCAGCCGAAGGTGGTCATGCGGCGGCGTTCTGCCCGCAGCCTGCGGATATCCAGCTCTCCGTACAGAATGCCTGTGGTAAACCTTCCGGAAGAGGCCAGCACGGTTCCGTTTTCCGCAATCAGATTGTGGCCGGAAAAAACCAGATCCTGAGAAGATTCTCCCTCTCCCGCACTGGCATAAACATAGCCGCACAGCAGCCTTGCCGACTGGCTGCTCACCAGGGAGGTGCGGTAGGCGCTCTTCCCGGTTCCCGCATCACTGGCAGAAAGATTGACGATTACATTGGCTCCTGCCATCGCATGATAGGTGCTGGGGGGACAGGGCACCCACAGATCCTCGCACAGCTCCGCCGCCACAGCCAGTCCCTCCATTTGCCTGCAGGTAAAAAGCTGGTTCATCCCGAAGGGAATCTGGCAGCCGTCCACCTCCAGGAATGTCACTGCCTCCTGACCCGGACAAAAATGTCTTGCCTCATAAAATTCATTGTAATTGGGAAGATAACGCTTCGGCACCAATCCCAGCAGCCTTCCGTCTGAGCAGACAGCCGCCGTATTGTAAAGCTTTCCGTCCACCTCCCATGGGAGCCCCACAAAAATCAGAGCCTTCTTCCCCCTGCTGCTTACCAGGATCTTTTTCAGTCCCTCTCTGGCCTCCGTCAGCAGTTTTTCCTGCCAGAACAGATCCTGACAGGTATAGCCGGTGATGCAAAGCTCCGGAAATACCAGAATTTTTGCTCCCTTCCCGTAAGCCTCCTCCATCATCTCACAGATGATTTCCGTATTGTAAATACATTCTGCCACTTTTATTTTCGGTGTCAGCGCAGCCACCTTGAGAAATCCGTCCTGCATGGTCTTTCCTTTCTTTCCTGATCCGGGGATTCCCGGCATACCTGCTTTCCGATACAGGCCATGCCATTCTGCCTCTGATCGCATATTCCGCAAGTTGCAATACCCGTTGTTTTATATGCGCCGGTATTTTTGCCGCTACCGCACCGCCCGCTTCAGCAGCTCCTTCAGCTCCTCTACGCCAAACTCATAATTTTTATTGCAGAAATGGCAGTTCACCTCTATGGGTTTGCCGTCATGGATCATGTCCTGAAGCTCCTTTTTTCCGATGCTGATTAAAGCCCTCTCGATCCGCTGCCTGGAACAGTCACACTGATAGAAAATTTCCTTTTTCTCATTGATCTCCAGGCCAAACTCTCCCAGAAGCTCCTCCAGAATCTCCTCCGGCGTTTTCCCTGCATCCAGCATGGAGGTTACGGAATTCACACCGGCCAGCCTCTGCTCCAGCTTATCAATGATCTCGTCCGGCGTAAAGGGCATCAACTGAATCAGAAAGCCTCCCGCCTGGCGCACCGTATTATTTTTCTCCAGCAAAACTCCCAGCCCTACGGAAGAGGGCACCTGCTCCGATATGGCGAAATAATAGGTCAGATCCTCTGCAATCTCGCCTGTCTGAAGCTGGCAGCTTCCCACATAGGGTTCCTTCAGGCCCATATCCTTGATTACCTGAAGCATTCCGTTTCCGATGGCTCCGGACACATCCAGCTTTCCCCTGGCATTGGCATGAATCAGCACCTCCGGATGGTTCACATATCCCTTGGCATGTCCCTTCGAATCCGCTGTCACCGTAATTCCGCCCAGAGGGCCGTCCCCCTTTACCTGAAGCGTCAGCAGATCCTGCTCTCCCTTCATCATGCTGCCCATCATGACACCTCCGGTCAGCAGCCGGCCAAGAGCCGCCGTTGCCACCGGGCTGGTATTATGATACTGCCTCGCCGTTTCCACCATTGTTCTTGTCGTAGCGGCAAAAGCACGGATCTGATTGTCCGCCGCCGTTGCCCTGATCATATAATCCATAGCATTACCTCTGTTATAGTAATATTTGTTATATTTTTCCCAAAAGTCCTGTCGCAATACCGCCCAATACCCCGATCACATAGAGCATCGCCGTAATTTTCAGGTTTTCCGCCCGGCTTTTATTGGTACGAAACAGAACCAGAAGCCCTACGCCGGAGCCCACCAGCAGGCCGGCCATCATGGCTCCGGCGCTCATGGCGCCTTCCATGTACAGCGTAGTAATCACCACAGATGCCGCACAGTTGGGGATCAGTCCGATCACCCCTGCCAGCAGCTCCCCGGCCACCGGCCAGTTCAGGATCAGCCGCCCCAGATTTTCCTCTCCGATCAGGCCGATCACCAGATTCAGCGCCAGCGATACCACCAGCAAAAACAGGGCAATATTCCCCGTATGCTTCAGCGCCGATTTTACAATACTGTGCTCACATTCACAATGCTCCTGCACACAGATATCATGAATTTTCGAGCCGATCTTGCGCTGATTAAATTTCCGGAATACAAAATCCACAAAAAAGCCCGCCAGTACGCCAATGACTGCCTTTTGCGCCAAAATCCGCAAAATTAACGGCAGCGGCACCTGACTGGACAGTAAAATAGGCAGCATCTCATCGGACGTGGACAAAAATACTGCCAGTAGTGTACCCAGCGTAATCACCCTGCCGGAAAAAAGGCCGGCAGCCGCAGCGGAAAAACCGCACTGAGGAATCACTCCCAGCACTCCGCCAAACAGCGGCCCCCACTTTCCGGCCCGCCGGATCATGCCCTTCGTTTTATCACTGGTGCGATGCTCAATGTACTCCATAAGCAGATATGTTAAAAACAAAAACGGCACCGTTTTCAAAGTGTCAATCAAACAGTCCAGGATTATATCAGCCATCCTGTTCCTCCTATCCGAAGTCTTATTCCGTCTATTCCGTTCGCATACATTTTATCATTTTCAGGTTTCTCTGTAAATACACCTTTTCTCTTTGGGGCGGCCGCAAAATCAAAGGGCAAAAGAAGCCAGAGGTCCTCCATGAACGGCCAGACGTTACGTCTGATCCGCAATTTTCTGTGCCAGCTCTTCCAGATACATCCACCGTTCCATTTTTTCCTCCAGCGCCTGTTCCGCCGCCTCCCTTTCTCCGGTCAGTTGGTTCAGCTTCTCAAAATCACTGGCGGCGCCGTTCATTTCCTCTTCCAGAAAGGCGATCCGCTCTTCCAGCGCAGCGATTTCCCCCTCGATGGTTTCATAATCCTTCTGCTCCTGCCAGGAAAATTTCAGCTTCCGGTTTTCCCGGGGCTTTCCGCTTTTTGGCTGCTCTGCGCCTGCCGGAATCCCCTTTCCCTTTTTCCTGCCCTTTTCCTGCGTCTGTCCCTGGGCTTCCTCCATGGCCTTCCACGCTTCCCATTCCTTTCGCTGGGCATAATCCGTATAGCCGCCCTCGTACTGCCGCAGGACTCCCTGTTCAAAAGCAAATATCCGCCGGACAATACGGTCCAGAAAATACCGGTCATGGGACACGGTGATGACAATGCCCTCATAATGATCCAGATAGTCCTCCAGCAAGGTCATGGTGGTAATATCCAGGTCATTGGTGGGTTCATCCAGGATCAGCACATTCGGGGCCTCCATCAGCACCCGTAGCAGCCGAAGCCGGCGCTTTTCCCCGCCGGACAGCTTTCCGATGGGACTGTACTGCATATCCGATGTAAAAAGAAACCGCTCCAGCATTTTGGCGGCAGACACCAGTCCCTCCTCTGTCCTTACATATTCTGCGCCTTCCTTTATATAATCAATCACCCGCAGAGCCGGATCCATATCGAAAAATTCCTGGGCGTAGTACCCGATCTTTACCGTCTGTCCCACTTCTACCCGGCCGCTATCAGCCTGCTCCAGCCCGGCGATCAGCCTCATCAGGGTCGTTTTCCCGCAGCCATTCGTCCCGATAAAGCCCACCCGGTCCTGCTTCAGAAAAATATAGGAGAAATCCCGGAAGAGCACCCTGTCTCCATAGCTTTTGGAGAGATGCTCCAGCTCTATGGTAGTCCTACCAAGCCGGGAGGACGGGGAACTGATCTCTGCCTTTGAATCCTGCTGGGGCGCGCTTTGATTTTTCAGATTCTCATATCTCTGGATATGGGCCTTTTGCTTCGTAGAGCGGGCCCTGGCTCCCCGCCGGATCCACTCCAGCTCTACCCGCAGAATCGACTGACGCTTCCGCTCCGATGCCAGCGCCATCTCCTCCCGCTCCGCCTTCAGAGCCAGAAAACCGGAATAATTTGCCTGGTAACTGTACAGCCGGCCCTTGTCGATCTCTACGATTCGGTTGGAAACGCTGTCCAGAAAATACCGGTCATGCGTTACCATAATCAGAGAGCCTCTCCAATTTTTCAGGAAGCTCTCCAGCCAGTCCGCCATCTCGTTGTCCAAATGGTTCGTCGGCTCATCCAAAATCAGAATATCCGCCGGAGACAGCAGTACCGCAGCCAATGCCAGCCTTTTCCTCTGGCCGCCGGACAGCTCGCCCACCTTCTGTTCAAAGTCCGTAATCCCAAGCCGGGTCAGCATACGCTTGGCCTCTCCCTCTTTATCCCAGACTTCCTCATGGGACTCCCGGTGCGCCAGAACAGTCTCCAGGACTCCGGCTTGCAGAGGAAATTCCGGATTCTGGGGAAGATAGCGTACCACCACATGGTTTCCCAGAATCAGCTCCCCCTCATCCGGCTCCTCCTCTCCGGCTAATATTTTCAATAGGGTAGATTTTCCGGTTCCATTTATGCCGATCACTCCGATCTTCTCCCCCTCCTGCATGGAAAAGGACACTTGATCCAGAAGCTTCCGCTCCGTATAAGATTTGGTAATCTGTTCTGCTGTTAAAATATTCATAAATCCTTCCGCTCCTTTAAACTCCATGAGATTATAACACCGAATTTTCCGGGTGACAACCTCGGTGTCCCCGCTTTCTGTTTCCCAACGTTTGCCCCAGGGTCATCTCTCATAGAAAGGCTGCAGGCGTTTGCGCTTTAAAACTGCAAAAGCTTTTCCATAGGGCTTCGGGTACCGGAAGCCTATAACAGCAAACAGGCTGCCGTAAAATCAATCTGCACAGCTTTGTATCCGGAAGATCTGGATGCAAATGCCTTCGTCTTTTGATTTTACAGCAGCCCGCTTTTTAATTTCTAATTCTGACAGGGGAAGTTATTCTGCTCCCTGCATTACCTCTTTTTCATGCTCTTCCTGGATATCCGGGAACATGGACAGCATAGGCTTTACCTTCTTTCCGTGCAGCTTACGGTCCACATAATTCTTCGTGCATTTCATAACCAGCGGCGAAAGTACCAGCACACCGATCAGGTTGGGGATCATCATCAGGCCATTGAAGGTGTCGGAGATATCCCAGGCAAGCTGCGCCTCGATCACAGAGCCTGCCAGCACGATGCACACGAAGATGACACGGTAAAACGTGGTGGATTTGGTACCGAACAGGTACTCGCAGGCAGTAGAGCCGTAATGACTCCAGCCAAGCACCGTAGAATAAGCAAACAGCAGAATCGCCAGAGCGATAAACCAGGCGCCCGGCTTACCGAAGGTTTGAGAGAACGCATAGCTCATCAGAGAGCTGGAGCCAATCTCCGCAGCCTCGGCAGTCAGCTGGCCGGTGCTAAGATCCACCGCACCGGAGCTTAAAATCGTCAGCGCAGTCAGAGAGCATACTACGATGGTATCCGCAAATACTTCGAAGATTCCCCACATACCCTGGCGGACCGGCTCTCTTACATTGGAGCTGGAATGAACCATAACAGAGGAACCGAGACCGGCCTCATTGGAGAATACGCCGCGCTTCATACCCATCTGCATCGCCAGCGCAATGCCGGAGCCCACAACACCGCCGGCAGCCGATTTCAAAGCGAACGCACCCTGGAAAATGGAGGCAAATACGGCGGGAATTGTCCCGATATGCAAAAAAATGATGATAAAGGTTCCGATCAGATAAGCAATCACCATGAAGGGCACGATTTTTTCCGTAAAGGCAGCAATCCGCTTCAATCCGCCCAGAATTACCAGACCGACAGCCAGCACCAGGAAAATTCCGGTGGCAATGGCGGGAATGCCGAAAGCGGTATGTACATTCGCTACCATACTGTTTACCTGGCTCATATTACCGATACCAAAGGAAGCCAGCAGGCAGAAGCAGGAGAAAAGAACCGCAAGAACGGCTCCCAGGGTTTTGCAGCCCTTCTTGCTTCCAAGTCCGTCCCGCAGGTAGTACATTGCTCCTCCGCACCATTCGCCCTTGGAATTCTTGCGGCGGAAAAGAATACCCAGAACATTCTCAGAGTAGTTCGTCATCATCCCGAAGAAGGCAATCAGCCACATCCAAAAGACCGCTCCCGGTCCTCCCACAGCAATGGCTCCGGCTACACCTACGATATTTCCGGTACCTACGGTAGCCGCCAAAGCGGTACAAAGCGACTGGAACTGAGAAATCGACTTGTCGCCGGTATGCTTTGTAACATGTTTGTCGCCGAAAATGGCTCCAATGGTGTTTTTGATCCAATGGCCAAAATGGGTCAGCTGGAAGCATTTGGTCAGAACAGTCATCAGGACGCCGACAAATCCCAGAAGGATCAGAGCAGGCCATCCCCAGACTACGCCATTAATTGCACTGTTTACGTTGGTAATTACATCAATCATAATTTTACCTCTTTCATTCGTTGTTTTTCGCAAAATGCAAAAAGGGAGCGGGTTATGCTATAACCACTCCCTTGTGCGTTATTCCAGCTGACTATACCGTAAAAACGAGGAAAAGGCAAGAAAAATTTTAGAATATTTTATATTTTTTTCGGTTTTTTTTATAAAAACAGAAATTCTTTTGGATACAAGGCCGCACAGCCTGCTTCCCTATCAGCAGATTACCGTCAGCTCACCGGTCTGGGTATTGATCACATAGCCTCCCACATGGATATCCTTCGGCATCAGCGGGTGGTTTATGATGGTGTGCACCGTTTCTTCCACAGAGGCTTCCACACTGTCAAAGCCTGCCAGCCATTTTTCAAAATCAATGCCGCAATATTTCATCAGATCGATGGATTCCTGGGGAATCCCCCGCTGTTTCATATGATGGATCATCATTTCACTGTCAATGTGCTGGACACCGCAATCCGTATGGCCGATCACCATGATCTCATTTACGCCCAGCTCGATGATGGAGACCAGCAGGCTGCGAATCACGCTTCCAAAGGGATTCGTAACCACGCCTCCGGCGTTTTTAATCATTTTCACATCGCCGTTTTTCAAATTCAGGGCGGCAGGCAGCAGCTCTATCAGCCGTGTATCCATGCAGGTGAGGATAGCAATCTTTTTATCCGGATATTTACTGCTGGTATATTGCTCATAACGCTTCTCCGCTACAAACTTCTTGTTAAAAGCTAACATTTCTTCCACTTCTTTTGTCATAACCAAACCTTCCTTTCTGTCACTTAGACAACCCCTGATAAATTCGCCCGTCTGCTTCTGTTTCACCCGCTTATAGAAGGAGGCGCGTAAGACTGCGGATCTCTTTCTTCCAATTTTCCGCCCTTCAATTCAAACACCTTATCTGCGATCTCTGCCGCTTCTCTGGAATGAGATACCAGTACCACGCAGCGGTTATGTATTCTTGCAGCGTCCTTCAGGATTCCCATAATTTCTTTTGCCGTCCCTTCGTCAAGATTTCCGGTAGGTTCATCCGCAAGAATAATGGGATTCTGCGATGCCAGCGCCCGTGCGATTGCAACTCTCTGCTGCTGGCCGCCGGATAACCGAAGCACATTGCGTTTGGCTTCTTCTGCTGTCAGCCCCATGGACTCTAAGACAGGCAGAGGATCCACCCTGGCGGTTAGCTGCACATTTTCTATCGGCGTCATATAGTCAATCAGATTATAATTCTGAAAAATAAAAGATACCTTTTCTTTTCGCAGTTTATCCAGTCCAATTTCCCGCACTTCTCTGCCGTCAATTACGATGGTTCCTTCCTTCGCCTCATCCAGCCCACCCAGCAAAGACAGCAGCGTCGTTTTCCCGCAGCCAGAAGGGCCAAAAATCACATACAGCTTTCCATTTTCCAAAACCAGATTAATTCCGTTTAAAATCATTCTTTCCTTTGTATAATAATAAGACAGGTTACTGACCTCAATCATTTTCATACCTCATTCCATGATGATTAATAACTCTTTTGGTTTTTTCCTTGCCGCTGCTGCAAAAGAGACCGTTACCGAAACAATCACCAGTACAAGTCCGATTCCGCCCAGACCGGCCAGTGCCCATCCGGACAAATTCACTTCAAATTCCGGTTCTGCCTCCAATGCGGCTGTTTGATTGTAGCGGTTTTGATATGCTTCATATGCATCGGGGGACCCCATATCTTCTTTCGCCTCAGCCACCGTATTATGATACAGCACGGAACCAATCTGCCGGGCGGCCGGAAAAGAAACGATCACGGCCAGAAGAAATGCCGCCGCAAAGATCAAGCCGCATTCCATGAATTGCTGGAAGAAAATTCCGCTTTTCTTTATTCCCACTGACATCAGCAGGCCGATTTCATGAATTCTGTCACGTTCCCATAGCAGTAAAAGAAGAGAAATTATTCCGCATCCGATCACTGCAATTACCACGGTCATAACCTCCGTCATACTGCTCAGCTTTTTCAGCGGTATCATTGCCTGTTCATATGCGGAATTGTTTTCTGTAATTTCCAATGAGCCCGCAGCATCCCCCATACTTTCCTTCAGTTTGTTTACAATCTGATTCATTTCTTCTGGATCATCCACGAAAAATGTGACACTGCCTTCATATCCTTGAGGATGTCCTCCATCTAAAAGGGTTCTGATTTTATTCCCGGAGCTTTGATCAATAAAAATATAATTTGACACCAGCGTGCATTCCGGTGCATTTTCTTCCGTCTGAAAGATCTCCTTCTCCTCAAAGATGCCTTCAATCTGAAACGAAAATTCCTGCCCCCGGATATCCGCATCCCCTGTAACATCCTCTGTAATAACGGCAGAAATCGTATCTCCGATTTTCAGCCCGTTCTGGTCCGCCAGCGTGCGTGAAATCAGCGCCGCTTCCGAACTGTTTTCTGAAATATGGTGTCCCTCTGACAGCGTCAGCATATCCATCATGAAATAGGAATTGCGGCTGCTGTCCGTATTGCTGATCAAGGTTGTCATCCGGGCTTTTGTGCTGCCTTCGGCCGTAAAGCGCCCCGGCTTCAGAATAAGCTTTGGAACAGTCATATAGCAGGAACGCTGCGCATTATAGCTTTTCAGACCGCCCAGCGCCATGACCGATGAAACAAAATCCTCATCGATGGAAATCTCCGTTTCTGCTTCCGGACTGGCTGCCACCTTAAAATATCCTTTAAATGCTTTTCGCAGATTTGCCCCGCTGATTTCCGAGGCGCTGTTGATTTCCAAAGCCGTGGAAATCAACACCAGAATGACAAAAAAGCAAAGCAGCAAAAGGATTGTTTTTCCTTTTTTGCGTGTAATATACAGAATTGCTCTTCTTTTGGCAGACATACCCTATCTCCTCAACAATAATTCCTTTGGCTTCCGCCGCATAATGCAATAAGACGCAGCAAGTATCGTGGCGGCTGTAACAACGAGCATGGATCCAAATACCACCAGCAGCATACCTGCGTTTACCGTAAAATCCAGTGGAACCGTCTCCGTTGCCGTTTTGGTAATCTCTAAATCGTAAGTGCCCTCTACAATTTTGGTCTCATATGGCTGGGCATCCTCTTCCGGTGCGGATACGGCTATCATAGTATTTCCGATTGCCGCGGTTACTGGCTTAGCCAAAAGAACTGCGGGCAGGAAAGAGACCGCCGTAATGATCAGGCCCTCCAGAAGAAGCTGAAGAATAATCTGCCGTTTCGCAATGCCGATGGACAGTAAAATGCCTGTCTCTGTACGGCGGCTGCGGGTCCACATCGTAAGAAGTAATGCGATAACCGCAAAAGCGCCTGCCACAGTAACCGCCAGCAGGGCAGCGGAAAGATTGAGTACCATCTGAAGCGGTCCCGCTACGTTCCGGTAATCCTCGTCACTTTTTTCGATCATATAGTACTTCCAGTCCGCAATGTCCATATTGCGGACCTGCTCCATGACATGGTCCAGGTTCAGCGGGCTGTCCACATAAAATAATACCTTGGTATAATGCTCTGTTTCATTCACGACAGGCTGGCCCCCATAAAATTCCGCATATTCCCGCCGGAAAAAGGGGTCCGCCTCCCGTCCCGTAAAAATCAAATTGTCCAGGATCTGATCCTCAACCGAATAATATGAGATTTCCTCCTCAAAGTTTGGCTGGAAAATTCCTATAATTTCCATTTCATACGGATCACTGTAGACTTCACCGGATACAAAATCGTATTCATAAACCGTCAGAGTATCTCCCGGCGCCAGATGATTGCGGTCAGCCAATTCGGCCGAAAGAATGGCCTTCCTTTCATCATCCGCCGTCAGATGCCGCCCCTTCACCAGCTCAACTGCCCCATTTACAAAGTAAGGCTGCCACTGGGTTCCGTCTGTTTCAAGAAGCCGGATTGATTTTGAATTTGTCTCTCCCGCCAAAAAATACTGCTCATATTGCAGAGCCTTGTCCGGATCTTCCGCAATTTCTTTTTTCATTTCCTGTAATGCGGCTGTGTAATGGCCCGGAATCACATCCAGATCGGTATATAACGAATGATATCCAATGGTAGTATAATATCCTTCTACCCCGTCAAGCGCCAGGATCTGATCGATTCCATCCGGTGTCAGGGCGGAGACATGAAGTACCCGCACAAGTTCGCCCTTTTCATTTGTATAGGTATCAATGATATCTCCATTATACAGCTCCGGTATGAAGGATACCTCGAAGCCGGAGGTTACTGCCCTGCGTACCGCATCTGCCGATGCAGAAGCACTGTTATAAATGGACAATCCCGACAGCATCAGAAGTCCCATTGCA
Source organism: Lachnospiraceae bacterium (assembly GCA_030537145.1). Lineage (GTDB taxonomy): Bacteria > Bacillota > Clostridia > Lachnospirales > Lachnospiraceae > Merdiplasma. The sequence goes on along the minus strand of JAUNON010000003.1, from coordinate 43,243 downwards.
GACAAAAGGAAAAAGAGAAGTATCATCCTCACCGGTTTTCTGAAAATATATAAAAACGCTCTTCTGAAAACAGACATTCGATCACCTGCCTTTTCGCGGAATCCTGAGCCATCAGGAGGCGTATGCCTACACGCCGGAAAGCAGAAAATTTTTCTCCGGAAATTTGGCACAAACGCACAAAAAATACAATATTCTGTCCCAAAATATGTAAATATATTATAAGGTGTTTCTGTCAAAAGTGCAACGGCTATTTACGCAGGAAAGCGCTTCTCCGTAAGAAAAACAAGATATCGATCTCCGCTGCAAAGGCCGCACCCGCTGCCTCTTACAGTGATCGGCAGCGGGCACGGCCCTCTATTTTGATCTTACATCACATATTTATCCTGGGTGACAGAGGATTTTCTCCATGTGTACCGGCTTTTTAGCCGGAGCAGCACAGGCACTGTTCCATCCTCTGTACCGCCTCACTCTCGTCTGCACCTTCCGCTGTGACCTGTATTTTATCTCCGTTTCGTATGCTCAGCATCATCATTCCCATAATGCTTTTGGCATTTACATTGTATCTGCCGTTTTTCAGGTAGATCGCACTGCGGTAGCGGCTGGCCGCCTGCACCAGCAGGGCAGCGACCGGTTCCCGGTCCTGTTTTCCCGACATCTGCACAGTTACAGCTTTCTCAATCATACGGATCCTCCTTTTTTTCTCTCAGCTTATCCGCCATCTCTCCCAGCCTGCGCAGACGGTGATTTACCCCCGACTTGCCTACCGGAGGAGACAGCATCATTCCCAGCTCCTTCAATGTGGCATCCTGCTGCTCCAGGCGCAGTCTGGCCACCTCTGCCAGATTTTCCGGCAGCTTATCCAATCCAACGTGCCTTTGCAGGTACTGGATATCCTCTACCTGCTTTACCGCTGCGCTGACCGTCTTATGAATATTGGCCGTTTCGCAGTTTACCTTCCGGTTCACCGAATTGCGCATTTCCCGCACAATCCGGATATTTTCCAGCTTCATCAGCGCATTGTGCGCCTCCATCACATTCAGCATATCCACGATCTGAGCACCTTCTTTTATGTACACCACAAAGTGGCCTTTGCGCTCCACGATCTTGGCATCCAGCTCAAAGCTTCCGATCATCTCCTGAAGCTGCACCGCCTTGGACCGGGTGGCACAGACAATCTCAAAATGATAGAACTTCTGCGGATCGCTGATGGATCCTGCCACCAGAAAAGCGCCCCGCAGGAATGCCCGCCTGCAGCAGGATCTCTGTACGATCAGATTATCCACCAGAGACAGCTTTTCCGCCACCTCCAGCCCGGGTGTAATCAGGCGGGATGCCTGCAAAATGCGGAGTGCATCCCCGTGATTTTTTACAGTAACGCAAAAGGTCCGGTTCTGACCGTGTATTCCATGGATTTTTACAGACACATCCCCCGTAATCCGAAAGGTCTTACGGAGCAATGCAAAGTATTTTCTGGCTACATACAGATTTTCCGTCTGTATCTTTACGTAGATTTTATCCCGAGTAGATATGGAAACCCGGCCGCACATGGTAATGATGGCCGTAATTTCTGCAATCTGACAATGTCTGGAGCCGTCCGTCTGGCGGGAAAGCTCCTCCTTCACTTCACTTGAAAAAGACAATCTCTCACCCCTCACCGGACAAGATCCCGGTGCTCTATCTTCACGCCGTACTCCTTCTTTTTACTCAGAAATTCATACAGCCGGTTCGCCAATGTCACAGATCGGTGCTTTCCCCCCGTACAGCCTACTGCAATCACAAGCTGGTTTTTCCCCTCCGCAATATAATTGGGAAGAAGAAAATCCGTCAGATCTGTCAGCTTTTCCACAAAGATCCGGGCGGTCTGCGAATGCATTACGTAATCCTGTACCTCCCGGTCGTTTCCCGTCTTATATTTCAGCTCCTCCACATAATAAGGATTCGGCAGGAAACGCACATCAAACACCAGATCCGCATCCTCCGGAATTCCGTATTTGAAACCAAAGGACAGCACCGTAATAAACAAATTCCGATATTCCTGCTGCTCCACAAAAATCTTATCCAGCTCCGCATGAAGATCTCTGGTCAAAAGCTGGCTGGTATCAATAATATAGTTCGCCTGCTGCTTCAATCGCTGCAGTATCCGGCGCTCCCGCTCAATGCCCTCATCGATCCGGCCGCTCCGGGACAAGGGATGGCTTCTTCTGCTCTCCTTATAGCGCTTCACCAGCGTCTGGTTCCCCGCCTCCAGAAACAGGATCTCAAACGGATACCCTCCGCTCTCAAGCATATGTATCAGGCGCTCTACTGCCTGGGGTTCATGGATGCTGCGCACATCCAGCCCCAGCGCCACCCTCCCATATTCCTGGGCCGGGTTCGTAGCCAGCTCTGCAAATTTATCCACCAGGGGCACCGGCAGATTATCCACACAGAAATATCCGGCATCCTCCAGCATCTTCAGTGCCGTACGCTTCCCGGCACCGGACATTCCTGTTACGATCACAAATCTCATCCTCAGAATTCTCCCAGCATTTTCACCTCAGGCTCCAGCGAAACGCCAAACTTCTCCTGTACCCTCGCATTCACCTGTCTCATTAGTTCTCTCACATCCGCAGCCGTAGCTCCGCCTTTATTTATCACAAAGCCGCAATGCTTCTCCGAAATCTGGGCGCCCCCCACGGAGAAGCCCCGCAGTCCTGCATCCATAATCAGTTTCCCGGCAAAATATCCCTCCGGCCGTTTAAACGTACTCCCGGCGCTGGGCATATTCAAGGGCTGCTTTTCCACACGCCGCTCCTGCAGCTCCTTCATACAGGCGCTGATCTGCTCCCGGTCCCCCCGGCGCAGCCCCAGCTCCGCCTCCAGCACAATATACTTTTCCTTCTCCACCGCACTGGTGCGATAGCCGAATTCCATCTGTTCTCCCGTAAGCTCCAGGATTTCTCCCTCTCTTGAGAGCACCCGTACCCTGCGGACCACATTCTTCATCTCTCCGCCGTAGGCGCCGGCATTCATCATTACAGCTCCCCCAAGAGTCCCCGGAATACCGGAGGCAAACTCCAGCCCGGTCAGCCCCTCCTCCAGGGCAGCCCTGGCGATCGCAGAAAGCATGGCTCCTGCCTGGGCCAGAATGCTTTCATCCGCCGTTTTGATCTGATTTAGATTTTTACACAACTGGATAATCACTCCCCGGTAGCCTTTATCACCCACCAGCAGGTTACTTCCGTTTCCCAAAATATAAAACGGCACTTCCCGCTCCCTGCAAAAGGCCACCAGCCCTTCCAGGACAGACACGCAATCCGGCGTCACAAAGAAATCCGCCGGACCGCCGATCCGAAACGTCGTATGCCGGCACAGCGGCTCATCCTGATACACATGCTCCCGGCCTGCCAGCTTGCAAAGTCCTGCTAAAATATCCTGATCCATCCTATAATCTCCGATTCTTTCCTTTGTAACTATTATGCTGTAAAACTACACTATCATACCTTATGCAGCCGCAGAAAGCAAGGAAAAGCCGCTGCATTTTTTCTTCCATTTTCGGCCATTTTCTGCCGTCAGGCTTTCCGTCTAAACCGTATGAGAAAGAATACCGCTATCCTTTATGCTCTGCACCGCCTTTTCCAGCTCTTCCGGCGGCAGTACCAGTGCAAGCCGCACATAGCCCTCTCCCAGGCTTCCAAAACTGCTGCCCGGAACACAGATCACACCGGAGCGTTCCATCAGCTCCACACAGAATTTTTCAGAATTTGTATATCCCTCCGGCAACGGAGCCCAGACAAACATGGTTCCCTCACTGTCCGGAACATTCCAGCCGATGTCCCGCAGTCCCTGGCACAGCGCATGATTTCTCCGCTCATACTCCCGGCACTGCTCCTGCACCGCCTCCTCCGGCTGCTGCAGGGCAGCAATGGCTCCATACTGCACCGGAAGAAAAATACCATAATCGATCTGGGAGCGAATCGTCTTGAATTTGCGGATAATCTCACTGTTTCCCACCACAAAGGACATTCTTGCTCCCGTATAGTTAAAGGATTTGGACAGAGAGTAAAACTCGATTCCCACTTCCTTTGCCCCCTCGAAGGCCAGGAAGGAGGTGCCCCGTTTTTGTCCGTATACGAGATCCGAATAAGCATTATCGTGGAAAATCACAATATTATTTTTTTTCGCAAAGGATATCAGCTTCTGGTAGAATTCATCCGGTGCCAGACGGCACACCGGATTGCCCGGATAATTCACCACCATAAATTTGGCTTCCTCCGCAATCTGCTCCGGTATCTCATCTAAATCTGGAAGAAATCCGTTTTTCTCCAGCAGCGGATATTCCCAGGTTCTGGCATCGCAAAGCTCCGGACCGATTTTGAAAATGGGATATCCCGGATTGGGCACCAGCACCAGGTCCCCCGGATCGCACAGCGCCCAGGCAATATGGGTCATTCCCTCCTGAGAACCGTAAATGGACATAATCTCATTTTCCTGCAGGGACACTCCAAAACGCCGCTGATAATACTCCTTCATCGCTTGTATCAGCTCCGGCAGATCCTTCAGCGCATATTTAAAATTGTCCGGATTCAGCGCCGCCTGGGACACAGCCTCCATCACAGCCTGCGGAGTCTTAAAGTCCGGCGTTCCCACTGACAGATTATAAATCGTACGCCCCTCCGCTAAAAGAGCATCCTTCTTTTCATTCAGCAAAGAAAAAATACCCTCTCCGAATGAATTTGCTTTTCTTGAAAACTGCAGTTCCATTTTCTCTTCTTCCTTTCTTCTCTTTTCCCAGCGCAAAGACAGCGCAAACAGCACCGCACAAAGCAGCGACAGTCCGCAGCCGGCCCAAAATCCCCCGGGCGTATATTTCATGGAGATTTCATGATCTCCGGCCGCCAGCTCGATTCCCATCAGCGCGCTTCCGATGCATTCTGCCTCCGCCGGTTTTCCGTCCACCAGAACCCTCCAGTTTTCACTGTAGGGAATCGTCAGCAGCAGTATTCCATCCTGATCGGCATGAATGGTTCCTTGCAGAAGGTTTCCATCCGCTTTCACATTTTCTAGCTGATTGCGGGCCAGCTTTTCCACCACTGCCTCATAGGCAGCGTTGGCACAGGTATATACATACGCAGTCTGCGTATCCTGGCCGGAATCCATATTTACCGTAAAATCCGCTTCCGTATCCCCGTCCATGGAATTTATCACATAGAGGTGATCCGTATACGTCTTATAATTTTTCGAATATTCCGGGGTGTTGAGCTGCAGCTCCGATACCCGGTTAGGAAGATACAGGTACACCTGCTTTTCCTCCGGAATGCGGATGCCATAATTTTCTCCGTCCGTCATCTCAATATTGCGGTCATATACAAAGATGGGCTCCTCTCCGGTGGCCAGCTCCGCGAACCGGTTCTGCACCTCCATGGGATTCCCTTCTTCTATATCCCATTCCCGGATGTCCGCATTGACCAGAAAGCCGACCGACAGTGCATTTTCATTCCGATACAGCGTCAGGTTCTCATCCTCGTCTGTCTTTTCAAACTGATAAAGACTGCCGCCGTTTCCGTTAGCGGAAAGCACATAGCGAATCCCGAAAACATCATTCATCAGCTTTGTCACGCCGTTATATCCGTTTTTATTCGTCCGGGCCTCAATTCCCAGCCGGTCGCAAAATTCCGTAACCGATGCCTGCATGGTGGAATTAAACATGACCAGGGAATTCCCGCCGGCAAACATGGTCACATTCCGCATCCGCTGGCTGTCAATCTCGCTGCGGAAAAAGCCGTCCTCCTCCTGCTTTCCCACCAGCTCCTCATAGGAGGCCTGATCTCTTAAATAAATGCTTCTGGTCACATCCCCATTGCAGCAGATTCCGTATACGCCATGTATCATAGACTCGGACAGCATCACGCCCCCCAGAAGATACCAGGAAAGCATTTTCCCCACTCCCAGATTGACCACCAGCAGCAGGTTCAGATACAGCACCAGCAAAACCAGCGTGACATAATAAACGTAAGGCTCCAGATCCCCCATACCCGCCAGATAAGCAATGGACACAAAGGCGATGGGTACGATGCCGGACACCAAAATCTTCCACACCGGCATACTTCTCACATGCTTCAGCGTATCATACGCCATAATCAGCAGAAGGGCAATATAAAGAAACGCAAACCGGTTGGGCAGACCATTCTGGACATGGAAGCCATGCCAGATATAGTTCAGCACATTCATGGAAAAGCTCAGCAGCAAAAAGGCGGTCAGCAGGATTTTTCCAAGCTTTTCTTTGATGCGGATCCGTTCATCCAGAAGATACAATACCGTCAGCAGCAGCACGATCACGCCGCAGTAAGCATTCAGTCCCACCTGGGAATCGGAAATATTAATGGGCTCATTCCCTGCGAAGTGAGCCAGCATCAGATCGAAAAAGTCCGTATAAAACCGTATCGTGGAGGGGAAGCTGTTGTTCTGCATCGATTCGGAAGAAACCAGCGCCAGAAAGGCCGGCACCAGCACCGCCGAAGCCATCCCGCCTGCCAGAAGAGAATACCAGCCGAACCTCAGGCAGCGCTTCACCGCCTTTTTCCCATTCATCCGCTGCTTTGCCGCAAGACACACCAGGAAATAGAGGCAGGAAAAAATACACAGCATAAATCCGATATAATAGTTGCACCACAATCCGTAAAACAGAGACAGTCCGTAGGCCCTTCCGCTCTCTCCCTTTACAATGCGCTCAATCCCCCACAGGATCAAAGGCAGCATGGCAATGCTGTCCAGCCACATCAGATTGAAATAGTAGCCGATCACAAAATTACTCAGGGAAAACATACTGCCGAATACCAGCGGCAGGAACTTCTGCTCCGTATCCCGCTTATGCAGATACCAGGAAAAGGTTCCTCCGCACAGGCCGATCTTCAGCAAAATAAACAGATCCATGGCATCCGCCACATTCGCCTTCGGGAACAGCGCCAGAAGAAAATTCAGGGGACTGGCCATATAGTAGGCATAGGTTCCCCAGAAGTCATACCCAAGCCCTGCGGAAAAGGAATACAGCAGCGATTCGTGATTCACCAGCTTTTCATGAAAATCTGTATAAAACGGAAGATACTGATGCAGCGAATCGATGATCAGCACCGTTCCGTCCCCAAAGGGCCACACCCCATTCACCGCAAAGCCCAAAAGCGCCGTCAGCGCAGGAATCAGAAATCCCATCCCGAAATAAAACCGGCTTCTCCTTTTTGCTCTCTTTTGTGTCTCTGTCAGGCACCGTGTCTGCCTCCGAACAAATGATTTCAATTTTCTTACCTCTTTTTTTAAGATATGGGAACGCTTCCGTCCGCCTTCCCTGCAAAAGCCAACGGTACTCCTGTCACAGGAACACTGTTTCACCCAGGCAGAAGGAGTAGATCAGCTTCTCCTTTACCCGCTTTCCGGTCAGCCGCTCCAGCGCCTGCCGGTAAAACTCCAACTGAATCCGGTATTTGTCTGCCAGACGGTATGCCTGGCCCTCCGGAACAAAATCCGTCTTATAATCCATCAGCACAATCTCCCCGTTCTCATAAAACCAGGCGTCCATAATTCCCTGGATCAGCACCTGCTCCCGGCCGTCCCATTCCCGGTCGATCACATTGGCCGGCACTCCCAGAACAAAGGGCTGTTCCCGGTACAGCTCGCCCCTCACGGCCGCCGCCTGCATCCGGGCCGCCGTATCCGAAGCTAAAAATGCCTGTATTTTCCGGACAGAGATCCACTGAGCCTCATTCTTAAGGATTTTACCACAATTCACCATGCTTTCCAACTGGGAAACTATGAAGTTTCGGTTAAATTTCCCGGTAAAGTCCAGGTTCTCCAGAAAGCGGTGATACACGGTGCCTCTTGCGGCTCCGCCCTCTTCCTCCTCCGGCTTCCGGAATCTGGGAATCAGCGGCACGATCACCGGCTCCTCGTACAAAGGAACTGCCTGCGCCGGATCTCCCTGCCGCGCTGCCTTCTTCAGCTCTGACACGGTCATCTTTCCGGGAATGGAAAGATTCCTCTGGAACGGATAGGTTTCCCCGCTGATCCGTTCAAAATACGCCCGGATTTCCTCATCCGGCTCTTCTCCCTCCGGTTTTTCTGCACGCTTTAGCAGCGCCTCCTTCTCCTGCCGGATGAAGGCCTGACGGAACAGATGCTTCTGCCTCTGCCCGGCTTCCTGCACTACCCGGATTTTCATCCCGCCTTCACCCCGAAGCAGGGGACCTTCCTGGGGCAGATCATACGCCTGAGCAAAATCTGCCGCGGCTTCATGGCGCAGCAGCGCCGGCATGATCCAGTCCAGATAGCAGGCTGCACTCATCAGGCTGGTATAGGAAATCTCTCTGCTCCACTTTTTCCCTGCATTCTCCAGGCTTTTCACCGCTCCGGTCAAAATCAGCTTTTCCTTCGCCCGGGTCATGGCCACATACAATACCCGCAGCTCCTCTCCCAGATTTTCCTCCCGAATCTGTCCGGCAATGATCTTTTTCGGCAGCAGCGGAATCCGGATTCGGCAGCTCAGGTCCACATAATCACAGCCCAGCCCCAATTCCGGATGAAGTACCAGACTTCCCCTGGTATCCTGCCGGTTAAAATTCTTGCCCAGGCCGCACACCAGCACAATGGGAAATTCCAGCCCTTTGCTTTTATGGATGCTCATAATGCGCACCGCATCCTCTGCTTCTGCGGTAACGCTGGCTTCTCCGTAATCCACCTGGTATTTCTGCAGCCTTTCGATATAACGGATAAAATGGAACAGGCCGCGGTAGCTGGTGGCCTCATAGGCCACAGCCTTTTCCACCAGCATATCCAGATTTGCCCGCCTTTTCTCGCCGCCCGGCATGGCGGCAGCATAATCCCCGTATCCGGTCATATCCAGAATCTTCCACAGCAGCAAATGCATGGGAGTATAGGGCACCAGCTTCCGCAGCCTTCCGCACAGCTCCCAAAACCGCTTTAGCTTGTCATATAATCCCGGTTCCCGCTGCTGCGGTTCCCGATCCAGATAGGTGACACAGCAGGTATAAAAGTCCGTATCCGGACTGCCGATCCGCAGCTTTGCCAGCTCTTCATCCGACAGGCCGCCGATGGGGGAACGCAGGGCGGCCGCCAGAGGAATATCCTGTCTGGGATTGTCCAGCACCCGCAAAAAGGTCAGTACCGTTTTTACCTCCAGGGCAGAAAAATATCCCGTATCCGAACCGGTATAGGAAGGGATCCCCCGGTCAGAAAAAACCTCTCCGAAAATTTCCGTCCAGCCGGAAACCGTCCGCAGCAGCACCACAATATCCGACCAGCGGGCCGGACGGTATCTCTTTTCTTTCGGATCCCATACGGTCTCTTTGCCCACAATTTCCAGGATCCGCTCCGCTGCGGCAATCGCCTCCCTGCGCCGCAGATCCTGCTCCTCCTCTTCCTCTGTCGGAAGCAGGGTCTGCCCTGATTCATCGGAAAATGTTTTGCCGGCCTCAGGCTTTTCCACCAGCAAAAGCTCCGGTGTCAGGAACGCCTCCCGGCTTCCCGGCTCAAACTGAGCGCCCGGATAAAGAGCCGCAGCATCGTCATATTCTACGCCGCCCACTGCTTCCTGCATAATTTGCCGGAAGATCAGATTTACACTCTCCAGCACCTGGCTCCGGCTCCGGAAATTTTTATGCAGGTCAATTCTTCGGTTCTCCCCCGTCTCCGGGGTATACGTACGGTATTTTTCCATAAACAGCTCCGGCCTGGCCAGCCGGAAACGGTAAATACTCTGCTTCACATCCCCCACCATAAACCGGTTATTTTTCCGGGAAACGCCGGAAAGCAGAATCTCCTGCACCAGATTGCTGTCCTGATACTCGTCAATCATAACCTCCTGATAATAATCGGCATATTCCAGAGCCGTCTCCGTGGGAACCGTCCTTCCCTCCTCCTTCACCAGAATCTGAAGGGCAAAGTGCTCCAGATCATTGAAATCTACCAGGTTTTTCTCCGCCTTCGCCTCCTCATAGGCTTCCTGGAAGCGCTGCGTCAGTCTCAGCAATTCCCGCACCATGTCCCGGTTCTCCCGCATATCGGAGATGATCTGCTCCGGTGCTTCAAAAAAGTATTCCTCCTTCATTTCCTTCAGGCTCTTTTTCACCTGATCCCGCATTTCTTTTACCAGAGACCGCTTCTGTTCCGAAACCTTCCCATCCTTTTTCCTGGAAAGTGCCGGCCAGGCACCCATCCCTGCCAGCACGCCGGAATAGGAACTGTAATCCCGGCAGCCTTGCAGCCGCTCCAAAAGGGCAAGATCCTGCAAAAGCGCCTCCTCATACATCCAGGGGCCGTCCGGCTCCCGAATCAGCTTTAAGGCCCTTTTCAGTTGTCCCGTCATGTCCTCCGTCAGCCGCCCCAGCCTCCGGACCAGGTTCTTCATCCATTCCGTCTGATAGAGCTGCTCCTCATTTTCCACATCGTAAGCCTTCCCGCACTGGCTTCTCCATACTTCCGGCCAGGGATATCCCATGGAAAAATCATAAACCCGGGAAATCACATCCTCCAGCTCCCGGTCATTCTTTCCCGGCGCAAAGGTCTCTGAAAACTGTGTAAACTCCGGCTCTCCCTTCTCATATTCCTCCTCCAGCAGCTTTTCCATCGCATCCTGCCGCAGGAGTCTTAATTCGCCCTCGTCTCCGATCCGAAAGCCCGGATCCAGACGGATCCGGTCAAAGTGGTTCCGGATCACCTCCAGACAGAAGCTGTGAATCGTGGTAATCTGAGCATGATGAATCAGAGTAAGCTGCCGCTGCAGATGGGTATTATCCGGAAGCTGCTCCAGCTTTTCCTCCAGAGCCGCCTCCACCCGTTCCCGCATTTCCGCTGCCGCCGCATTCGTAAATGTAACCACAAGAAGCCGGTCGATATCTACCGGCTTCCTTTCATCCATGATTCTGGAAATAATCCGTTCCACCAGCACAGCGGTCTTTCCCGAACCGGCGGCTGCTGATACCAGCATATTGCAGTCCCTCAGGTCAATGACCTGCTGCTGCTCCTTTGTCCAATGATTTCCCATAAGACCTCCCTGCGCTCCCATCCTCTGGTAACAGTGTTTCTTAAATTCCCAGCTCTCTGCAAAGCTCGTCCTTCGTCACGTAGCCGATTACCTTTGCTGCAATCTGCCCATTCTGGAACAGCATCACCGTAGGAATGCTGACCACCCGGTACTGTGTGGCCAGTCCCGGTGCAGAATCCACATCAATCTTGCAGATTTTCAAATCCGGCCGCTCCGCCTCCAGCTCCTCCAGAACCGGCGCCAGCATCCGGCAGGGGCCGCACCAGCTTGCCCAGAAATCCACGATTACAGGCTTGTCCGCCTTCAGCACTTCATTTCCAAAGGTTTCTGTTGTAACATGTGTCATTTTACTTTTCCTCCTTTTCTTTATAATATAACATACAGTGACAATATCCTTCAAAATCCGGATCCGCAATCTGCTCCCGGAATTCTTTGCAGATGCACCGATTCTCTTCAGTTTTCTCCAGCCTGCAGGGACAATACCCGCCCTTCTCCTTCAGCCCCTTCCGAATCTGCGCCACCAGCTCTTTATCATTATTTAACCTGACTGCCATCTACAAGCCTCCTTCCTTTTCTCTGTTTTCCGGTCAGTTACCGCCCTTATCCACATCAATGACCACATTATAATTTCCGGAAAGCTTTTTTACCTGATCCTGAATATATTCTATCACCTGCCGGTCACTCATGGAATACGCAAAGGGAACCACCACATCAAAAATAATATTTGTATGGGACGGGCCGTCCACCACGCGGAAATCATGGAATTGAATATTTCCTTCCATTCCTTTCACAATTTCCCGTACCTGCTCCTTTAATTCCTTCGTCCGTTCATCATCCACCGACACGGGATCCATATGGATCACTGCCTCGCAGCCCATCTCCCGTTTCAGGCGGTGCTCAACGGTATCGATCAGGTCATGCATCTCCACCATACTGCTGTTGGCCGGGACCTCCGCATGAACTGACATCATTACCCGGCCCGGTCCATAATTATGCACCACCAGATCATGAATATCCAGGATCCCCTGTTCCCGGTAGCTCATCATAATCTCCTGTATCTGCCGGACAAATTCCGGTTCGGGCGGCTGCCCCAGCAGGGGATTGATGGTTTCCCTGGCTGCACTGATCCCGGCGGTAAATACAAAGAAAGAAACCAGTACGCCGCAGTAGCCATCGATCTGCAGGCCGGTAAACTTCGCCAGAAGAGTCGTTCCAAGAACCGCCGAAGTGGCCAGTGTATCGCTCAGGCTGTCTTTTGAAGCGGCATCCATAGCGGTACTGCCGATCAGTTTCCCAATCCTTCTATTATAAATACTCATGTATATTTTTACGCAGATGGACACAACCAAAATACCGATTACCAGCGGAGTGGCTTCCACCGCTTCCGGGTGCAGGATCTTGTCCACCGAGGACTTGAAAAGCTCCAGACCCATCATCAAAATAATAAAAGCCACGATCAGACCGGAAATGTATTCAATGCGCCCGTGCCCAAAGGGATGATGGGGATCCGGCTTCTGCCCCGCCATACGAAAGCCCACCAGAGTGACTACCGAAGAGCCGGCATCCGACAGGTTATTAAACGCATCTGCAGTAATTGCCACCGAATGGCTGAAGAAGCCTGCCAAAAATTTCCCCGCAAACAGCAGCGCATTCAGAAAAATGCCTACAGCGCCGCAAAGAATCCCGTAGCTTTGGCGCACACCGGGATCTTCCACCTCCTGGTAATCTTTAATCAACCGTTTACATAGCCATGTCACCATTCACATCACCCAAATCTTTTTTCTTTTTTTCCAGACGCTCCCAAAGCTCCTCATCCGGAATTTCCTGCAGCTCCCGGTAAAGAGCTCCCGGCAGCTTTCCGTCAAACCCGCACAGATCTGCAAACGCACAGTAATCGCAGGCACTCTCCTGCTTTCTCCGATAGGGCCTCACACCGATTTTTCCATCCAGGATCTCTCTTCCCAGGCTTCCCAGCTTTTCCTGAACGAATTCCGAAAGTGCCTGAAGCTGCTGCTGGGAAGCGGCGCTGGATGCCGCCGTCAGAGAGCCGTCCGCCTTTCTTCCCACCGGAATTACCAGGGAGACCTTCTCAAAGCCTGCGTCCAGCCGCTCTACTACCGCCGGATCCTGATTCACAATACCATCCAGACGCAGCTTTTTTAAAATCGCCTCATTGATCTCCTCCGGATCCTGTTCATGGCTGCCCTCCGTCAGCGGATCCTTCATCCGGTAGTAGAAAATACCGGCCGGAATCACTGGTTTTCCGGGATGCAGCCGCTCCTCCAGCTCCAGCGCCGCATTCAGATATACCACAAGCTGGAGCTGAAGTCCGTAATACAGTGCGACCAGGTCAAAGGAGGTATTGCCGGACTTATAATCGATCACCTTGACATAGACCCGGTCCTTCTCCTCGCATACGTCAATCCGGTCGATCCTTCCCTTCAAACGCAGCTTTTCCCGCTCGCTCAGGGCAATATTGACCGCCTCCAGATTTTCAGCCGCCGAAAAGGATACTTCGAAATTGCTGGGAACAAAGCGTCCGGCCTTCACCTGCTCATGCAGCGCCCAGACTGAGCGCAGCAGGATCCGCCGCATCCGTTCAATCATATATCTATTCCTGGCGTTGTCAAAAAATATATTGGTGCCGTAATGCTCCACTGCCTCCTGCACCGCCTGCTCCATCAATGCGTCCCGCACCTGGTCCGGCACGGTAAACCAATCATACTCACTGCGCTCCAGCCCTCTGGAAAACAGCTCCAGCGCCCGGTGGAAAATGTTTCCCAAATCTACGGAACGGACCGTATATTCCTCCCGCTCATTCAGCGCCAGTCCGTAGGCTGCAAAATGGGCAAAGGCGCAGGAAGCAAACTGTTCCAGCCTGGTCACGCTGTTGACAAGCACTTCCCCATAAAGATCTCCCGCCGTCCTCCGTTCCAGACTCTGATCTCCAAACACAAAAAAAGCCGCTTCCGCCAATTCCCTGGCCCTGTCTTTCCATTCTGCCTCTCTCAGATACTGCCGCAGAAGCTCTTCCGTCCGGGAACGTGCTTTGCGAAGCTTTTCCCCGTCCCCGCCAGGATCCTCTTCTTCCCGCAGCCTTCTCAGACTTTCCGCCAGATAAGGCAGCCCTGTTTTCAGAGATGCCGCCTGCTCCAGAGGGTCCTCCGTTTCCCCGGGATCTTTCACATTCAGCCCCGGAAACATACGCCGGATCACTCCGATAAAATAAGACGGCCTCATGGCCTTTCCGTCACTGCTGCTCTTGCAGTAAGACAAATACAGCGTCTGTGACGGCTTCGTCAGATCCAGGTAAAGATAAAAACGCTGGATATAGCTGTTTTCCCGGACCGTAGGTGCCAGCTCCACACCGGCCTGCTGCAAAAACTCCCGTTCCAGCTCAGATACAATGCCGCCTCTGCCCTCTCTGGCCGGAATCCAGCCGTCATTCAGCCCCAGGAAAAACAGCACCCGAATATCGTTCAGACGGGTGCGTTCCATATCGCCCACATGCACCTGATCGATGCCCGGCGGAATCATACCCACCCTGGCTTCTGAAAAGCCTGCCTCCAGAATCTCTTCAAATTCTCTCCGGCTGACCGTCTCGTCCCCCAGAAGCTCCACCGCCTCATCCAGCAGTTGAATAATGACTGCATAAATCTGAGCATATTCCCTGGCCTTATCCGGCTCTCCCTGCAGACGGAAGGCATCCTCCTGCTCCTTTAGCTGCTCCTGGATCCGGAAGGATACCAATAGCTCATACAATGCACCCGCGTATTCCCGCAGCTTTCCGCTGCTCTTTTCCAAAGGCTCCAGGCCCGGAAGCAGCGTTTCCATCAGCCGTTTGCGGAAGCTGTCGCAGACGGAGGGCTCCTCCATCGGCATCCGGTCCGTCCTTTCTGTCCACTCCGTTTCCCAGCGCTTTCTTCCCCGGATGCCCAGGGCCAGCACATAGTTCTCCAGCCGGTCCGTCTCCTCCTGTGCAAATCCGGCAAAGCCGCTGCGCAGGAGACGAAAAACAGCTTCGTAGGAAAAACCGGAATCCACGATTCCAAAAACACCCCGGATAAACTCCAGACTGGGATTCAGCAAAATCTGCACCGTCTGATCCAAAAAACAGGGGATCTCGTATTCTTCAAATATCTTTCTTACATAATTGCCATAGCAAGCCAGATCTCCTGTGATCACTGCCATCTCCCGATAACGGAATCCCTGCTCCTTTGCCAGCCTGCTGATGGTGCGGGCCGCATACCGCACCTCACTGGCCGGATTTTTCATCACTGAAAGAAAAATTCCCGGCTCCGGTCCCTCCGGCCATACCGCCCTTTTTCCGTAACGGAAAAGATTCCGCTCCAGAAATGCGATCCCTCCGTCCGGCCGAAACCGTCCCTTTTCTCCGGAAAGGCGGATGGGCTCAAGAACCGGAACGCCGGCCTCAGAAGCCAGCCTCAGAAGGGTGTGAATCGTTTTCTTGCTCAGGTAAAACAGTTCATGCTCCTGAAGCCTTCCTGTGATTTCCTCCCCCTCCCCCAGCGTCACCGTCACCTTAATATCCGGCGACAGACGAAACAGCTTCTGCAGCGCCTTTTGCTGCACCGGGGTAAAGCCGGTAAAGCCGTCAAATGCCAGTACACTGTTTTTCAGCAAAGCAGAATCGTCCGCCGCCTGGCAGAATACATCCAATACCTCCTCCGCTGTGATAAACCGCTCCCTGCAAAACTCCTGAAACCCTTCATACAGCACCAGTAGATCCTTCAGCTTCTGCTGAAGCTGAGGCTTCTTCTGCGCCAGCTCAATCATATCCTCCAGATCGGCTGCCGATATATCGTACTGCGTCAGTTCGGAAAGCATGGATTTTATTTCCGACAGATACCCCGGCCTGTTCAGCCTGCTTTTCATGACCCGGAGCTTTTCCTGCTCCTGTGCCGCTACCCGGCGCAGCAGCAGATTTTTCCCCGTCTCTGTCAGAACCGTGCGCTGATTCGCTCCCGTTTCCTCAAATACCCGGTAAGCCAGCCGTTCAAAGCTTAACACGTCAATATTTAAAATACCGCCGTCCGGATGAAGCCGGACCAGCTCCCGCTGCGTCTGCATGGTAAACTGCTCCGGAACGATGACAAGAAATTTCTTTTCCGGATGCCTGCAGGCCTGCCGGATCACCCAGCTATACAGGCAATACGATTTTCCGCTGCCGGAACCTCCTAAAATGAATTGAAATGACATATCCCACCGATCCCTTCACGCAACTGCGCACACTTTTGCGCAGCATTTTGACTCCTAGGAAATGAGGAGATAAAAAACATCTGCGGTCTTTTCCAGCAGCGCATCATTATATTCAAATTCATCCGTATGCAGGCCCGGCCATTCTGTTCCGGCGCCGATTCCAAAATATACGCCCGCACACGCCTTCTGATACCATCCAAAATCCTCTGACCAGCGCATGGGCTCCTCCAGTACGGTATAATCCATTTTCTGCTTTTTCAGCAAAGCCGTCACCTTTTCATAGAGCCTGTCCTCATTCCGGGTATCCGGAAATTCATCCAGCAGCCGAAGCTCCATCCTCACGCCCCTTTTCCCGCACTGCTTCTCCAGAAAATCCACGATTCTATGCTGCAATGCAGTCAAATCTTCCAGATAATGCGCCCGTATGGTCAGGGACAGCTCTCCGTCTCCCGCTGAAATGCCGTAGTTCTTCTCTCCTGCTTTTATCTCAATGACACTGGCCAAAACCATTCCCCGATACGGTTCTTTTTCCTCCAGAAAAACAGGAAGCTGATGAAGCAGCTCCCCGATAACCCAGGCCGGATTCACACCAAGCTCCGGATAGGCCGCGTGGGTCTGCCTACCCTTCAGAAGAATATGCATTCCCTTTGAGGCACAGGCAAATACTCCGGGCCGCATCAGAAGCTGCCCCTGCGGAAATCCCGGAATGTTATGGCACCCGTATATTTCTGTAATACCAAGCTGACGTATCAGACCCAGGCACTGCTTTGCGCCCTGCCCGTTTTCTTCCCCCGGCTGCCACAGCAGAACCACATTTTTTCCCACGGTCTTTTTCTCCAGCTCAAGCGCCAGTCCCGCCAGCGCTGCGGAATGTCCGTCATGACCGCACCCATGAAAGGGCCGGCCGCTGCTATTTACGATGCCGTCCATATCCGCCCGGAAGCAGATCGTCTCTGCCGCCTGTGCTTCCTTATGAACCGCATAAAGAGAAAAACCGCAGTCCTCTATCTGCATGGAGGTATGGTCTTTCAGAAACGTCTTTAATGTCTGTATGGTACGCTTCTCCTGCCCGGAAATTTCCGGACAGGAATGGAGCTTCCTGCGAAGCTCCTGAATCAATTTCAGATTCTCTTTTTTCATATACAGCCTGCCAACCCTCTCTCCGGCCGGATTCTTAGTACAACTGGTATCCATTGGGAGCCGCCGCATACTCATACCGCTTCAGCAGCTCAATATTGGCCTTCTCATACGCATTGAATACCTCTGAGGAAAACTGATTCGACGTCAGCGTCCCGTAATACCAGTATTTGCTTCCGAAATAGTCTCTCAGCTCCTGGGACTGAAAAATGTATCCCCGCCGGGCATAGATCTCATTCCGTGCATAATTGAGCATCTGCAGGGACAGGCCTGCCACCTCACCGTCAGAAAGATAACGGATATTACTGTCCCAGAAAATATAATCCGAATACTCCGGAACATAAGAATCATAGCAGGTATAAGAGCCTACTCCGGAATAGCTGTAACCGTACTGATCCAGCACATAGCCTCCGCTCTGCCGGGCATATTCCGCATCCAGCAGCGCAGATATATTGGCATTTTCATAATCATTCAGCAGATTCTGAGAAAACTGCTCCGCCGGAATATACCCCCAGTACCAGTTTTTCTGTTCAAAGTAATCGGTCAGCTCCTGAGACTGGAACAATCTGCCGTGACGGGCAAAGATTTCATTGCGCGCATAGCAAAGCTCCTGCAGAGAAAGCTGGGAAATCTCCCCGGAGGAAAGGTAGCGCCGGTCACTGTCATAAAGAATATAGCTGTCCGGATCCACATAATAATCATCGTATCCGTAATCATAATAATAGCACTCGGAAATATACTGATATACCGTATTATAGTCATAGTAACCGGAATCCAGCGCATATCCGCCCATCTCATTTTCTCTCTGAGTCAGCAGCGCCACATTGGCATTCTCATATACATTCAGCATGGCATCGGAAAAATCATCCGGCGCATACACACCGCAGTACCAGTACTGCTGATCAAAATAGTTCTGCAGCTCTCCGGAAACAAAACGCCTTCCGTTTCGGGCATAAATCTCATTCTTCGCATAGCAGACCACCTGCAGCGGCATATCTGCGATCTCGTCATAAGAGAGATATTCCCAGGAGCTGTCCGACAAAATATATCCATAGGCGACTTCCGCCCGTGCCGTCTGTGCCGGCCGGAAAAAAACGAACGCCAGCAGACAGACAGCTCCGGTCAGTATTTGAAAAATTAATTTTTCCCTGACCTTTGCCCCTTTGACCGTTTTCATAAAAATCCTCCTTCCTGCAGGATAGATGATTTCCCTTAATCCTTCCGATCTCTTCTCTGTCCCCTGCATATCCAGGTATCTGAACATGATAATATCATATCATCATACCGTTCAGATTGCTACCAGATTCCGCAAAAAAATTCCAAAGGATTTCTTAAAAGAAGGGGGTGCTGCAAAATCAAATTTGCAAAGTCCCCTCTGCATTTTGATTTTGCGGCACCCTTTCCTCCGAATATCTTATGCGCCAAGCTGGGCCAGCCGTTCTTTTACCTGCTCCATCATCTGAGTATATTTCGCCAGCTTTGCTTTTTCCTCTTCAATTTTCGCTGCAGGAGCCTTGCTGATAAACTTTTCGTTCTTCAGCATTCCGTTGGAACGGGCCAACTCCTTCTCCAGCTTTTTCTCTTCTCCTCTGAGACGTTCGATCTCCTTGTCAATATCCACCAGCTCTGCAAACGGCATATAGATAGCAGCCTCGTGGATCAGGGCGGATACCGCATCCTCATCAATGCCGGTCTTATCCGTCTGAACCGCTACCTCGCTGGCATAGCCAAGAGTGGCAAAAAATACTTTTCCGTTTTCAAAGATATCCCTTATCTCCTGCTTTTCGGATACCACAAATACCTTTGCCTTCTTGCTGGGCGGCACGTTCATGCCGGAACGCACATTCCGGATGGCGCGAACCGCTTCCTTGATGGTTTCCACCGCTTTTTCATCCGCCGCAAAATCCCATGCATCCTGAAATTCCGGCCAGGAAGAAATCATAATGGATTCTTCCTCTGACTGAAGGGTACAGAAGATTTCTTCCGTAACAAACGGCATAAACGGATGCAGCAGCTTCAGCGCATTTACCAGAACCGTTTTCAGGGTCCACAATGCCGCTGATTTTGTGGTATCCGTCTCGCTGTAAAGCCGGGGCTTCACCATCTCAATATACCAGTCGCAGAATTCCTCCCAGATAAAGTCGTATACCTTCTGAACCGCAATCCCCAGCTCATACTTATCCATATTTTCGGTAACTTCTCTGGCCAAGCGGTTTACCTTGCTCAGAATCCATTTATCAGCGCCGGTCAGGCTGTTCCCGTCGATCTGCGCCGGGACTTCTGCTTTTTCCAGATTCATCATGATAAACCGGGAAGCATTCCAAACCTTGTTTGCAAAGTTTCTGGAGGCCTCCACACGCTCATAATAGAAACGCATGTCATTGCCCGGTGCATTTCCGGTGATCAGGGTAAGACGCAGGGCATCTGCTCCATACTTGTCAATGATCTCCAGAGGATCAATCCCGTTGCCCAGGGACTTGCTCATCTTCCGGCCCTGGGAGTCTCTCACCAGTCCGTGGATCAAAACGTGATGGAACGGCGATTTTCCGGTCTGCTCCAGAGAGGAGAAAACCATACGGATAACCCAGAAGAAAATAATATCATATCCGGTCACAAGCACGTCTGTGGGGAAGAAATAGTCCATCTCCGGCGTCTGATCCGGCCATCCCAGCGTAGAGAAGGGCCAAAGGGCGGAGGAGAACCAGGTATCCAGAGAGTCCTCATCCTGGGTAAAATGGGTGCAGCCGCACTTCGGGCATTTTTCCGGCGCGCCGCCCCTTTGCACCACCATTTCCCCGCATTCATCGCAGTAATAGGCCGGGATTCTATGTCCCCACCAAAGCTGTCTGGAAATACACCAGTCTTTGATGTTCTCCAGCCAGTGGATATAAATTTTATCAAACCGCTCCGGCACAAAATTCAGATCTTCTGTTTTCAGTACCTCCAGTGCGGCCTGCGCCATCTCCTTCATACGCACGAACCACTGGGGCTTAATCATAGGTTCTACCGTAGTATGGCATCGGTCATGCGTTCCAACCGCATGGCTGTGGGGAACCACCTTAACCAGCAGTCCCTGCTCCTTCAGGTCATCCACCATAGCCTTTCTGGCCGCATAACGATCCATGCCCGCATACTTTCCGCACAGCTCATTCATAGTGGCATCGTCATTTAAAATATTGATCTCTTCCAGATTATGGCGTTTTCCCACCTCAAAATCGTTGGGATCATGGGCCGGTGTAATCTTTACGCATCCGGTTCCGAATTCCTTATCCACATACTCATCCGCAATCACCGGAATCTCCCGGTCCGTCAGCGGCAGCTTCAGCATCTTTCCGATCAAATCCTGGTACCGCTCATCCTCAGGATTTACCGCTACCGCAGTATCTCCCAGCAGCGTTTCGGGACGGGTGGTGGCAATCTCCACATACCGGCCCTCCTCCCCAACGATGGGATAATTGATATGCCAGAAAAATCCGTCCTGGTCCTCATGCTCCACCTCGGCATCAGACAGGGAGGTCTGGCAGGCCGGGCACCAGTTGATAATCCGATTTCCCTTATAAAGCCATCCTTTTTCGTACAGGCGCACGAATACTTCTTCTACGGCCCTGGAGCAGCCCTCATCCATGGTAAACCGCTCTCTGTCCCAATCGGCAGAAGCGCCCAGCTTATGAAGCTGATTGATAATGCGGCTGCCATACTCATCCTTCCACTTCCAGGCATACTTCAGGAACTCTTCTCTGCCGATCTCATGCTTGTCAATGCCCTGCTCCTTCAGCATATTCGTAACCTTAACCTCCGTAGCAATGGCCGCATGGTCGGTTCCCGGCTGCCACAAAGCCTCATAGCCCTGCATCCGCTTGTACCGGATCAGAATATCCTGCATGGTGTTATCCAATGCATGTCCCATATGAAGCTGTCCGGTAACATTGGGCGGCGGCATCACAATGGTAAACGGTTTCTTATCCGGATTTACTTCGGCGTGGAAATACTTCTTCTCCAGCCATTTCTGATAGATCCGATCCTCCATTCCATGAGGATCATAGGTTTTTGCCAGTTCCTTGCTCATAATCTCCTCCTGTTTATGGTGCGAAAAAAACGCCCTTTGCATTTCTGCAAAGGGCGAAAGTCCGCGGTACCACCTTTATTTATATGCGCAGGAATCCTCTTTTCGCGCGCATACCTCATTACCTGTAACGCCGGCCAGCGTGGAAACCTACTGTTTCGGAGCGTTCCGCAACGTGTTCAGCCTCCCGGTTCAAAAGCTACCTTCCGTACCCGCTTTTCCGAACCGCCTTTCAGCCGGTGAACGGTTCTCTCTTTTGATGCGCTGTACGTACTCCTCTTTCTCACTACCTTTTTCTGATGCTTCCCATTCTAACGAAAGAAACAATCTTTGTCAAGAGGGGCTTTGCAATACACAGTAATTTGCTCAATACCCGGGATTTCCATGTATTCTGCCCGAAACTCCGGCAGGCTATTCTGCCGCCACGATACTTTCGGCATTTTCCAGATAGGAAAGGCCTTCCGGATCAAGCGCATCCTTTTCTTCCTCCGACAGGGCATCCACCATTTCCCGCATCTTTTCCACGTAGAGCGGATCACGGGCAGTTGCCGCATCCGTGCTGACTCCCGCCAGCCGTCTGCCGATAATATTGTCACCGCCGTTCTCCGATGGATTCAGATAGGACAGCAGCTCATTAATCGCATTTGTCTTATCGTCCTTCGTCATTGTCTGGGGGAAGGTCATGGGATATTTGATGGAAAAATCTACCCAGATAATGCCGCAATTCTGCTTTGTTACTTCCGCAAGCCGAAGTCCCAGCGAGCGCACCACCGGATCCTCCAGAGTATTATACCAGGCAGCATCTGCGGTATAGCCGATCTGATACAGCACCTCATTCTCCGGGAATGCATCTGCAAACCGTTTAAATTCCGGTACAAAGCCCAGCACATCATCCACATTCTCATCATAAATGCCAAGCACATCTCCGATCATGCTTCCAAATCCCTGGCTGTCATCCACAAACAGAATGTCGCTGCGGTATGTGGACGGCAGATACCTTATATTATAGTGCTTCAGGAAAAGCCGGTAATCCGGATTCAGCTCCTTCAGATGAGTATCCCACTTTTCTGCCAGCGCATCCGTAACCGGAAGCCCGGAATCATCTGTGATTCCATAATACCATTCCACATCAACGCCGCAGCCTGCCACGCATTCATGATCGCCATACTGCTGCAGGATCAGATCCATTAAGGTATCCACATCTGCAAATCCCGGCTCTACCTGAAGATATACCTTGATTCCGTGCTGGTCAAAATAATCGAAATATTCCTCATGGGACAAATGATTGTTCCTGTCCGGCTCTCCGAAATAAATATACTGTTCTGCCAGTTGCTCTGTATCAACCTCCTGGGAAGGCGTAAATTCCAGAGTACAACCCATATCACTCAAATGACCCACGATCCACACCAGTACGGGCTGAGATGCGGGATACCATTCCTGCATCTGCTCTGTAATTTCTCCCCACTGCTCCGGCAGCAGCCACTGATCCCCCAGCCCATAGACAGAGGATCTGACTCCGGAGCTGGTCACACGGGCCAGATCCGTATCTTCTGCCGCCTGTCCCTGTGCTTCCGCCAGTTTTCCCTCCGCATTCTTAAGAAGCGAATAATGCTCCACATATGCCTGCTGCATTTCGGTCAATGCATCATAGCTTTCCCGAACCTGAGCGACTGCTTCTCCGTCCTCCGGATCCATCTCCTGAATCAGCGTATCCACCCGGAGGCCTTCCTCTAAATTGGTCCGTTTTTCCTCCTGGAATTGGGGAACCAAATCATTGTAGGGCAGGAATTTTGTTTCATAAAGCGGAATCAGTTCAGCCGCCGTCTCTTCTCCCAGCGCTTCGACCAGCGTATCATACCGCTCTTCCATGATCCAGGTTACACCGCCGTCCTCTACGGCATCCAACGGCGTATCACGGATCCAGAGATTCAATACCTTCGCCTCTGCCATCTCCAGCTCTTCCAGAGTTCCGTCATTCGCCAGCTCCTCCTGCTCATCCTCCCCAAGAGAATCAAACAATGCTCTGGCCAGCACCACCGGTTCCCGGTATTCTGATGTTTCCGCAGTGTCTGGGTCAAAACTCTCCTGATTGATCGCCAGTCCCAGGATCAGGTCTTTTACCGCATCGGCTCCTGTTTCCTCCTGCGCATATGCGGCCATTGTTCCTCCCGCTGCTCCCGTTCCCTGTAATATGCCTGCCATCGCCAGACATGCTACTGCAAATTTCCAGGCTTTCCTTCTTCTCATACGCTTCCCTCTTTTCTTTGATAATATAATTTTTAGGTTTCCTAAATAAGTGTCTGCACATCATAAATCGCCCGGCAAAATAAATAACTTTGTCAACGTTTTCCCACTGTTTCCGGCAGTAAGCACATGGCATCTTTTTTAAGAAGCTTAATTATATATTAAAAATAACACAAAAGGAGGAATATTGCAACCTGTTTTTCGATCATTTTGTCCAAATCGCGGTTGTTTCCATTCCTCCCTGTCTCAAAGCGGCCCTACCTTAAGTATTCTGCCAGCTCATATACCCGTTCCCTGGTAAGTCTTGCCGCTGTGCTATTCTCCCCAAAGGGCTGCATGCTTCCGCCTTCAAACTCGGCTCCGGCCTGGGCGATGGCCTCCTCCTTTTCATTGATCCATTCCAGCTCTTCCTCCGTAAGCTGCGCCATCTCATCCTCCGGCAGGATCTCCCGGATCCGGCCCCACATGGAATTCAGCTCATCATCCCAAAGCAGGTATAGCTCTGCGGAAAGCTGATTCAATTCCGACTGAGAAAGCGCCCCGCTGTTGATTTGATTTTCCAGTTCGGCTGCCTGCGCTGCCAGTTCACTCAGCTCCCGGTCAATGGCTGCTCCCGCTTCCTCCGAAGAAGGTTCCTGATTTTCATAGCTGGAAAATCCCTGCTCCATGGCCTCATTATAAAGGCCCGCAAACGGCAGCTCCGTCTCTTCTGCGGCACTCAAATCAAAATATCCGACCCATCTTAAAAATGCTTCCGGCAATTCCTCCAGCGGCGCTCCCGGAAGATAAAACAGAACGTTCTCTGCATCGTTTAGCCCGTAAGGATCACTGTAAACATAACGGACATTGTTCACGATTTCTGATGTACCATTTTCCCTTTCCTGCTCCAGCTCCAGGATCTTAGCCGAATAGGTATATTCATTTACCTTCCCGGGCTCTGAAAATTGTCCGGAAAAATCGCACACATAAACCGTCCCGTTGGGATAGCCTTCCCCCGTGCTTCCCATATCCGAATCATGATAGCTTCCCTCAAATGAACCATCCTCATGAATCAGCAATTCCGTGCCCCAGGCGCCTACACCGCTGCTGAAATAAAAAATCCGGTCGGACACCTCCTCATAGGAAAATCCCTCCTCCGCCTGTGCGGGAATCATCCAGGCTCCGCTCAGAAGCCCGGCAGCGCAAAGAACCGTCATGCATTTTGCGGCTTTCTTTTTCATATCAAACCCCCCTTATTTTTATCTGTCCGGTCATCTTCACCGTATTTTTATTGTATCAGATAATCCGGGGAAAGGCCAGAAAAGAATGCGTATGCCCGGCCGCTTATCCTGCCAGCTCCTCGTTGGCTGCCTTTAAAATCTCCCGAAGCTGCCTTTTTTCATCCTGATTCCATTTCTTGTTTGCACCCTGCACCAAAAGCATCCGGAAAATCCCGGCAGTTCCCTGAAAACTGTCGGGAGACATCACCTTGCGGATCCGTTCCAGTTCTGCCTGCAAATACACTTCCTTCCGGATGACCGGTTCAAAGGTCCGGGCGTATACCGTACCCGTCTGCTTGAGATTCTTCACCCGAATCAAATCCCTGGCCAGCAGCTTCTTTGTCACCTGCGATACAGAGGGCACGCTCATCGCAGTTCCTCTGGCTGTAACCAATTCAGCAATTTCATTATTGGTCAGATCCTGCCCGCTTTCCCAGAGAACACTCATAACGCTTTGCTCCCTGTCTGACAGATCCAGCCTTTTTTTCCTGATATTCATATGACTTCTCCTACTTCTAATGGCAAACAATAAAAATACTGCAATCCATCTGTACGCCGTCAATCAAATGCTCCGGCCCTACAGCCTGAAAATAATTTCTATTCAAATTCTAGTATTCATATATTTATTTGTCAATGGTAGGATTGATTTATTCATTATACTGATAAGGAGAAGCGTTACTGCTCACTCCGTTCTCAGCAACACGTTTCGCAATGAATAGAGCTGCCGCAAAATCGAAAAGCAAAAGGATCTGTATCCAGGGTGTTTGTATCACTGAGACAAATGTCCGATACATGGCGGACGAAGTCCGACATGGACGGACAGATGTCAGGAAGTGCTCACAAACACCGGATACAGAACTTTGCAAATGAGATTTTGCGGCAGCCCCATAAAATATTGCTGTCCTTTTCTTTTATTCTTCTTCCGTTCCATTCAGCCCTTCGATCATCGCCCAGATCTCCTCCCGTCCCTGCTTTGTCTCGGCAGAAAACGGGATCATAACCGTGCCCGGTTTTACTCTCAGGCCCTCCCGGATGATCTTTAACTGCTTCTGTACCTGGCTTCGTTTTATCTTATCCAGCTTTGTGGCGATTATGATGGGATCGTAGCCGTTATGGCAGATCCAGTCATACATCATAATATCATTCTCACCCGGCGCATGACGGATATCCACCAGCAAAAATACAGCCCGGAGCTGCTTCGAGCCGTGCAAATAACGCTCAATCAGCTTTCCCCATTGCTGCTTCGCTTCCACGGACACCCTGGCATACCCATAGCCCGGCAGATCCACCAGATAAAGCGCCTGATTTACATTATAAAAATTAATGGTCTGGGTCTTTCCCGGCTGAGAACTGGTACGGGCCAGCCCCTTACGGTTGATCAATCCGTTGATGAGAGAAGATTTTCCCACATTGGATTTCCCCGCAAAGGCCACTTCCGGCAGAACGTTCTCCGGCAGCTTACTGGTAATTCCGCATACTGTCTCTAATTCCACCTGTCTGATAACCATACGCTTCTCCTTCCGCTCCCTGTATCTTTATTTCCTGTCCCGTCTCCGGCCCGGATATCCGGTCCGCCGCCTTTTCTCCAGAGTCTCTATCGAAAAAAAGCAGTTTTCAGCACATCCTCCATGGTTTTCGCATAGACGATTTTCAGGCCTCCGGTAATCTCTTCTGACAATTCTTCCACATCCGGGCGGTTTTTATCTGGAACGATCACCGTATGCATCCCTGCCATCCTGGCCGCCAGCAGCTTTTCCTTCAGGCCGCCGATGGGAAGCACTCTGCCCCGCAGGGTAATTTCCCCCGTCATGGCCACATCCGCATGAACCGGAGTTTGGGTGATGGCGGATAGCATGGCCGTTGCCATGGTAATGCCGGCGGAAGGACCGTCCTTGGGCACCGCTCCTTCCGGAATGTGAATATGGATGTCATGCTTTTTGAAAAATTCTTCCTCTACTCCGTACCGTTCACTGACCGACCGAATATAGCTGATCCCAGCCTGAGCCGATTCCTTCATCACATCGCCCAACTGCCCGGTCAGCAGAAACTCTCCCTTTCCCGGCATAAGATTCACTTCGATCTGAAGCGTATCACCGCCCACACTGGTCCATGCAAGCCCCCGGACAATGCCTACCTCATCCTTTTCATTCAGCTTTTGAACCGTATATTTTTCTCTGCCCAAATACCGCTCCAGGTTTCCGGCCTTTACCTTTACCGCTTCCTTTTTTTCTTCCAGGATCTCCCTGGCCGCCTTCCGGCAGATATCCCCGATCTTCCGTTCCAGTTGACGCACGCCTGCTTCCCTGGTGTAGCCGGAAATAATTTTCTGCATCGCTCCATTGCTGATGGTCAACTGCTTCTCCTGCAGTCCATGATGCTCCCGCTGCTTCTTCAGCAAATGCTCTTTTGCAATATGGAGCTTTTCGTTTTCCGTATAGCTGGTGACTTCAATAATCTCCATACGGTCCAGCAGAGGCCTTGGTATGGTGTGCAGTTCATTTGCAGTGGCGATAAACAGAACCTCTGACAGATCCAGCGGAAGCTCCACATAATGATCCCGGAATTTATTATTCTGCTCGGAATCCAGCACCTCCAGCAGAGCGGAAGAAGTATCCCCCTTATAATCACTGCTGACTTTATCAATCTCGTCCAACAGCATCAGCGGGTTTTTTACTCCGGCTGATTTCATGCCCGCAGCAATTCTGCCGGGCATAGCTCCGATATAAGTCCGCCGGTGCCCCCGGATCTCCGCTTCATCCCGCACGCCGCCCAGGCAGATGCGCACATATTTTTTATTCAGCGCTCTGGCTACCGAACGGGCAATGGAGGTCTTGCCGGTTCCCGGCGGCCCCACCAGGCAGAGGATGGGACTGTCCCCCTTCTGGGTCAGGCAGCGCACAGCCAAAAACTCCAGCACACGCTCCTTCACCTTTTCCAGTCCGTAGTGGTCCTCATCCAGTACCTTTTTCGCATATTTTAAATCCGGATTATCCTTGGACATTTTATCCCAGGGCAGCTCCAGCAGTGTCTCGATATAACCCCGTGATACGGAAGCCTCTGCAGAATTGCCCGCCAGACTTTTAAAACGGTCAATTTCCTTGGAAATCTTTTTCTTCACTTCCTCCGAGGCCACCAGCTTTCCAAGCTGCTCCCGATAGTGATCCGCTTCACTGAAGGGCGTATCCTCCCCCAGCTCCTCCTGAATCACCTTCATCTGCTCCCGCAGAATGTATTCTTTCTGATTTTTGTCAATGCGTTCCTTTACCTTCTTCTGAAGATCATTCTTGATCCGCATGATCTCCAGCTCTCTGCCGATCATCTCGCAGAGCAGCTCATAACGCTCCGCCAGATCCACAGCCTCCAGAAGTCTCTGCTTCTCCTCATAAAACAACGGTAAATTGATCGAAATCTGGTCCACCAGCTTCTCCAGATCACTGATCTCCATAAACTGCTTCACCAGTTCCTTCCCCAGCTTGGGATTTTCCCGGATGTAAGCAGCAAAAATATCCTTCAGCGCCCTGGTCATGGCAGTGGCTTCCGCTTCATGAAGCGGCGGATTTTCCCCGCCGGAGCAAATCGTAATATCTGCCCGCAGATAGCCTTCATCCTCTGTAATATCATTCAACTGCGCCCGTTCCAGGCCTTCCACCATCACCCGGACAATGCTGCGGGGCAGCTTTGCCAGATTTTTCACTTTGGCCACAGTCCCCACACGGTACAGATTCTCCAGGCCCGGTTCCGCCACATCAGGATCCTGCTGGGTAATCAGATAAATCATCTGATCCGTCATCATCGCAGCCTCCAGTGCCCGGACAGACCGTTCCCGGCTGATGTCGAAATGGACAATCATGTTCGGCAGCACGGTCAGTCCCCGCAGCGCAATGGCTGGCATATTTCTTGTCAATTCATCACTCATAAAATTCTCACGCCGTCTCTTCTATTCTATCCTGGCCGTTTTTCTTTTTGCTGATTGCTTTTGTCTCATAGTAAGACAGTACCGGCTCCCCGGTCCCGTCAATCACTGCCTTTGTCACCAGGCAGCTTTTAATGCTGTCATCAGAGGGAACGGTAAACATCAGATCCCGCATCGATTTTTCAATAATCGCCCGCAGGCCTCTGGCCCCGGTCTTACGCTCCATCGTCTTATCTGCGATCTCTTCCACAGCCGCTTCTTCAAACTCCAGCTCCACCCCGTCCAGCTCAAACAATCTCTGGTACTGGCGGATAATGGCATTCTTCGGCTCCCGCAGAATGCGTATCAGCGCCTCCCGGTTCAGCTCATCCAGAGAAACCACCACCGGCACACGGCCGATAAACTCCGGGATCATACCAAATTTGATAAAATCCTGGGGCAGCACCTGACGCAGCAGCTCTCCCACATTCGTCTCCCGTTTGCTGGTAATCTCTGCCAAAAAGCCCATAGAACGGGTATCTACCCGGCTCTCAATCAGCTTATCCAGACCCTCGAAGGCTCCGCCGCAGATAAACAGGATATTCGTAGTATCGATCTGAAGCAGCTCCTGATGGGGATGCTTTCGTCCTCCCTGAGGCGGTACGGAAGCCACAGTTCCCTCCAGAATCTTCAGCAGCGCCTGCTGCACTCCTTCGCCGGATACATCCCGGGTAATAGACACATTCTCGGATTTTCTGGTAATCTTATCAATCTCATCAATATAAATAATCCCGTGCTCCGCACGCTTAATATCATAATCCGCCGCCTGGATAATCTTCAGCAGAATATTTTCCACATCCTCGCCCACATAGCCGGCCTCCGTCAGGGAAGTAGCGTCCGCAATGGCAAACGGCACATTCAGGATCTTCGCCAGCGTCTGGGCCAAAAAGGTTTTTCCGGAACCGGTAGGACCAAGCATCAGGATATTGCTCTTCTGCAGCTCCACCTCCTGATCCCTGCTCTTTTTCTTTCCGGACAAAATCCGTTTATAATGATTGTAAACAGCCACGGAAAGCGTCTTTTTCGCATCGTCCTGTCCGATTACATACTCATCCAGGAAGGCTTTGATTTCCGCCGGTTTCAGAAGATTGATGCCGCTCTCATCTTCTTCCTCCTCATAGCTGTCCTCCAGTTCTTCTTCAATAATTTCCGAACAAATATCAATACACTCATCACAGATGTACACACCGCCGGGACCTGCGATCAGCTTCCTGACCTGGTCCTCTGATTTATTGCAAAAGGAGCATCTGATTTTCTCTCCGATTTTACCCGGCATTTTTCCACCTCTCAATTTTCTAGTTTTCCTCCGCCGCAGCGTTCATCCGCCCGGAGAATTTTCGCAGCACAGGCTGCTTCAGCCGGCTGTATCCCGCCGGCCCGCAGGCCGCCTCCCGCATCGAAACCATAGCTTCCGACACGATGCAAACAAGGCTGCCGCAAAATATTTTATTTTGCAACAGCCCGTCCTCTGTGCCCTATCTCGTCGTAACTACCTCATCGATCAGGCCATAAGCCTTCGCTTCCTCTGCGCTCATCCAGTGGTCACGCTCGGTATCCACCTCAATCACGCTGAGCGGCTGTCCCGTATTTGCAGCCAGATGCTGATTCAGCTTTCTTCTTGTATCCAGAATCTTATCTGCCACGATCTTGATATCTGTGGCCTGTCCCTGCGCACCGCCGGAGGGCTGATGAATCATCACCTCCGCATTCGGCAGCGCAAAACGCTTTCCTTTGGCGCCGCCGGCCAGTAAAAACGCTCCCATGCTGGCTGCCATACCGATGCAGGTCGTAGATACATCGCATTTTACATAATGCATCGTGTCATAAATCGCCCAGCCTGCGGAAACAGAACCGCCGGGGCTGTTGATATACAAATTAATGTCCTTATTCGGATCCTCTGATTCCAGGAACAAAAGCTGCGCAACGATCAGATTTGCGCTGACATCATTCACTTCCTCGCCCAGAAAAATGATCCGGTCCTTCAGCAGACGGGAATAAATATCATAAGACCGTTCTCCTCTGCTGGTCTGTTCAATGACATAGGGTACTAAACTCATTTCTAATTCCTCCTGTTCCGTAACAGCTCAGAGCCCTTCACTGTTACCCTGCTTCGCAGTCAAAACACCGGGCCGGCATCCGCCGCTCTCAGTTGATACGGCTGCCCCACACAAACGGCCGGAGTACAATGTTCTCAGTTTATTCTGCCTTTTCCTCAACTTCCACAGCCGCATCCGCCAACAGCTCTACTGCCGCCTGGATTGCCAGATCGCTCTTCATCTGATCCTTCTCGTAGTCACCCATCAGCTCTTTGAGCTTGTCGGCTTCCATCTTATAGCTTTCCGCCATCTTGGCAATTTCCTCATCCAGCCGCTCATCGCTGATCTGGATATCCTCCGCCTTGGCAACGGCCTCCAGCACCAGACTGTTCTGAATCCGCTTCAGGGCTTCCGGCTTCATCTGCTCAGCCAGCTTATCCGCATCCATACCGGTAAACTGCATATACTGCTCCAGAGTAATTCCCTGAGACTCGATTCTTCTGGTGAAGTCGTCGCTCATACGTCTTACCTGCTCCATCACCATAGCCTCCGGAATTTCCATAGACGCATTCTCTACTGCCTTCTCCACTGCTGCGTTTTCTTTTTCTCTCTTGGCTGCCGCTTCCTTTTTCTCTGTCAGGTTCTTTTTGATGTCCGCTTTGTACTCATCCATAGTATCAAACTCAGATACATCCTTTGCAAACTCATCATCCGCCTCCGGAAGCTCTTTTACCTTAATTTCTTTTACGGTACACTTGAACACAGCCGCCTTTCCCTTCAGCTCTTCTGCATGATAATCCTCCGGGAAGGTAACCTTTACTTCCGTCTCCTCACCGATCTTTGCGCCTACCAGCTGATCCTCAAAACCGGGAATGAAGCTGCCGGAGCCGACGGTCAGCGGATAATCCTCCGACTTACCGCCCTGGAAAGGAATGCCGTCTACAGAGCCGTCAAAATCAAGCTTGATCATATCGCCCTTTTCCACGCCTCTGTCCTCTACGTCGATGGTTCTGGAATTGTTATCTCTCTCTTTATCTACTTCCGCCTGGATTTCTTCCTCTGTAACTTCGATTACCGGCTTGGGAACCTCTACTCCCTTATACTGTCCCAGAGTCACCTCCGGCTTCAGAGCAATCTCTGCCGTGAAGATGAAGGGCTTGCCAGCCTCAATCTGGGTCACATCGATCTCCGGCCGGGACACGATGGTCTCCTCGCACTCCTTCAAAGCCTCATCATATGCCTTCGGAATCACGATATTCGCTGCATCCTCGTAGAAAACGCCGGCGCCGTACATTTTCTCAATCATCTTCCGGGGAGCTTTTCCCTTACGGAAGCCCGGAAGCGTAATCTTTCCCTTTGCCTTCTGATATGCCTGCTCGATCGCCTTCTCAAACTCTTCCGCAGGAACCTCGATGGTCAGTTTAGCCATATTTTTCTCTAATTTTTCCACCTGTAAACTCATTGTACCAAATTTCCTCCTTAAAATGCAGTTTCAACAAAAGTACGTATCACATACTCTGCGCTTTCTGTATTATTGCCCATACTTGCAGTCATTATATTAATATAGCACAGCCTCATAAAAAAGGCTAGTGTTATTTTTTCAAATTTTATGCGGCATTTCAGCCATTCCACACCAATCCTGTGCGCACCTGCTCTGCTGCTTCCGTTCCCCGGAGCTGCTCCAAAAGCTTCAGCGCAAAGGGAACTGCCGTGCCCATCCCCCGGCTGGTGGTGATCTGTCCGGATACCTCCACCGTATTTTCCGTCACGTCCGCTCCCTCCAGTTTATCCTCAAAGCCTGGATGACAGGTGGCCGTTTCGCCCTTCAGCAGGCCAAGCCGGCCCAGCACACTGGGAGCGGCGCAGATTGCTGCCAGCCGCTTCCCCTGGCTCTTCGCATCCGCCAGAAGGCTTGTCAATCCCTGATGTTCGTCCAGATGAATGGTTCCCGGCATTCCCCCCGGCAATACGTACAGACTTCCGTCGCTCAGATCCGTTTCTTCAAAAATACAGTCTGCCATTACCGGAATTTTATGGCTGCCCATTACAAGCTGCTTTCCGGATACGGATACTGTGACCGTATCCACCTTTCCTCTCCGCAGTACATCCACCACAGTCAATCCCTCGATTTCTTCAAAACCGTCGGCTAAAAACACATACACTTTTTCCATCTCAGATCCTCCTATACACCATATTCCGTTTAGCATCCTGTTTCCTGTATTTCTTTTTAAGCATTTTCAGCAATGAGGCTTTCCCCTCTGATCAGTAACATTTTAACAGAAGCAATCTTGTTTTTCCATAGAAAAAACAAGGAATCTTCCCTAATCGGAGCAAAGAAAAAACGCTTCGTTACGTTGCTGCCCTGTCTTTTATATATTCGTTTTGTTTCATTTGCGTTTTTCTGTTTTCAGAATTGGTATAATATTCCAAATATCGGGAGGTTACGAATGATAAAATCCGTTTTTTCATGCAGGCTCCGCTGTCTCAGGAAGAAAGCCGGGCTCACGCAGGAGGAAGTTGCAAAACATCTCAATATCGAGCGCCAGACATACTGCAACTATGAAAATGATTCCAGGACTCCGCCGTTAGAAACGATCATACGGCTGGCCGATTTCTATCGTGTCACCTTAGACGATCTGGTACGGGACGGAAAGCAGGACATCTCTTTGTCCGCCAGTACTTCTCAGACACTCAACATTACAGAGAAAGCGCTGGTGGAATCATTTCGCTCCCTCCCTTCCCAAAGCCAGCGGGAGGTTTTGCAGTTTATTCAATTCAAATCAGCGCTTCAAACTAATGCGAAGTGAACATCCGGTTTCTGTTTACGCATTTTCTTCTTTGCATACTCCAATTTTTATTTCCCTTTTGCAATATTTCACTTTATAAAAACAAATTTGTACTTTGTGTATTTTCCCCTGAAAAAAGGCTAAACTTTAGACTATCACAAGAAAACGCCGCTCTTTCTGTGCCTCACAGACAGACCATTTCGTTCTACCGGAAGGAGGAGACAGCTATGACCAGCAAACGCCGTAATCAGTACCGGCAGCTTGGACTTATTATTGCCTATTACCGCAAAATGAAGGGAATTACCCAGGAGGAGCTGGCGGAAAGTGTCAATCTGAGCCGAACCCACATCAGTAACCTGGAAGCACCGAATATGCCCACCTCCATCTCTCTGTCAAAGCTGTTTGATATCTCAGATGTACTGGAGGTGCCGATCAAAAACTTCTTTGATTTCCGTGAATGACCAAAGTAGCCCTTTGGGGCAATACAGGCACGGCCGCTTCGAAAACAGAATACGGGAGCAGATCCGGAATTCTTATCCGCCTTTCTCTGCTCCCGTTCTTTATTTGATTTCACTTATAATGTATTTGTAAAGCTTCTGGTAAGTCGCGCCGGTATAATGGATACCGTCCACCGCACTGAACCCTTGTTTCATCAAATAGGAATAGGCGTTAATATACCTTGAACCGAATGCGCTTTTCATTTTTTTGTTAAAGCTCTGAATCGCCGAGTTTTTCACCGTGTAGCCATAAGCGCTGGCCTGATCCTCTTTCACCGGATTGACCGACATAAAATAAAATTCTGTATCCGGGAACTCCTTCATCAGTGATTTATAATAGCTGATATACTGGCTGATATTTCCAAGGTCATTGATGCCAAAAGCAAACACCACCTTCAGCTTCTGATTCCCTGCCAGATACCGCTTCACCTGCAGCCCCGCCGTTGATTTCAGCCAGGTATATCCCATCGAAACCTTTCCGATAAACTTTGCCTGGGAGGTGGAAACAGCAGCATCCATACCCACCACTCTGGAATCACCTACGATCAGATATTTACCGGAAAAACGCAGGGCACTCTGCCGCTTTCCCGTAGAATCCAGATAGTAGCCGCCGAAGCAGCAGTTCGTTTTTCTCGCTCCGTCGCTGCCCACATAGTAGCTGCCGACCCAGGAATCCCTGGCCATCACACCGTTTTTCTTCAGATAATAATACTTACCCTTGTATTTTACCCATTTATTCTGATAACGCACGCCGTTCTTACCAAAGTAATACCGCTCGCCCTTTATCGTTACCCAGCAGTTCGCCTTACGGACGCCGTTCTTATTCGCATAGTAATACTTTCCGCCCACCGAAAACTGGCAGGATCTGAATAATACGCCCTTACTGTTGAAATAATAATATTTCCCGTTTCGATTTACCCATTCCTTTGCCGCCCGGACGCCATTTTTCTTCAGGTAGTACCGTTTTCCGCTCTGCGTCAGCCATTTTCCCGCATACACTTGTCCGTCCGCATTGGCGTAATAGGTCTTTTTCTGATAAACAAACCATCCGGTAGCCGCATATCCTTTTGAAGAAAAGTAATATACATTTCCCTTCACATACAGCCATTTATTCTTTGCGTACTTTCCATTCGCATAGCAATAGCGGACCCCTTTGGCCGTCTCCTTCAGCTTTCCTGAAGGCGTACCGGCATTCCTTGCACTGGAAATGACATCAACAGCAGACGCTGCCTTCGTCTCTGCCGCCGGCAATAATAAAATGACTGCGGCCATCAGCAAAAACAGCATCGGTTTCATGATTCTGCGTAATCGTTCCACGGTGTCTCCTTTACATCAACGTTTTCGTAATTACTTTGTAATTTTTTCGTAACTTTACTATAACGCATTCGAAAGGAAATGTCAATTTTTTCCTGCAATCCGTGCAATTCATTCCGCAAGCCTGTCCCCGGATGTCCCGGCTACTCTCCGAACAAATCCGCCAAAATCTGTTTTGCATTTTTATCTGCATACCGATCCGGGTCAGACATCATGCAGTTTCCCTTCAGCTTCCAGCGCATCCGGCTGTAACGTATCAGATAGCTGGTCCCGCGGCTGCAGTTGGGAAACTTTTTATACCATTTGGGATAATATTTCTTCATATACTTCGTGGCAAGCTGCACCGCATAGCTGTTCTGCTTGCCGGAGGGCGTATACGTTCCGTTAATCTGCACTCCGCTGGGACTGGAATGAATCAGCACCACGCTTCCATCCGAGCAGGATCCCAGCACAATGTATACATGTCCGTCGCTGGTACTCATAATATCTCCCGCCCGGTAGTTTTTCACTGCCCCGGCTGCCGTGTAGGTTCCCCAGCCCTTGGAGGAAAATATCCGGGTCATCTGCTGCGCCAGATACACATACCCGCTGTTTCCGCTCTTTGTATTGAAAGCATTATAAATCGCCCAGCCCACAAACCCGGAACAATCCAGGCCGTTTCTGGACTGGTATCTGGTGGTGCGGTAATCATAGGAGGAAGTCTGGCTGTTAAAAAAACGTCTCCACTGCGCACTGACTCCGATGGTCCGGGCATCGATATTAGCGCCGTCCGTCCCCCATCCGCCTCCCCAGACATACATGGTAGAGCCCACCGGCTGCAGGGCAATCTGAAGGAATTCCTTCAGGGTGGATTTTTTCAGCCGTTTTCCTTCCGCATCCACGTAATAACCGTCCGGAGTGTAAGAATCCTTCAGCAAAATCCCGTTTTTATTAAAATAGTAATAGTAGCCCGAGATCTTCTTCCAGCCCTTCGCCCGGATTCCGGTGGTCTTGCTAAAATAATACCGTTTTCCGCTGATCGTCTGCCATCCGGTCAGGCGGCGGCCGCTTTTATTCAGGTAATAATAATTGCCGTTTTGCTTCAGCCATCCGGTAACCATCCGGCCCTTGCCATTAAAATAATACGTGTATTTCCCGATCTTCCTCCACCCGGTCACACGCGCTCCATTATCCTCCGGATCACAATAGTATCGGTACTTTCCATAAGAGACCCATTCGGTCTGCCGTACACCCGATTTATTAAAATAATAGAATTTTCCTGAGATCTTTTTCCAGCTCGTCGTCCGGTATCCCTGGGAATCAAAATAATAAACCTTCTTCTTAATCGTTCTCCAGCCAACCGCCCGCTTTCCATTGGAAAGTATGTAATAATATCTGCCGTTCCTGGTATTATGCCATCCACGGCTTTCCTTTTCCGTCAGGTTCTCCGCCTTCTCTTCCACACTTGCGGCGGTCCCTGCCGCCTCTGCCGTCACAGGCAGGCAAAGCATCAGCATCCATAAAGCAATCCACAAAAATCCGCCCGGCATCCGCTTTTTTCTGCTCCTTCTCATCCTCTTCCCCACACTCCTTCCATCATTTCCGCTTCATTATAATATAATCGAAAAAAATATACAATAAATTCTAAAATAGTTCTTCCCTCACAAGAAATTCTATGCTATAATAGCCACGTTGGCGTAAGCCGGAACACCAAACATCCAAGAGGGGCATTAGCGCAGTTGGGAGCGCGCCACACTGGCAGTGTGGAGGTCACGGGTTCAAGTCCCGTATGCTCCATTTTTTTATTGCACAAAAACGGCCGGTGAAAAATCAAATGCAACACTTCACAAATTGATTTTGCACCAGCCCTCCTCTGCAGCAGCATCAGCGCCTTCTGATGCGGATAGTGGGACTCGAACCCATACGCCTTGCGACACAGGAACCTAAATCCTGCACGTCTGCCAATTCCGTCATATCCGCCTGTCCCCTGATTTTGCATACTATTCGCTCCCAGGGAAGCTTCTCACCTTCGTGTTTTAAAGCAGCAGGATCCTTCCTGCCAAAACCAAAAATAGACTGCCGCAAAATTTTATCTGCAAAGCCCTGTATCCGATGCTTGTACCACTGAAACATGTACCCGGACACAGACGCCTCCGCATTTGATTTTACGACAGCCTCCCTATGAGGCATCGGGGATTCGAACCCCGGACAACTTGATTAAAAGTCAAGTGCTCTACCGACTGAGCTAATACCCCATATACGGCAAATCGCCAAGCTGGGCTAGCCGGATTCGAACCGGCGACTGCAGGAGTCAAAGTCCTGTGCCTTACCGCTTGGCGATAGCCCATTAATCTAGGGTGGATAAAGGGATTCGAACCCTTGCTCTCCAGAGCCACAATCTGGCGCGTTGGACCAGCTACGCTATACCCACCATAATGGTTTTAAACCTATCTTTTTCTCTTCCCCACATTCGGAAAGATAACGAGCCTGAAGGGATTCGAACCCCCGACCCACGGCTTAGAAGGCCGTTGCTCTATCCAACTGAGCTACAGACTCAAAAAGCGGGTGATGGGAATCGAACCCACGTATCTAGCTTGGAAGGCTAGTGTTCTACCATTGAACTACACCCGCATATAAAGTTTTGCGAAATCGGGGTGACAGGATTCGAACCTGCGACCTCCTGGTCCCAAACCAGGCGCTCTAGCCAAGCTGAGCCACACCCCGTTGACCTCGGTGTTTTTCATCTCTCTCAGACGCAAGATAGATTATATTATAGGTCATCCAAATTGTCAACACTTTTTTTATTTTTTCTACAGATAATTGAGTCTGAAATGCGCCTCACTCCGCTCGTCTGTCTCCATCACCATATAGCTGGGCTTTTTCCCTTCCTGCCTTGGAAAAGAAATACTTCCGGGATTCAGCACCAGTACCTCCCCGTCTGATCCGTCCATCAGCGGGCGGTGCGTATGGCCATACATTACAATATTACAGCCGTTTGCCTTTGCCTCCTCCAGCAGATCCTTTGGTCCCACCGATACGTAATGATGATGCCCATGGGTCAGCATGATTTTATATTTTCCCAGTTGAATATACTGCACCGCAGGAAGGCTGGAAAAATAATCACAATTTCCGGCCACCATGTAGACGGGACATCCGGCCAGTTGGCGGATATATTCTTCACTGCCCTGAGAATCTCCCAGATGTATCAGCCCATCCAGAGGAGCTTCCTTTTCAATCGCCTCTCTCACATTGGTATCATGATTGTGAGAATCACTCATAATCAATACTTTCATCTTTCTTTCGTCTCCTCCAGCATTTTTCTCATTTTTCTCAGAGCCTTTCCCCTGTGGCTGATCTCATTTTTCTGTTCCGGCGTAAGCTCCGCAGATGTGCAGCCGTACTCCGGCAAATAAAAAACGGGATCATATCCAAATCCATTGTTTCCCCGGCTTTCATATCCGATCCTGCCCTCCACAGTTTCCCGGCAAGTCAGCACCCGTCCGTCCGGAAAAGCGCAGGCAATCGCACATACAAAACGGGCCGTGCGTTTTTCGTCCGGCACCCCCTCCAAACGCTGCAGTAATTTCGCATTTTTGATTTCATAGGGAGTATCCTCTCCCATATAACGGGCCGAATAAATCCCCGGCTCTCCGTTTAAATAGTCTATCTCCAATCCGGAATCGTCCGCCATCGCGACCGCTCCGGTCAGCTCCATCACGGCTTTTGCCTTTATGATAGCATTTTCCTCAAAAGAAGTCCCATTCTCCTCGATCCGGGCTTCCACCCCTGCCTCCTTCATCGATAAAATGGGCAGCCCCATATCCGCTAATATCATCCGGATCTCCTTCATTTTTCCTTCATTTCCCGTAGCAAATATGATTCTCCTCTGCATTTTTTCTCTCCTGTTATTCTTTTCCCCTCGGATGCAAAGGCTCACGCTTTGCCGTACCTTCAGCCCCGCTTCCGTGTATAAGCCTTCAGGCAAACATTTGTCCCGAATTTTTCCTCCGTATATTCCCAGGCATCCCCGTAAAGGCTCAGATAGCCTTCTTTGCCTTCCAGCGTCACCGTGTCCGTATAATCATCCTTATGCAGCTCCACCGCCACCGGTTTCCCCGCATTTTCAGTGGTGATTTTCACCACCACCGCAAACCGCTGTCCGGCCTCCAATTCCACCGGCAAAGTCAGCGGCACGGTATAATACCCGCTGTTTTCAATAAAGCCGCCAGTCAGCAGCCGGCGCTTTGCAAAGGAACCGGTATCCGCAAACTGCTCTACAATAAATATCTCATAGGAGGAATGCTTATCCGTAGTGTAAAATCCCACCGCCTCCAGATTTTCGTCCTCCTGGGCCGTGTACACATTGGCAAAAAAACAGCTTTCCTGCTCATAACCCTGCTGTCCCTGCCAGCCGCACACGTCCGTCTGATAAATTCTGTCGTAATAATCCGCAGGCACCACCTTCGTATAAGCTACGCCTCCCCGGGCAATGTTGGCATCCTCATAGGACACATAAAAAATGCCGTCCTCCCCAAATTTCTCTCCCCAGGTATTCTGACAGATCCAGGCCCCGTCCTCCCGGGGCTGCGATGCAAAATTCTCTTTTTCAAAAGCATCATCCCAGCCAAGGATCAGCACATCATGGGTACAGGACTCTTCCTTTGTATAATTGTAAGCAGACTTCTCTTCATTGTAATAGGGCAAAGCGGCCGAAGTGGTTCTGCGGTCCATGTATAAAGAAGTCTGTACCGGACCGTACCGGTAGATCATATTTTTGATCTGTTCCCGGTCCATCCCCTCCAAAAGCTGCATTTCCTGCACATGCACCCGGGCCTCCAGTCCCTCCGGGGAGACTCCGTCCCCGTAAGGATCTTCCGCTTCCATTACCGGACCGTACCATCCGCTTAGATAGGCCATCACCATATTATAATCTCCGCCCTCATTCTGCGTAATATGAAATCCGTTCCTCAGGCTCATATGATCTGCGGAGAATACCATATGCTCTCCGGGCAAAAGCGCCGCCTCCAGTGCGGAGGTGGCCGTGATCGCCCAGCAGGTTCCCAGACCGCCCTGGCTCTTAACGACGGGCCGTTTTCCTTCATCTCTTGCATCATATGCCGCCGGAAGCACTTCATCCAGCCCCATTATAGCAGCTCCGTCTATGATCTGTACTGTGGGCTCACCCTCAGCAGCCATCTGCTCCTCCAATGCCTCCAGCATTCCGAATGGGTTTGGCTGCTCCTCCTTGGAAGCCGCAGGCACTCCCGCCCAGGCCTCTCCGGCCAGCAGCAGAATCATCAGAAGCCCTGCTGCCAGACGCACCACCCTTCCTCTGTATGTACCCTTCATTTTGAAAACTTACTGTCCCTTTCTTCCGGGCGGCTTTGGGCCCAGAAACTGATAATAATAGGTTTTCAGCATTCCGTTGTAAATCTTCCGGTTCTTATCCGCCTTTCTGCCGATATAGCGCTCCGCCTGGTCATAGGAGGTAATCACATATTCCGACCAGCAATCCAGCCTCCCAAACGCCTCCCCGATTTCCTGATACAGGGCCGGAAGCGCACTTTTTTCTTCGATCCGCTCTCCATAGGGCGGATTGGTAATCACAAAACCATACTTCTTCGGATGATTCAGTTCGGAGACCGGGCGGCGCTGAAAATGGATCAAATGATCTACTCCGGCCTTCCGGGCATTCTCCCGGGCAGCCTTTACGATCTCTCCGTCTATATCATATCCCTGGATATCCGTCTCGATCTGATCCTCCACCAGATCATTGGCCTCATCCACGGCATCGTACCAGCACTTCCTTGGAATCAGGTTCGTCCAGCTCTCTGCCAGAAAGGACCGGTTCATACCCGGAGCTATATTTGCCGCCATCATGGCCGCCTCAATCGGAAAAGTACCGCTGCCGCAGAAAGGATCCACCAAAATCCGTTCTTTCTTCCAGGGAGTCAGCAGGATCAATGCCGCCGCCAGGGTCTCCGTAATCGGCGCTTTTGCGGTCAGCAGCCGGTAGCCCCGCTTGTGAAGAGATATTCCGGAGGTATCAATTCCGATCGTCACTTCATCCTTCATTAAAAAAACTCTCACCGGATAGGAAGCACCGGTTTCCTCAAACCAGGAGATTCCGTAATAAGACTTCAGCCGTTCCACCATGGCCTTCTTCATAATTGACTGGATATCGGAAGGGCTGAACAGCTTGCTCTTAATCGAAGTGGCTTTGGCCACCCAAAACTTCCCATCTCTGGGAATATAATTTTCCCAGGGCAGCGCCCTGGTTTTTTCAAACAATTCATCAAAGGATTCTGCATGGATCTTCCCCACCTTCAGCAAGATCCGCTCTGCCGTCCGAAGAAAAATATTCCCGCAGCAGATTGCTTCCATATCCCCCAGAAAGGTTACCTTTCCATCCTCCACCTGACTGATTTCATAGCCCAGATCCAGTATTTCCTTTTTCAGGACGGTTTCCAGGCCGAAATGACAGGGTGCGATCAGCTCAACC
The DNA here is from genome assembly GCA_030537145.1 of Lachnospiraceae bacterium. Lineage (GTDB taxonomy): Bacteria > Bacillota > Clostridia > Lachnospirales > Lachnospiraceae > Merdiplasma. The sequence goes on along the minus strand of JAUNON010000003.1, from coordinate 1,222 downwards.
AGCTTCATGCCTCCCCCTCCAGCAGCAGCTCCTTTACAATCTTTCCGTCAAAATCTTTTATCCGGAACCAGCCATTTTCCAAAACTGCATAAGTAGGGACATTTCCCCCCTTGGGGATAGAAACCGAGCCGGGATTCAGCAAAAGAAAGCCCTCCCGCGGCTCTGCCTTCCATATATGGGTATGGCCATGCAAAAGAATATCGCCTTCCTTCATCGGAGGCAGATTCTGTTCATTATAGATATGCCCGTGAGTGGCATAGATCATTTTTTTCTTCAGGGGAAGCAGGCAGTAATCTGCCAGTACCGGAAACAGAAGCACCATCTGATCCACCTCTGCCTCGCAATTTCCCCGCACCGCATAAATCTCATCCTTATGCGAGTTAAGCATGGCAATCACTTCCTTGGGAGCATATTCCAGAGGCAGATCATTTCTGGGGCCGTGGTATAGGATATCTCCCAGCAGCAGCAGCCTCTCCGCCTGCTCTGTTTCATAAGCTTCCAGCAGCTTCCGGCAGTAATAAGCGGAACCATGTATATCAGAAGCAACTAAAATTTTCATTCTGTTTCCTCTCTTTCTTCTGCTTCCGTAATCTTGGAAATTTTTCAAAAGCAGCTCTGTCTGAAGCTGCCGCAAAAATATAATTTGTGCGGCAGCCTCCTATTAGAATATATTAATGCCTTCGAAAGTGCCTGTCAAGCTGAAGCCTTCATTTCCGGCGGAATGCCATTTATTGACACGCCGTCTCAGAAGTATTCCCTGCCCGGCTGCCGCTTTCCTTCCACCAGATACGGTCCCCGATAAGCGTGGATACCGCCTACCACACTTTTCACCCGGTAATTTTTTTCCGCCAATTCCCGGGCCGCCGCCATGCTGGTGGATCCCCGCTCACAATACAGCACAAGCTCCTGCGCTCTGGAATAAGGAAGCCCTTTTTCCAGCTCCTCAAAAGGAATATTTACAGCGCCCATGATATGCGCCTCCTGATATTCCTCCGGAGAACGCAGATCTATGATAACCGAATGTCTGTCCCGCACATAGCGGTTCAGATCCCTGGCCGGGATTGTCTCAAATTCCATAAAAATCTCCTTTTTTCTATCATATGTAATCCGAATATTCCTGTTCCCGAAATCAGGCGGGAAAGCGGACACCCTCACGTACTCGTTTAAAAAAAATGCCTTCGGCATCTCAACTCCCCTGCCCCTCATTCTTGAGGGGAGAAGG
>JAUNON010000027.1 GCA_030537145.1 Lachnospiraceae bacterium | reverse complement strand
CTGGTGGTGTTTGCCGCAGCCAGCCCGAAGCCGAATCTGAATCTGCTGGACCGGTTTCTGGTCTGCATGGGCCAGCAGGAGATCCCGGTAAAGATCTGTTTTAACAAGGCAGATCTGGTAGGCCGGACGGAGCTGGAAGAGCTGACCGGGTATTATAAAGACTGCGGCTGTCCGGTGATGGCGGTCAGTGTTCAAATGCGGGAGGGACTGGAACAGATCCGGAAGGAGCTGCGGGGGAAAACCACAGTGGTGGCAGGTCCCTCCGGTGTGGGGAAATCGTCTCTGACCAATTTCCTTCAGCCGGAAGCAGAGATGGAAGTTGGGGAAGTCAGTAAAAAGATTGACCGGGGCAAGCATACCACCCGGCATACGGAGCTGATCTGGCTGGAAAAGGATACGTACTTTCTGGACACACCGGGTTTTAGCTCTCTGTACTTTCAAAATCTGGAATGGGAACGGCTGAAGGATTATTATCCGGAATTTGCGCCCTATGAGGAGTACTGCAGATTCCAGGGATGTATGCATATCAGCGAGCCGGACTGCGGAGTGAAAGCCGCTCTTACGGCGGGAAAGATCAGCCGCCTGCGGTATGAGAATTATGTAATGCTGGCCAGGGAGCTGAAGGAGCAGCGGAAATATTAGATCAGAAAGGAAGCAGGGAAAATGTATGTTTTGTCACCTTCTATATTAGCAGCAGATTTCAAAACGCTGGGAGAGAATATTGCGGCTGCAGACCGGGCAGGCGCCCAGTATATTCACATTGATGTGATGGATGGCAGCTTTGTTCCCAGCATTTCCTTCGGGATGCCGGTGATATCCAGTATCCGCAGTGTGACGGAGCGGACCTTTGATGTGCACCTGATGGTGCAGAATCCGGAACGCTATGTGGATGATTTTGTAAAATGCGGTGCGGATATTATTACGGTCCATGCGGAGGCCTGCCGTCATCTGGACCGGACGCTGGAAGCGATCCGCAGCAGCGGCAGAAGGGCAGGAGTGGCTCTCTGTCCGGCCACACCCTTAAGTGTACTGGATTATGTCTGGAACAAAATCGATATGGTCCTGATTATGACGGTGAATCCGGGCTTTGGAGGGCAGAAGTACATACCGGAGATGACAGAGAAAATAGCGAAGCTGCGGGAGGAGATCGTCCGCAGAGGACTGGATATCGATATCGAAGTGGACGGAGGCATCAATGACAAAACCATACGCACCGTGCTGGATGCCGGCGCGAATGTCTGCGTGGCCGGATCCGCAGTATTTGGGCAGGACATTGCCGGAAATGTGAAAAAATATCTGGCAATTATGGCGGAGTATGAAAAGTGATGGAGAAAATGAAAAAGGCGGTAATTTTATGTGGGGGCAATATCCGGGAGGATTTTGCTCTCCGTTATTTTGAAAAGAATCAGTACGATTACTGGATTGCAGCGGATAAAGGGCTGCTCTTTTTACAGAGGAACGGAATCGTACCCACCCATATTGTGGGGGATTTTGATTCGGCGGATTCCTCCTGTCTGGAGCCGTACCGCAGGATGCCGGGCGTGGAGATCCGAAAATTCCGTCCGGAGAAGGACTGGACGGATTCGGAGATCGCCGCAAAGCTGGCGTTGGAGCTGGGCTGCAAGAGGATGGATATTCTGGGCGGCACGGGAAGCCGCCTGGATCATGTCCTGGGAAATATACAGCTTCTGGCGCTGCTATTGGAAGCAGGAGCGGAGGGGTATCTGATGGATCCCAATAACCGGATCTATCTGAAGGACCGGGATTTTACGGTAAGCCGGAAGGAACAGTGGGGCAGGTTTGTATCTCTCTTTGCCTATGGGGGAGACGTGACAGGGCTTACCCTGCGGGGAATGAAATACAGGCTGGATGATTTTACGCTTGGGACGGTCGGCACCCGGGGGATCAGCAACGAAATTGCGGAAGAAACGGGTGAGATCCGTTTCCGCAGCGGAAGGCTGCTGGTGGTGGAGTCGCGGGATTAGATCCTGCTGACAGCCGGCCGTCAGGTCCGGGATCGGCCGCACAGGCTGGCCGCATGAAATAACGGTTGAAAAAGGGGAATCGAAATGATATGATTAGCTGCGGGAATCCCTGAAAACAAAGACCCAGCAGCATTTACGCTCCGCTGCGGCGGGGGGGGGGAATGTGTGCCAATCGCACACAGGACGGTCAAATACGTGCGCAAGCGCCCGTTTCCGGTTCAATGCTTGCGGGAATAAAGGAGAGAAGAGAATTATGAAATTAGGAATCGTGGGTCTGCCCAATGTGGGCAAAAGTACATTGTTTAATTCTTTGACAAAGGCTGGTGCGGAGTCGGCCAATTATCCGTTTTGTACCATTGACCCGAATGTGGGCGTGGTGGCTGTGCCGGATGAGCGCCTGAAGCTTCTGGCGGACCTGTATCATTCTGCAAAGGTGACTCCGGCGGTCATCGAATTTGTGGATATCGCAGGCCTGGTAAAGGGAGCCTCCAAGGGAGAGGGCCTGGGCAACCAGTTTCTGGCCAATATCCGTGAAGTGGATGCCATTGTTCATGTGGTCCGCTGCTTTGAGGACAGCAATGTGATTCATGTGGACGGAAGCGTGGATCCGGTCCGGGATATTGAGACCATCAATCTGGAATTGATTTTCTCTGATCTGGAAATACTGGAAAGAAGAATTGCGAAGGTGGGACGGGCCGCTAAAAATGATAAGACGCAGGCCAAGGAGCTGGAGCTTCTGAACCGCCTGAAGGCCCATCTGGAGGATGGAAAGCTGGCAATTACCTTTTCTACGGAGGATGAGGAGGAGCAGGCATGGCTTGCTTCCTACAATCTGCTGACCGGAAAGCCGGTGATCTTTGCGGCGAATGTAAGCGAGGATGATCTGGCGGACGACGGCGCCGGCAATCATTTTGTACAGGAGGTCCGGGATTATGCCAGAGAGACCGGCAGCGGCGTTTTCGTGATCTGCGCCCAGATTGAGGAGGAGATCTCAGAGCTGGAGGAGGACGAAAAGGCCATGTTTCTGGAGGATTTGGGGCTGAAGGAATCCGGCCTGGAAAAGCTGATCCGCGCCAGCTATGATCTGCTGGGGCTGATGAGCTTTCTGACTGCCGGCGAGACGGAGACCAGAGCGTGGACCATTAAGAAGGGCACGAAGGCTCCTCAGGCGGCTGGAAAGATCCATTCCGATTTTGAACGGGGCTTCATCCGGGCCGAGGTAGTCAATTACAAGAACCTGCTGGAGTGCGGTTCCCTTGCGGCTGCCCGTGAAAAAGGCCTGGTGGGTCTGGAGGGCAAGGATTATGTGGTGCAGGACGGAGACGTAATCCTGTTTCGGTTTAACGTGTAGCCCCATGGAGCGGTACAATTTATAGTATTTGAAGAAGGAACGACCATGACTTATTCCATTGCGTTTCCGAATCTGGGAATTACATTTTCTCATGTGGGAAAGACGATTTCCGTTTTCGGTTTTGAAATTGCTTACTATGGGATCGTGATTGCGGCCGCCATGGTGGCGGGCATTTACATTGCCATGTGGGCGGCGAAAAGGACAGGGCAGAATCCGGATCAGTATTTTGATCTGGCTATGATTGCCATTGTGGTGTCTTTGCTTTGTGCAAGGCTTTACTATGTGATTTTTTCCTGGGATTATTACAGCCGGCATCCATTGGAGATCCTGAATTTCAGGGGAGGCGGGCTGGCTATTTACGGCGGAGTGATCGGCGGGGTTCTTACCTGCATCCTATACGGGAAAGCAAAGAAGCTGAATTATGCGCTGCTGATGGATACGGCCTGCATCGGACTGGTGCTGGGGCAGGCGATCGGCCGCTGGGGCAATTTCTTTAACCGGGAGGCCTTCGGCGAGTATACGGACGGACTGCTGGCCATGCGGCTGCCGCTGGATGCGGTGCGCAGTTCGGAGGTGACGGCACAGATGCAGGCGCATGTCACGGTCCTGGACGGTATTTCCTACATTCAGGTTCATCCCACATTCCTGTATGAGTCCCTATGGAATCTGGGGGTGCTGGCTCTGCTGCTGACTGTTACCTGCAAGGGAATAAAAAAATTCCACGGGGAGATTTTTCTTCTGTATCTGCTGTTTTATGGCCTGGGACGAAGCTGGATTGAGGGCCTGCGGACAGACCAGCTCCTTCTTCCGGTGGTGAAGCTGCCGGTATCCCAGCTTTTATCCGTGGTGCTGGTGGCTGTATCCCTGATTTTGATTCTGGCGCTGCGGCGCAAACCGGAAAAGAAGAAATAGCAGTATGGTTTCACCTATAAGAGGCTGTTGCAAAATCAAACGGCGGAGGTTTTCGAACTTCACGGATTGTATTTTGCGGCAGCCTCAGCTTTTGCTTTACAGTCTCTTTCATTTTGCGTATAATTATTTTATTCGTTTTGATTTTGAGAGGGAGTTTACATAGGAATGAAAAGGGATGCCCATGGCATTCCGGAAAGAAAAGGGGGATAAAATGGCAGGTACAGATATTGGAATTGATTTAGGGACATCCAGTATCCTGGTGTATGTCAGGGGAAAGGGTGTTGTTTTAAAGGAGCCCTCTGTGGTGGCCTTTGACCGGGATAATAATAAAATAAAAGCGATTGGCGAGGAGGCCCGGCTGATGTTGGGACGTACACCGGGAAATATTGTGGCCGTAAGGCCTATGAAGAATGGGATTATTTCAGATTATATGGTAACGGAGCAGATGCTGCGCTACTTTATTCAAAAGGCGGTAGGGCGGCTGTCCTTCCGAAAGCCCAGGGTCAGTATCTGCGTTCCCACCAGTGTGACAGAGGTGGAGCGCAAGGCGGTGGAGGATGCCACCTACCAGGCGGGAGCCAGAGAGGTACATATGGTGGAGGAGCCAATTGCGGCAGCTATCGGTGCGGGAATTGATGTTTCCAGGCCCAGCGGGAATATGATCGTGGATATCGGCGGCGGTACCTGCAATGTGGCGGTGATTTCCATCAACGGCATTGTGGTAAGCCACTCCGTCAAAATCGGGGGAGATGATTTTGATGAGGCGATCGTGAAATATGTAAAAGCGAATTTCGGATTGATGATCAGTGAGCAGGCGGCGGAGGAAATTAAGATTACCATTGGTACCGCCTTTGAACGGCCGGAGCAGAAAATCATGGAGATCAATGGGCGGGATCTGATTACCGGCCTGCCTAAGACGGTGAAGATTTCCTCCGAGGATACCAGGGAGGCGCTGAAGGATTGTGTAAATCAGATCGTGGATGCGGTTCACAGTGTGCTGGAGCGGACACCGCCGGAGCTGGCGGCTGATGTGGTGGACAGAGGGATCGTGCTGGTAGGCGGAGGAGCTCTTCTGGGAGGTCTGGAGGAGCTGATTGAAGCAAAGACCGGCGTGAACACCATGACAGCCGAGGACCCTATGGTCTGTGTGGCCATCGGTACAGGAAAATATGCGGAATTAATTTCCGAAGGCTATAAGCCGGAAGAGTAACAAAAGGAACGGAGCTGCTTCGGAATGGAAACAGAAATACTGGAAGGTTATGTGGAGCATATCGTATACAGAAACAGTGACAATGGTTATACGGTAATGATGCTGTACGCAGGGGAAGAGGAGATTACCTGTGTAGGGATGCTGCCCTTTGTCAGCGAGGGGGAATTGCTGGAGCTAAGAGGGCATTATACAGAACATGCAACCTATGGGGAGCAGTTTCAGATTGAGGACTGCCAGGTGAAGGCGCCCGAGGATGTGATGGCCATGGAGCGTTATCTTGGCTCCGGAGCGATTAAGGGCGTGGGAAGTGCGCTGGCCGCCCGTATCGTGCGCCGGTTTAAGGAGGATACCTTCCGGGTGATCGAACAGGAGCCGGAACGGCTGGCAGAAATCAAGGGGATCAGTGAGCGGAAGGCCCGGGAGATCGCAGCGCAGGTGGAAGAAAAAAAGGATATGCGGGAGGCCATGATTTTTCTGCAGCAATATGGCATTTCTACGGCGCTGTCGGTGAAGATTTATCAGAAATACGGTACGGAAATTTATCGGGTCATCCGGGAAAATCCGTATCAGATGGCGGATGATATCAGCGGCGTAGGCTTTCGGATTGCCGATGAGATCGCCCGCCGGGCAGGCATCCATACCGATTCGGATTTCCGGATCAAGAGCGGGATTTTTTATGTATTGCAGCAGTCCGCCCAGGAGGGACATATTTATCTGCCCAGGGAGGAGCTGGCTCAGAGGACCATGGAGCTTCTGGGAATTGCGCCGGAGGGCCTGGAGGACAGGCTGTCCGATCTGGCGATTGACCGGAAAATTGTGATAAAGGAAGAGGAAAATGAGGTACGGGTATACGCCGCTTCCTATTATTATCTGGAATTAAATGCGGCTAAAATGCTCCATGATCTGAATATTACCGGAGAAGTGGATGAGGCCCGGGTCCTGGAAAAAATCCGCCGGATCGAGCAAAGGCAGGAAACCGTGCTGGATGAGAAGCAGAGAGAAGCGGTACTGGAAGCGGTGCGCTGCGGGCTGATGGTAATTACGGGCGGTCCCGGTACCGGAAAAACCACCACGATCAATATCATGATCTCTTATTTTGAGGAGGAAGGGCTTGAGATTGCTCTGGCTGCGCCCACGGGACGGGCGGCAAAGCGGATGACAGAGGCTACTGGCTGGGAGGCCCGGACGATTCACCGGCTGCTGGAGGTGGCCGGAGGCCCGGACAGCAAAAGCGCTTTTGGACGGAATGAGGAAAATCCGCTGGAGGCGGATGTAATTATTGTGGATGAGATGTCCATGGTGGATATTCATTTGCTGCACGCCCTGCTTTCGGCGGTAACGGTGGGCACCCGTCTGGTGATGGTGGGGGATGTGAACCAGCTTCCCTCCGTAGGGCCGGGATGCGTGCTGAAGGATATTATTGATTCCGGTCAGTGCCGGGTGGTGCGGCTGACCCGGATTTTCCGGCAGGCCACAGAAAGCGATATTGTGGTAAATGCCCATAGGATCAATCGGGGCGAGCATATGGAGCTGGACAATAAGAGCCGGGATTTCTTTTTTCTGAAGCGCTGGGATGCCAATGTGATTATCAGCATTGCGATTCAACTGGTGGCGCAGAAGATGCCGAAATACGTTCATGCAGACCAAAGTGAAATACAGGTTTTGACGCCTATGAGGAAGGGATTGCTGGGCGTGGAGCGGCTGAATAAGATCCTGCAGCAGTATCTGAACCCGCCTTCGGAAAAGAAGAAGGAGCATACCCGCGGGGAAACCTTGTTCCGGGAGGGAGACAAGGTGATGCAGATCAAGAATAATTATCAGATCGAGTGGGAGATAAGAGGCCGCTACGGGATGCCGGTGGAGCGGGGAACCGGCGTATACAACGGTGATATGGGCCTGATTCGGGAAATCAACCCGTATACGGAGAGACTGACGGTGGAGTTCGATGAGCACCGTTTCGTGGAATATCCCTTTGCAAATCTGGAGGAACTGGAGCTGGCATACGCGGTTACCATACACAAATCCCAGGGAAGCGAGTATCCGGCAGTGGTGATCCCGCTGCTTGGCGGCCCCAAAATGCTGATGAACCGGAATCTGCTGTATACGGCAGTGACAAGAGCCAAAAGCTGTGTGACGCTGGTGGGAGATCCGGAGGTATTCTATCAGATGATCGATAATACGACGGAGCAGAAGCGTTACAGCAGTCTGGCGCTGCGGCTGCAGGAGATGGGAAGGCTTGCGGGTAATTTTGTATTTGAATGACTCAACGCTCAACGCTCAGCGGACGAGGGCGCAGGGCATGAAAATTGAAGGAAATCAGAAAACAATTTCTATCAGAAGGAAGAAAACGGCTGTTAAAGGGTGCGGCTCGCTGCGGGAATGCGCTGCTGGATCTGCTGTATCCCAGGCGGTGTCCCATTTGTGAGCAGATATTGACAGGGAAGCAAGAGCGGGTCTGCCCGGACTGCCGAAGGAAGCTTCCCTATATCAGGGAGCCGCTCTGCAAAAAATGCGGAAAGCCTTTGGAGCGCCAGGAGCAGGAGTTATGCCGGGACTGCGGAAAGACAGGGCATGGTTTTGTGTGCGGCCGCAGCATATTTCTCTATGAGAAGTCCTTTCGCAGATCGGTAAGCCGGATGAAATTTCAAAACCACAGAGAGTATCTGGATTTTTATGCGGAGGAGATGGCAAAAGCAGGGGAAAAATATCTGGAGCGCTGGAGACCGGCAGTCATCCTGCCTGTGCCTATGAATGCCAGAAAGCGCAGAGAGCGGGGCTTCGATCAGAGCAGGCTGCTTGCATTAAAGCTGGCGCATCTTACCGGCATACCGGCGGATACCAAAAGCCTTATGCGAATCCGCTATACCCTGCCGCAGAAGGACCTGGATATGAGGCAGCGGAAGGAAAACCTGAAAAATGCGTTCGCATTGCGGGAAGCTGCCTGTCTTTCGGAGCCGGTGCTTCTGTTAGACGATATCTACACCACCGGAGCAACCATAGACGAGATCTGTAAAATCCTTCATAAAAACGGAATCCGCCAAATATATTTTCTTACGCTCTGCACCGGAAAAGGAAAATAAACGGTATGAATCAGAACCTGAATATGATATAATGTACGCAAAGGAAATGAGCCATGCAGACTTTGGCAGAGGCAAATTGCCTGCAGGCAAGGCAGAGGCAATGCTGAGGGAAGGACGGAGAGGGATGCCAGACCAGGAAAGAATCCGGCTGATGACGAGGCTGGCAATATTAGAGAAAGAAAACGGAAGGGAACTGCGCCGGATAGAGGAAAGCTACCGGAGCGATTACATCGGTATCCCGATGCTGAAGAACGGCCTTCGAATCACGGCTGTTTTTCTTGCGGTTTTGGGGATCTGGATAACCTGTCATGCGGGCTTTGTGCTGAATGTGGCGGCGGAAGGGCAGCTTCGGCTGTTGATGACGGGAGCGCTGGCCGCTTATGGGACCGTGCTTCTGGTAACGCTGATCTTTACGTTTTTATGCGTATCTGCCGCATATTACAGGGAGCTGCGGCTGGAGGAGGAATATCAGACGCTTCTTCGCCTGCTGGAGGAAGAGGGACAGGAGAAGGGCGAAGCTTCATTGAGATAGATTTGAAACCGGAAAGAGGAAGTTGGCATGAAAGCATTATGGAAGGGAAGAGAAGCTGCGCTTCGTTTTTATTCATCGTATGATGCATACTGCAGAGCTGCCATAAAATTTGCCGCTGCGTTTCTGACGTTTACTGCGGTCAATGCTGCTTTCGGATATGCAGTACCGATGAGCGGGCTGCTGATACTGATTGCGGCTGCGTTTTGTTCTTTTTTGTCATCGAATGTCCTGATCGTGCTGGGAGCGGTTTTTCTGGAGCGGCAGTTCTGGGGAGTGTCCCCGGAAGCCGCACTGGCCGGGGCAGTGGTCATTTTGATCTGGCTGCTGCTGTATTTTAGTTTTCTGCCCGGCAAGGGATATGCGGTGGCCGCAGCGGCGGTGATGTTGGGGGTCAAACTTCCTTTTGCAGTACCGGTGGTGTGCGGCCTTCTGATGGGGCCGGGAGCTGCCGCAGGGATTTTGATGGGAACTGCGGCCTATTATCTGGCATCAGATCTGGGGCAGAAGGGACAGGTTTCCCAGGAATGGGGGGCGGAAATGCTGGAGCGGCTTTTGGAGCGGTTTCACACCCTGCTCCTAAATCAGGAAATGCTGGTTATGATTGTGGTGCTTTTGGCGGTTTTCTTTGTGGTATATCTGATACGCAGGATTCCCGTTTCCTATAGCTGGCAGATCGGGATCCTGTCCGGTGTATTAGTATACGGACTGCTGCTGGGAATGAACCGGCTGCTGACAGGCGGAGAAGCTTCTCTGTTTGATGCGGCTGCAGATTTGTTTTTAGGAATCCTGTCCAGCCTTGCCGTCTGTTTTTTCCGGTTTTATCCGGATTATCGGAGGGTGCAGCGGCTGCAGTTTGAGGATGACGATTATTACTATTATGTGAAGGCGGTTCCCAAGTTAAAGTATGAGGAGGACGCCCCACGGCCGGACGAAGAGGAAGCGCCGGACCGAAAAGAGCGGCTGAACGGAGAAAATCTGCCGGATATGGAAGTGTGGACGGATGAGGAATGGCCGGCGGGAGAAGCGCTGCCGGGTCAGGCAGGAGCTTTCGGGAAGGGCAGAATGAGCAGAAAAGGAGAGGAAAGAGAATGAGCAGAATTTTACCCTGGGTTTCCGATCATTTGAAGTGGTTTAAACTCCCTTCTATTTCCATTACTGTGACGGATGTGCTGGAGATTATCATTCTGGCGTTTCTGGTTTATAAAATCTTGCTTTGGATCAAAAATACAAGGGCCTGGACGCTTCTGAAGGGGATTCTTACGATTGTCTTTTGTGCATCGATTGTGTATCTTTTGAAGATGGACACACTAATCTATATCATCAACCGGGGAATCACGGTGGTGATTATTACGGTGGTGGTGGTATTTCAACCGGAGCTGCGCCGGGTTTTGGAACAGCTTGGGGAAAAGAAATTTATTTCCAGTCTGCTTCCGCTGGAAAATGTGCAGGCGGTTACACAGCTTTTCAGTGACAAGACGGTTACGGAGCTGGTAAAGGCCACATCCGAAATGGCGCGGGTCAAGACCGGAGCGCTGATCGTGATCGAGCAGAACGTGACACTGGAGGAGTATGAGCGGACCGGCATCAGGGTGGATGCTTTGCTGACCAGTCAGCTTTTGATTAATATTTTTGAACATAATACACCGCTGCATGACGGAGCGGTGGTGGTGCGGGGAGACCGCATCACGGCAGCCACCTGCTATCTTCCGCTTTCGGACAATATGAGTCTGAGCAAGGAGCTGGGCACCAGACACAGGGCAGGCGTAGGCATCAGTGAGGTAACAGATTCGCTGACGATTATCGTGTCGGAGGAGACCGGATATATTTCCGTGGCATATCACGGGGAGCTGGAACGGAATATTACTGCGGATGCGCTGAAGGAGCGGCTGACGGTCTTTCAGAATAAGTCGGTTGTTCCCAGGAAATTCAAGCTGTGGAAAGGACGGACGAAGAATGAAAAATAAAATTATCAAGGCCGTAACGGAAAATGTCTGGCTGAAGGTCATTTCCCTGGCCGTGGCTTTTCTGATCTGGATGCTGGTAACGAATACGAATAATCCGGTGAGGCCGGTGCTTTTTTCCAATGTCCCCATTACCATCGTAAACCAGGACAGTATTGCAGATATTGGAAAGGTGGTGGAGGCCCAGGGAAGCGGAACGGTGACGGTGAAGGTGACGGAGCGCCGGTCCGTGGTGGAGCGGCTGGCAAAGAACGGTTCCGATTTTTATGTGGAGGCGGATCTGGAGAACATCAATGAGATGGATACGGTTCCCTTGACAGTCACCTGCTCCAGTCCTTCTGTTACCTGGGATGAGATTGAGATATCGCCGTCATCCCTGAAGGTGAAGCTGGAGGATAAGATCGAGCAGCCATTTATCGTGTCGGTATCTACCAGCGGCAGTCCTGATAACGGCTATGCGGTAGGAACCACGGAAGTAGTAGAAGGGAAAAATATTTCCATTGCCGGTCCCAGGTCTGTCATGCGGATCATCAATCAGGTGGTAGCCTCGGTGGATGTGTCTGGAGTCGGGGAAAACACAACGCTGACGGCCGTGCTTCGGGTAATCGATAAAAACGGTTCCGAGCTGGATGCCAGCCAGTTGTCAAATCTGGAATTTAAGGACAGCAATGGAAAGCTTCTGACCGACCGGAAGGTTCAGGTGAAAATAAATCTGTGGAAGATCAGGACAGATATTCCTATTTATGTGGAAACCACGGGAACTCCGGCATTTGGCTACCAGGTAGCGGGAATTGAGACGATTCCGGTATCCATCAGCCTGGCAGGTACGGATGAGGCTTTGAAAAACCTGGGCGGAAAGCTTGTGGTAAAGACTCCGATTTCTGTGGCCGGCGCTTCAGAAAATATTTCACAGGAAATTGATCTGACGGAGACGCTGGAGGAGCTGGAGGGCCTGAAGCTGATGACCGATGTGGAACCCAATATTATGGTGGAGGTAAAGATAGAAAAGACCGGAGATACGACCCTGAGTATTCCGCTGGGCGAGGTAGAGCTGTTAAACAAGCCGGCGGGCATGAATTTGGTCTTTACTCCCGCAGATAAGATTTCCGTCAGCATTCATGCTGCGGACGGGGAGACGGAGAAGCTGTCATCGGAGGATATCCGGCTGAGTATTGACCTGTCGGTGTGCTCAGAGGAAGGAAATCATGAGCTTCCGGTGGATGTGCAGCTTCCGGACGGTTACGAGCTGGCATCAGAGGTAACGATTGTAGTAAATTCAGAAAAGCAGGAAGTGGAGACGGAGACGGAGCTGATCCCATGAAGAAAAAGAAGATTACGATTTATAACCGCAGCGGCCTTCATCTGCGGCCTGCCGGGCAGGTTTGTCAGAAGGCAATGGAATATCAGTGCCGGATCCAGATGGTGCTGGGAGAGAAAACATTCAATATGAAGAGCGTGCTCAGCGTATTAAGCGCCCAGATCAATGCTTCCAGAGAGATTGAGCTGGTGTGTGACGGGCCTGATGAAGATCGGGCCCTGGAGGAAATCGCTCAATTCCTCGCCGAGGATTTGGACGGAAAATAGCTGATAACAGTAAGGAGCTGTCGCAAAATCTCATTTGCAAAGTTCTGTATCCGGTGTTTGTCTCAGTGATACAAACACCCTGGATACAGATCCTTTTGCTTTTTGATTTTGTGACAGCTCCTTTGTCTTGCTTTTATTTGGCTGTTCTTATGTACCTTATAAAACCGATTTTGTACTTTTTTCGCTATTTCTTACAGGTTTGGGTCCGTGGGATCCCAGGTCTGGTTCGCCGGCAGCCGCTGTGCGGTAGGCTTGCCCAGCGGGTCATCTGCGCTGGAGCCGTAGAAGATCGTAACCTTCGTACCGGCAGGACAATTATCATAGATATACTTGGCGCCTGCTACAGTCAGGCGGATACAGCCTGCGGAAGCGGGAGAACCCAGCAGATTGTACTGTGCGGTGGCCAGTGTACGGTTATTTCCGTAGGTGTAGTAGTATACGGAATGGAACAGGATATTTCCCGTGATCTGCGTGGTGTACTGTCCGTATACATTGCCGAACAGCTCATGCCAGCGGTGCTTTACGCCCAGATAGAAGGTTCCGCATGGAGTAGCGCCGCCTGTACCTACGGAACAGATCAGAGCCTTCACCGGAGTGGTGCCGCGGTAAATGGTAACAACACAGGTACTCTGGTTTACCCGAATGGACCAGGGGCCGGTAGGAGTTACGATAATATATCCCCGGGTGCCGAAATCATAGGTCTGTCCATCGATGGTTACCTTGCCGGTGGTCATCTTACCGGTAGTAGGATTCAGATAATACTTTTTGTTGCCGATGGTAAGCCAGCCCTTCTGCATCACGCCGCTGGTATTAAAGTAGTAGCGGGAGCCGCTTAAGCTCATCCATCCGGTCACGGCCTGGCCGTAACGGGAGGAAACCTTGCTAAAGTAGTATTTCTTTCCGTTGATTATTGTCCATCCGGTTTTCATGGCACCGCCGTTATTCTTGTCGAAATAATAACGTTTTCCGTTGTAGGTAATCAGGCCGGTGCGCTTGATGCCCTTCTTGTCGCTGTAATATTTTTTGCCGTTTACTGTAAAGATGCCGAACTGGAGACGGCCGTTGGAATTAAAGTAATAGGTCTTGCCCTCGATGTTTTTCCAGCCGATGGACTTTGCACTGTTATCTGCAGGATCCAGATAATAGGTCCATTTTTTCCAGTGCAGCCATTTTGTTACCTGGGTCCCCTTAGTGGTGAAATAGTAGAATTTCCCTTTGATCTTTTTCCAGCCTGTGGTTCTTGCCAGCGTGGTGGGATTAAAATAATAGATCTTTTTGGAAATCGTAGCCCATCCGGACTTCAGCTTTCCGTCTGTACCTGCATAGTGATACAGATTATTTTTTTTGACCCAGTTGGAACGGGCGATCTGCCCGGTTTTGTTTCGGAAATAATAGTAATCCTTAGATCCCTTCGGAACCTCCTGAACCCCGGTCTTTCCAGTCACCTTTTTTCCGGTGGCCGTATAGCACAGGTAATATTTCCCGTTTTGCCGTGTGATCTTTACCGAATTATCTTTTGCGGATGACGTAGCCGCCTCCGCTGCAAATGCAGTGAATGAAAGTGCTGCTATCATGCAGAACAGAAAGACAACGGTGCGGATCCATTTGCGCATACGCATAGTTACACTCCTCCCTTGCTCAATTGATAGTAGTATTATAGCAGAAAAAAAATGGATATACAATGCAGGAATGGCTGTTTTTACCGTTTCTTAAGTTTCTTTTAAGGTTGTGTTTTACAGGGAAGTGTTTTATAATGGTGAGGATCAAGGGATAAGGGGTTGTGTATTATGGTGAGAAGAGAAAGATACAAAAGACTTATCATGTTTTTGGCCTCTGTGCTGGTAATCGGACTGCAGACACTGAATTTTTCCTATGTCTGGTTTACAAAATATAATTTCCGTCATGTGATCGGTTCTCTCTACTGGAGAAGAGGAAACTGGGCGCTGATTTTGCTGTACGCATTTATTACGCTTGTGATGTCAAAGCTGTTTGGAGCTTTGAAGGTGGGATATATGCGGGTCCTGGATGTGATTCTTTCGCAGATCCTTTCCGTGCTGTGTACCAATGTAGTGGTGTATCTGCAGCTTGCACTGATCGGACGATGGAAATTTTTAAGCCATCTGGAGCCGATGCTGTGGCTGACGGCAGTGAATCTGTGCGTGGTGCTGGCCTGGGTAGTCTTTATGCGCTGGATCTATAACCGTGTTTATCCGCCCAGGCAGGTGATTATGGTTTATGACAGCCATAATCCGGAAAAGCTGCTGAAGAATATTTCCTCCCGGGCGGATAAGTATGTGATCAGCGAGGCAGTCTATCTGGGCAGCGGGATGGATTATATTAAGGAAAGAATTCTCCATTATCAGGGCGTGATTCTGGGGGATATGCCTTCCCATGAGCGGAATCTGCTGGTGAAATACTGCTTTGAGAAGGATATCCGCTGCTACTGCTCTCCGAAAATATCGGATATTATGCTGATGAGCGCAGAGAAGATTCACATGTTCGATACTCCTCTGCTGCTGTTCCGCAACCGGGGTCTTACCGTGGAGCAGCAGGCGCTGAAGCGTGTGTTTGACGTGATCTGCGCCGCTGTGATGCTGGCGGTGCTGTCGCCTCTGATGCTTCTGATTGCGCTGCTGGTGAAGGGATATGACGGCGGTCCTGTGTTTTATAAGCAGGAGCGTCTGACCAAGGACGGCAGGGTTTTTCTGGTGTATAAATTCCGCAGTATGCGGGTAGATTCCGAAAAGGACGGGGCACGGCTTGCTATGAAGCACGACAGTCGGGTGACGCCGGTGGGACGGGTGCTGCGCAACATTCATTTTGACGAGCTTCCGCAGCTTCTTAACATTCTTAAGGGCGATATGTCCATGGTGGGACCCAGGCCGGAACGGCCGGAAATTGCGGCGGAATACGAAAAAGAGATACCGGAATTTTCTTACCGGCTGAAGGTGAAGGCCGGCCTGACCGGCTATGCCCAGGTGTATGGGAAATACAATACCACACCGTATGACAAGCTGAAGCTGGATTTGACTTATATTGAGAATTATTCCTTCTTTCTGGATCTGCAGTTGATTGCAACCACAGTGAAAATCCTGTTCCAGAAGGAGAACACGGAAGGAGTGGAGCAGTGGCAGGTAACAGCGGCTACGAAGGAAAAGGACGTAAAGAAGCGGGAAAAGCTGGATTAGAGAAGCCCCTGGTTTCTGTGGTGATTCCCGTTCATAACGGAGCCGGAACCCTTCCTGCGGCGCTGGATTCAGCGTTGGCGCAGGAGGTTTCGGTGGAAATATTGGTAATTGATGATTGCTCCACCGATGGGCTGGAGGCAGTGAAAGTAAAGTACGCAGCCGATCCCCGGATTCTCTGGAAGAAAAACCAGGAGAAGCTGGGGGCGGCGAAAAGCCGGAATAAAGGGGTAAAGGAGGCCAGGGGAAACTACGTGGCCTTTTTGGATTCGGATGACTATTGGGCACCGGGGAAATTAAAAAAGCAGCTTGCCCGAATGGAGCAGGACCGGTGCGTTCTGTGCTCTACGGCCAGGGAGCTGATGACGCCGGAAGGAAAATTGACGGGAAAAATTATCGGAGTAAAGCCACGCATTACCTACCGGGACTTGCTGCGCCACAACAGCATTAACTGTTCCTCTGTGCTGCTGCTGCGCCGGGTGGCGCTGGAGTTTCCCATGGAGCATGAGGACAGCCATGAGGATTATATCACCTGGCTGAGGATCCTGAAAAAATACGGATTTGCGGCAGGGATCGATGAGCCGCTGCTGAAATACCGGCTGTCAAACAGCGGGAAATCCGGCAGCAAGGCAAAGTCGGCAGCCATGACCCTCCGGGTGTATCGTTATCTGGGCTTCGGCTGGGGAAAATCCCTGCGCTGCTTTGTAAGCTATGCGCTGCACGGAGTTGGGAAATACCTGCTGGCCGGCTTCCGAAAACATGCAAAACTTGAAACAGAGCAGGGAAGATGATACAATGTCCGCATAGGCAGCCAGCCGTGGGGAAATGTCCGGGCATCCGTAACAGAGTACAAGGCCGGCCTATCATAAAATACCTGAGTATAAAGAAAGGAATTTACATCAGAAAATTATGGCATCCAAAATTGCAGTATTGCCGGGGGAGCTGTATCAGAACCGAAAGCTGATTCTGCGCCTGGCAAAAAATGATTTTAAAACGAAATATGCCGGCTCTTATCTGGGAATCGTGTGGGCTTTTGTGCAGCCGGTGGTAACGATCCTGGTCTACTGGTTCGTATTTTCCACTATGCGGGCGGGAATGGCCCGGCAGGTGCCCTATGTGCTGTGGATGATTGCGGGCATGGTGCCCTGGTTTTTCTTTCAGGACGGCCTGAATAACGGAACCAATGCACTGGTGGAATACAGCTATCTGGTGAAAAAGGTGGTATTTAAAATCAGCATTCTCCCCATTGTAAAGCTGGTATCGGCTCTGTTCGTCCACCTGTTTTTCATCGGAGTGGTGCTGGTTCTTTATGCTGTAATGGGATATTTCCCGGGACTGAGCGTGATTCAGGTTCTCTATTATTCGTTTAGCATGTTTATCCTGGTGTTGGGGATCACTTACCTGACCAGTGCAGTGGTGATCTTCTTTCGGGATCTATCTCAGATTATCAGCATTTTCCTGCAGGTGGGCGTATGGCTTACCCCCATCATGTGGAATTTTGAGGATCTTCATTTAACCGGAATCATCACCTATATTTTTAAACTGAATCCCATGTATTATATTGTTGAGGGATACCGGGATTCCCTGATTACCGGCCGGTGGTTCTGGGAGCGGCCGGTGCTTACGCTGTATTATTGGGCGTTTACTCTGGTGGTATTCTGGCTGGGGACCCGGGTGTTTAAGAGGCTCCGGGTGCATTTCGCAGATGTGCTGTAGACGGCGGCTGCAGGATCCAAAGGTCTGCTGGTTCGGGCTGCGGGCCGGTATCCTGAATAAAAATATGAAATAAGAAAGTGAAAAGAAGTATGCAGGAAACTGAGACAGTAATCCGTGTAGAACATTTGACAAAAATATACCGGCTGTATAATCGGCCGAAGGACCGGTTCCTGGAATCCTTAGGGTTGACCAGAAAACGGCTTTCCAGAGATCATTACGCACTGCAGGATGTGAATTTCCAGGTAAAAAAGGGAGAGACCATCGGCATCATCGGGACCAATGGTTCCGGAAAGTCTACGATCCTAAAGATTATTACCGGGGTCTTGACGCCCACGGAAGGAAACATTACGGTAAATGGCCGTATTTCCGCATTGCTGGAGCTGGGAGCCGGTTTTAACATGGAATATACCGGGATCGAAAACATTTATCTGAACGGGACGATGATCGGTTTTACGAAGGAAGAGATCGATGCAAAGCTGCAGGATATCCTGGAATTTGCAGATATCGGGGATTTTGTCTATCAGCCGGTAAAGACCTATTCCAGCGGTATGTTTGTACGGCTGGCTTTTGCGGTGGCGATCAATATTGATCCGGAAATCCTGATCGTGGATGAGGCGCTGTCTGTGGGAGACGTTTTCTTTCAATCGAAATGCTATCGGAAGTTTGAAGATTTTAAGCGGATGGGCCGCACGATTTTGTTTGTAAGCCATGATCTGAGCAGTATCAGCAAATACTGTGACCGGGTGGTGCTTCTGAACCAGGGAAAGAAGCTGGCGGAAGGCGAGCCGAAGGATATGGTGGATCTGTATAAGAAGGTGCTGGTGAACCAACTGGATTTGGACAGCCTGGAGGCTAAGACGGTGCAGGTGCCGGAGGAAGCCGGAGCGGGCCGGGAAAAGACCGGAGAAGAGAAAGGGCAGAAGGAGAAGCAGAAGGATCTGTGGACACCCGCCTTCCCCATCAATCCGAATATCAATGAATACGGGGACCGCAGGGCGGAAATCGTGGGCTTCAATGTGCTGGATGCGGAGGGAAATTCCTCGAATACCTTGGAAAAGGGGACGAAATGTACGATTCAAATGCGGGTTCTTTTTCATGAAAAGGTGAAGGATCCCATTTATGCGTTTACCATCACGGATTTGAAGGGAACGGATATTACCGGAACCAACAGCCTGTTTGAAAAGACCTATGTGAAGGGAAAGGGGCCGGGAGAAATCCAGGAGATAGCCTTTACGCAGGAGATGAATCTCCAGGGAGGAGAGTATATGCTGTCTCTGGGCTGTACCGGTTATGACGGAACAGATTTCGTGGTGCATCACCGTTTGTATGAGGCCTGCAGCCTGACGGTGGTATCCATGAAAAATACGGTAGGCTTTTACGATATGAATTCGGAAGTAAGCTTGTTAAATGAATAGAAAAGAGGAACGGAATGCAGGAATGGGTAGGAAAGGTATGCCTGGATGACACATGGTATCCGGGAGAGGATTTATACAGCGACGGGGAAATTGAGGACCGGCTGCTGGAGATTGCGAAAAACAGCAGGGAGGAAGAACTCAACGGGATCATTGAACGGGAAAAGGATTGGGCGGTCCTGTATCATCTGTCCCATATCCGGGAAAATATTGTGGACTGGCTGCCCATAACAAAGAAGGATTCGGTCCTAGAGATCGGCGCAGGCTGCGGAGCGATCACCGGAGCGCTGGCCAGAAAGGCCGGATGGGTGACCTGTATTGATTTGTCAAAAAAGCGCAGCCTGGTAAATGCATACCGCCATCGGGAAATGGAGCATATCCGGATCCTGATGGGAAACTATCAGGATATTGAAAAAAATCTGACGGAGCAGTTTGATTATATTACTCTGATCGGTGTGTTTGAATACGGACAGGCTTATATCGGCACGGATTCTCCCTATGTGGAGTTCCTGCGTCAGATCCGGCCCCACCTGAAGCCGGAGGGCAGGGTGGTGATCGCAATTGAAAACCGCCTGGGACTGAAATATTGGGCAGGCTGCCGGGAGGATCATACGGGAAATCTGTTTGAGGGGCTGGAAAATTATCCCAGACCTGCGGGAGTGCGGACCTTCTCCCGGCCGGAGCTGGAGCGGCTCTTTGATGAGGCGGGCTTTGGAAAACGGCAGTTTTATTATCCCTATCCGGATTATAAATTGCCGCTGACCATCTACTCGGATGATTACCTTCCCGGAGCCGGGGAGCTGAATACGAATATCTGGAATTTTGACCGGGAGCGGCTGGTACTTTTTGATGAAGAAAAGGTGTTTGATTCCCTGATCGAAAGCGGGCTTTTCCCCCAGTTTGCCAACTCCTATCTGGTGATATTAGAAAGGGATTAACAGCAGATGAAGAAAGTAATTTATTCAAAATTTTCGAATGAGCGGAATCGGCGTTTTTCCATCCGCACAGATATTTTGGAGCTGGAGGATAAAACCAAAAGAGTGGTGAAATCCGCCTGCTATCCGGAAGGAATCCCCCATGTGGCGGCCATCGGAGGCTGGTATCGGAGGCTGCAGGAGCTGTTTGACGGCACCTGCATTTGTGTAAACCGGGTGCTTTCGGAAACGGACGGCGTGGAGCTGGAGTTTTTGGAGGGCTGTCAGACGCTGGAGGAGAAGCTGTATCAATACTGGCAGCAGGGAAAAAAACAGGAGGCGCTGCAGTGGATGGAGCGTTATCTGTCTATTCTGAAGCAAAAGGCGGTGTGTCCCTTTACGGTGACAGAAGAATTTCGCAGGCTGTTCGGAGAGGAGGAGCTTCCGGCGGGGCTTATGTCTCTTCCGGTAACGGATCTGGATCTGGTCACGGAAAATATACTGCTTTCGGAACAGGAGCGGGACTGGTACCTGATTGATTACGAGTGGACCTTCGACTTCCCCATACCGGTTCATTTCCTTATTTACCGTATTTGGCGCTATTTCTTAGGCAGAAAGGCACCGGGGGAGGAACCGGAGGAATATTTGCTGCAGGAGGGTCTGACGAAGCAGGAGCTCGAAAGCTACGATCGGATGGAAACGGCGTTTCAGAATTATGTGACCGGAGGCCATGTACCGATTCGGGAATTGTACGCCCAGATCACACCCGGAGCGGTGGATCTGCGGGACGGAGGCATCGGCGCCGGCGGGCAGCTTTCCGGAAGCTGGAGAAGCACGCTTTATTACGGGGAAAATGCTGCTTCATTTTGTGAAGAAAAAACCATCTACCGCAGCCTGAAGCTGGATGCGGAGGGGAATTTTGTGATTGAATTTCCAACGGAGGGGCTGGGCCGGATAGGCGCCATGCGGTGGGATCCTCTGGAGCGCCAGATGTGCCGGGTCCTGGTGGAGGAGATTTCATCCGACAGCTTTTTAAATATTACGCCCATCAACGGATTTGAGAAGGACGGCTGGGACCAGTTCTGGAGCCTGGATCCGTCCTACCGTCTGGAGGGGGATTTTTCCAGAGTGAAAAAGATCACCATACGGGGACGGCTGCAGATCCTGCATTTGAGTGAGACCTGGCCCGATATGGAGCTGGCCCGTGTGCAGCGGGATGTATACTATAACGAAATGGAACGGCTGCGGGGAGACATCGCTGCGATCCACGCCACAAAGGCGTACCGTCTGCTGGAAAAGGCCAGAAGAGTACGGAATTTTGTGCTGGCCCGGCTGGACGGGATCGGCCCCTTCCATTTTAAGGTAAAGCCGGAAACGGCCTACAATCAATGGTTTTTGAATCACCGGGTCACGGAGGGGGCTTTGCGGCGGCAGCGTTCCTGCCGGCAGAAGGAGAATCCGAAGATCAGCATTCTGGTGCCGGTCTATCATACGCCCCTGAACTATTTGAGAGATATGATCGAATCGGTCCGGAACCAGTCCTACGAAAACTGGGAGCTTTGTATTGCGGACGGCAGCGTATCGCCGGACGGCTCCCGCAATGAAGCGCTGCTGGCGGTTTTGAAGGAATATGCCGATGCGGATTCCAGGATCAAATATGTGCTGCTGGAAAAAAATCTGGGTATTTCCGAGAATACCAACGGGGCGGCTGCCATTGCCACGGGGGATTATATTGGTCTTTTGGATCATGATGACGTGCTGGAGCCGGATGCGCTGTTTGAGGTGGTTCAGGCAGTCAGCCTGTTTCAGGCCCAGGTGGTCTATACGGATGAGGATAAGGTGAGCATGGATCTGGCGGAATATTTTGATCCGAATTTAAAGCCGGATTTTTCTCCGGATCTGCTTTGCTCCCATAATTATATTACCCACTTTTTTGTGGTGGAAAAGCGGATTTTTGACGCAGCAGGCGGATTTCACAAGGAATGCGACGGAGCCCAGGATTACGACCTGATCTTCCGGTGTACAGAAGCGGCAGAACGGATTCACCACATAACCAAGGTGCTGTACCACTGGCGGATGCACCAAAATTCCACGGCGGAGAACCCAAAAAGCAAGCTGTATGCCTATGAAGCAGGAAAAAGGGCGATCGAGGGCCATCTGGAACGGACAGGGACCGGCGGAAAAGTGGAAATGATGAAGCTGTGGGGTATGAATCATGTGATCTATGATACGCCGGGAGAGCCGCTGGTATCTGTTATTATCCCCAATATGGATCACATAAGGGATCTGGACTGCTGTATCCGCTCCATTCTAAAGCGGAGCAGCTACCGGAATCTGGAGATTTTGGTGGTGGAAAACAACAGTAAGCAGCAGGAAACCTTTGCCTATTACGACCAGATACAGAAGGAATTTCCCCAGGTGCGCGTCATTCGCTGGGAACGGGAATTTAATTATTCTGCAATCAACAATTTCGGCGCACAGCAGGCAAAGGGGGATTATCTGCTTTTGCTGAATAATGATACGGAGCTGATGGAGAAGGACAGCATCCGGGAGATGCTGGGGCATTGTATGCGAAAGAGCGTGGGCTGCGTGGGAGCGAAGCTGTTCTTTCAGGATAATACGGTGCAGCATGCGGGAATCGTGCTGGGGTTCGGCGGCTTTGCCGGGCACGTGTTTTCCGGGCTGAAAAAGAATGACCTGGGCTTTATGATGCGGGCGCAGATCACCGGAAATTACAGCGCAGTGACAGCCGCCTGCCTGATGGTGCGGCGGGAGGTTTTTGAGGAGGTGGGCGGCCTGACGGAGGAATTTGCAGTGGCGCTGAATGACGTGGACTTCTGTCTGAAGGTGCGGGAAAAGGGGTATGTTAATGTATTTACTCCCTTCGCTCAGTGGCACCATTATGAGTCAAAATCCAGGGGGTATGAGGATACCCCGGAGAAAAAGGAACGGTTCCAGGGGGAGATTGCCCGGTTCAGAGAACGTTGGGGAGAGCTGGTGGATTCCGGAGATCCCTACTACAATGCAAATTTTTCTGTGGAGCAGGCTCCGTTTACTTTGAAGGAATAGGGAAACAAGAGAAGCATGAAACATTTATTTTCAGTTACGACAGCAAGATTTCATATGAGAGATTCCGGCAGCTTTCTTTTGACGGGATATTTTCCGGGAAATTCCATTGCAGGAAAGCGGATGCGCGCCTTTTTGGACCGTCAGGAGCTGGAGCTTCAGGTGACGGTACAGGAGGGGTTTGCCATACGGCAGAAGTATGCCCGTCTGGGGGCAGGGCCGGAGGCGGTGGACCGGGAGTACTGTCTGTGGATCGCTCTGCCGGAGGGGTATGAAAAGAGCCGGAGACTGAAGGTTTATCAATATCAGGACGGAAAGCGGAAATGTGTTTTTGCGGCCCGGATGAGAGGACTGCTGAAGCGCAGGAAGCTGCCGGACAGCCATCTGGAGGGCTGTCTTGGGACGGAGAACGGCGTGACGATAAGCGGCTGGGCGGTGGGGCTTTCCCCCTGCCGGGTGCAGGCGCTGGACAAATCAGGAAAGAAGCTGGAGGCTTCGGTATCCTGGCATGCGAGACAGGATTTTTTGGAGGATTATCCGGAGCTTCCGAAGGAAGAAAACCAGGTGGGATTTCAGATTTCTTTCCCCAGGCCGGAGGAAGGAAAGACCCGGCTGATCATTGCGGCGGACGGGCAGAGTATAACCTATCCCATTGACCTTGAAAGGCCTTCCGGGATTTTCGAACCGGGAGCTTCGTCCTATTTCGGACAGGTGAAGCAGTATTTCCGTAAAAACGGGCTGAAGCGCACCGTCCGGCATTGCATGCGGAAGCTAAAACAGCGGCGCAGGGCAAGGGGCGTCAATTATTCCAGATGGAGGCGGGCCCATCTTCCGGGCAGAGAAGAGCTGGAGGCACAGCGAAAGACCTCTTTTTTGTATCAGCCCCTGATCAGCATCGTGGTGCCCCTCTACCGCACGCCGCCGGAATATCTGCGTGCCCTGGTGGATTCCGTAGTAAATCAGACCTACCGCAATTGGGAGCTGTGCCTTTCCGACGGCAGCGGCGCAGATTCCCCGCTGAGGGAGTATCTGGAGGAGCTGCAGCAGCGGGAGCCAAGAGTAAAAGTGACGGTTTCCGAGCGCCCTCTTGGCATCGCCGAAAATACCAATGCGGCGCTGGCGATTGCAGAGGGGGAATTTATCGCCTTTGCGGATCATGATGATCTGCTGGCGGAGTTTGCCCTGTATGAATGTGTAAAGATGATCAATGAATATCCGGATGCGGATATGATCTACAGTGATGAAGATAAGATCACCATGGATGGAAGGAACTATTTCCAGCCCCATTTCAAGTCGGATTTTAACCCGGATCTGTTATGCAGTATGAACTATATCTGTCATCTGCTGGTAGTAAAACGAACGCTGCAGCAGAAGGCGGGAATGCTGGACCCGGCCTATGACGGCGCGCAGGACTATGATTTTGTGCTGCGCTGCGCAGAGCAGGCAGAGGACATCTGCCATGTGCCGAGAGTATTGTATCATTGGCGGGCTCATGCAGCTTCTACGGCGGAAAATCCGGCCAGTAAGCGCTATGCCTTTGAGGCGGGGATGCGGGCGGTTCAGGCTCACTACGACAGGCTGGGGATTCCGGCCCGGGTGGTGATGGGGGAATATCCGGGACTGTACCGGACTTATTATGGGATTCCCACGCCGGAGCCGCTGATTTCCGTTATTATTCCGAATAAGGATCATACCGGGGATCTGGAAAAATGCCTGCGTTCCATTTGGGAGAAGAGCCAGTATCCGAATCTTGAGTTTATTATTGTGGAAAATAACAGTACGGAGGAAAAGACCTTTGCTTATTACCGGATGTTGGAGGCGGCCCGCCCCAATGTGCGGGTGGTGCGCTGGGAAGGGGAATTTAACTACTCCCGGATCAACAATTTCGGCGTACAGTATGCAAAGGGAGAGTATCTGCTTTTCCTGAATAACGATACGGAAATGCGGAATCCGGACTGCCTGGAGGAGCTGCTGGGCCCCTGCCTGAGACAGGAGGTGGGCGCTGTGGGCGCAAGGCTGTATTATGCAGACGGCACGATCCAGCATGCGGGCGTGGTGATCGGGTTCGGAGGAATTGCGGGTCACGCCTTTGTGGGCAGTGACGGAAATGACAACGGTTATTTTTCCCGTATTATCTGTGCTGCGGATGTCAGTGCCGTGACTGCGGCCTGCATGATGGTAAAGCGCAGTGTTTTTGAAACGGTGGGCGGCTTCGATGAGGAGCTGGCGGTGGCCTTTAATGACATCGATTTTTGCCTGAAGATTCGCAGCCTTGGGGGGCTGGTGGTCTATAATCCTTATGCGGAGGCATATCATTATGAATCCAAGTCCAGGGGCTATGAGGATACACCGGAGAAGCTCGCCCGCTTCCACCGGGAGGCGGATGAATTTTTGAAACGCTGGCCGGATATTCTTCAGGAGGGAGACCCCTATTACAATCCGAATCTGACGCTGGAGAAAGCGGATTTTTCCCTGCGGGTATAAAAGAGAGGGCCTGGCCCGGAAAGGTATGGTAGGAAATGAGAGCAAGAGAGAAAATGACAGACAGAAAAACCCTTCTGTGGCTGTGGCTGCTGATCCTTGGCGGCTGCCTTCTGGTATTTCACAATTATATTCTGGGAAACGAAACACTGGTATTCGGAGACGTGGGCTCCGATACGAAAAACCAGTATATTATGTGGTACAATTCGGTGGTAAACCATCTGCGGGAAGGCACCTTCTCGGGATGGGATTTTCATAATGGATTTGGCGTCAACGTGTTTATTATGAATCTGACAGAGCCCTTTGCCGTGCTGGTTCATTTTCTGGGCGTCCTGCTGGGACCGGAGCAGATTACCAGAATCATGGTATATGTACATATTCTGAAAATGCTTCTGGCAGGGACGGCCTGCTACTATTTTTTGTCTGTGTATTCTGCCACGGAGCGGGCAAAGCTGCTGGCTTCCTTTTTATATGCGTTCAACGGCTATCTGATGGTCTGGGGACAGCATTACCAGATGGGTTCCTTTCTGGTGTGGCTGCCTCTGCTTTTACTGTTTATCGAAAAAACGCTGCAAAACTGGAGAAATTTCCCGGGGGTGGCGCTCTTCTCCGGAATCATTATTCTGGGAGGCTACTACCAGGGATATATGATTATGCTGTGCTGCGGAATCTATGTTTGCCTTCGGGTATTGCTGTACGATGACCGTGCCTGGAAAAAGAAATGGTCCTTTTTCCTGCTGGAAGCAGGCTCCATGGGCTTCGGCTTGCTGATGGGCGCTTTGAATCTGCTGCCAAGCCTTGCCATGATTACGGGAAGCAGCTCCAGGCTGGATTTCCAGACCCCGCTGCTTCAGCGGATCCTGGACAGCTTCGCCCCGTGGCCAAGAGATTACTATAAGACACTGATGTACCGTTTGTTTGGCAATAACCTGCAGGGAGCAGGAAACGGCTTTGTGGGCTATGCCAACTATTATGAAGCCATTAACTTGTTTTTTTCCACCCTGTTTCTGATCCTTCTGGCACAGTATGTGCTTACGATTCACCGGCAGAACAAAACGGCGCTTCAGAAGGCGGCTCAGTATATCGGAGTGGCGGCGGCCGTTTTTTGTATTACGATTCCGGCAGGCAGCCTGGCCTTCAATGGCTTTGCCTATGGATTTTCCCGGCAGACCTTTTTACTGATGCCGTTTTTTGCGCTGATCTGCGCCAAAATGCTGGATCAGATTCTGGAAGAAAGAAAGATAAGCTGGCTGGGCCTTGCAGGAGCAGCGGGAGCGATTCTGGTGGTTTACACAAAGGCATACCGGAACACGGCGGATGTGAATTACCGCACCAATGCACTGATGCTGGGGCTTACGGGAATTGCCATGGTGGTGATACTGGCGGCGGCTGTCTGGAGGAATACGGATGCCCGGCGGTATCAGGCCTGCTGCAATCTGCTGGTTTTGGCCCTGTTTGTAAATGTGATATCGGATACGGCGCTTTGCTACCGTTACCGGGATACGGTGAAAAAGGATGATGCCGGGTACTATGAGGAAACCTACCATTCTTCGGTAAACCGGGCGCTGGCCTGGCTGAAGGCGGAGGATAATACCTTTTACCGGGTGGAGAAGGATTTTGATACGGCCTCCGGCTGCATGGACGGGCTTGCTCAGAATTATTCCGGTGTCAGTACCTACAATTCGGCCCAGAACGGCAATATCGTAGAATTTGTCAGCCGTCTGTGGCCTCAGTTCCTGACAGGCTATGATAACAATCATTATGATTTTTCGAATACGGTGCGAGAATATCCGATGGCTTCCCTTTCCGGTGTGAAGTATCTGCTGTCCAAGAGCGAAAAGCTGAATATCCCCGGCTACGAGCTGTATCATCAGATTGATGATATTTCCATTTATCGGAATACGGGAGCCGACTCCATCGGAAAAATCTTCACAAAAACAGTAAGCAGCCAGGAAGCGGAGCAGGTTTTGAAGGACACGGATACCTGGGATCTGTTAAGCAGTGTGCTGATCGTGGATGAAGAAACCTCCTACGGCATTTCCGCAGACGAGCTGGAGAAATACCGGAAGCAGGCTGTCGGGGATCTGGTGGATTGGGACAGGGCAGACCTTAACGTCCTGACCCGGACCGGGGACGGACTGGAGACCGAAGGGCAGGTCATTACCCTTCCGCTGAAAACAAAGCAGCTATCCGGATATGAGAATGCATCCGTAGAGTTTGATCTGGCGACGGATGCGGGGACGGAGATCGAAATACGCATGAACGGGCAAAGTCCCAATATCCGGTATCAGTACGGAGGAGAAAGCGGCTACCGGCTGCTGGTGCCGGCGGATACGCAGACCATAGAGATCCGGATCGTTAATCCGGGGATACACACGGCTATCCGCAATCTGACCTTCTACGGGACAGACAGCACCTATGAATTTCCGGACGCCGGCCGGGTAGTGATCCAGGCACCGGAGAAGGACAGCCTTTTGACCGGAACCGTAGAGGCGGATCAGGACGGTATGCTGCTGCTGGCGATTCCCTTTCAGGACGGCTGGAGCATATATCTGAACGGTGAAAAGCAGGAGATGGTGCGGGGCGATTACGGATTCCTTGCCTGCCAGGTAAAGGCTGGAACGTATGAGCTGCGGGCAGAATACCGGGTGCCGCTGCTGCGGGCGGGTACGATTATCAGCGCTGTGTCCTGGATCCTGTGGCTGGCGGTCACATTTCTGATCTTCTGGGGCGGACGGAGCAGAAGAAGGCTTTTGACTCAAGCAGACTGAGGTATTGCGGATTTTGACGCTCAATGCTATAATAAGAGTTATTGTATATAAATTTGGAGAGAAAAGAATGTTTGAACGAAGGAAAACGCCGGCGGACAAGCCTGTGCCCGCATCCCGGGCGGTATCGGAGAAAAGAAAGAAGGGAAAGCTGGAAGTTCCCATAAAATGGTTTTTTATCCTGCATCTGAGCCTGCTGATTAATTCACTGGCAGGTGTGGCATCCAAAATGGCCGGCCGTCAAAGGACGTTCTCTTTTGAATTTTTCCTTTATTATGGGATGGTGCTGCTGATTACGTTTGTTTTTGCGCTGGTCTGGCAGCAGGTATTAAAGAATATGTCGCTGACCTTTGCTTTTACGAACAAGCCCATTACCATGATTTATTCGCTGATATGGGCTGCCATGATCTGGCGGGAGCCGGTTAATCCGAAAATGGTGCTGGGCGCTTTGATTATTCTGGCCGGAATCGTGATGGGGGTGAGTGAAAATGCTTAAATACGTTGCCCTGTGGCTTCTTTCCGTTACGATATCCGCATTTGCTCAGGTACTTTTGAAAAAGTCGGCAAATAAAACCTACAGCAGCAGAATCAGGGAATATTTGAATCTGACAGTGATTGTGTCTTACGGAATCTTCTTTATTTCTACGATTTTGACCATGCTGGCTCTGAAAAAGGTTCCGTATGCGTTCTCCCCCATGATCGAAGGGGTGAGTTATATTCTGATTCCTCTCTTCGGGGTGCTGATGCTGAAGGAGCGGATACCGAAGAGAAGATGGATCGGTTTTGGCGTTATTTTACTTGGGTGTGTCATTTATACCAGCGGATTGATAGACAGCGGAGCTATGAAGGAGAAAACGGCGGCTGAGCCGGAGACAGAAAGCGAATTAGCTGTCGCTTCCGAAGCGGTAGGCGCAGAGAGATGCAGCTTTTCGGATCTTTTTTGCTGAATCCCGCAATGGACGAATTATAGTATAGATACGGAGGAAAAATGAGATGATTGATTTTAACAGACCGGCATTTGTAGGAAAGGAACTGGATTATATCAAGGAAGCCATTGATCTGGGGAAGCTGTGCGGAGACGGTGAGTTTACGAAGCGGTGCTCCCGCTGGATGGAGGAGAAGTTCCAGGCCAATCATGTGCTGCTGACCACCTCCTGCACCCATGCGCTGGAAATGGCGGCGCATTTATGCGGAATACAGCCGGGCGATGAGGTAATTATGCCGTCTTATACGTTTGTCTCCACTGCGGATGCGTTCGTTCTGTGGGGAGCGAAGGTGGTATTCGTGGATATTCATCCGGAAACCATGAATATCGATGAGACGAAGATCGAGGCGGCGATTACGGAAAAGACGAAGGCCATTGTGCCGGTGCATTATGCGGGCGTGTCCTGTGCCATGAATGAAATTATGGCCATTGCGAAAAAATATAACCTGAAGGTGGTGGAGGATGCCGCCCAGGGCGTGAACGCTTATTATAACGGAAAGGCGCTGGGAACCATCGGAGATTTTGGCTGCTACAGCTTCCATGAGACGAAAAATTATTCCATGGGAGAGGGCGGCGCACTGGTATTTGACCAGACGGAATGCCTGGAGCCGGCGGAGATTTTGCGGGAAAAGGGAACGAACCGCAGCAAGTTTTTCCGGGGCCAGATCGATAAATATTCCTGGGTGGATTACGGTTCCTCTTATCTGCCCAGCGACATGAATGCGGCGTATCTGTATGCGCAGTTGGAGGCGGCAGACGCCATTGACCAGAAGCGTCACGGAATTTTTGACTATTACGATAAGGCGCTGAAGCCGCTGGCGGAGGCGGGGTACATCGAACAGCCCTTTATTCCGGATTATGCCTCCTGCAATGCCCATATGTACTACATTAAGGTAAAGGATCTGGAGGAGCGGACAGCGCTGATTAAATATATGAGAGAAAAGGGCGTTTGCTGTCCCTTCCATTACGTTCCGCTGCATACCTCTGCGGCAGGACTGCGGTTCGGGCGGTTCCATGGCGAGGATGTTTATACCACCAGGGAAAGCGAGCGCCTGATGCGTCTGCCCATGTTCTACAACCTGGATTGGAAGGATGTGGAATATGTGGCTCAGTGTATTCTGGATTATCCGGGATTTAACTAAAACTGTTCAAGCCCCTGTAAAATAAAACAGACAGAAGATGCATGGAGGACTCCATGTCAGGAAACAAATGGATCAGCTATATAAAAAAAATGCAGCCGTATAATATCCGGAAGGGACTGCGCTATCTGCGGCATTTCGGCGTAAAGGAGTTTCTGGTGAAGCTGTCGGAGCGTATGGAGCCGGAGGAGGTGCCCTACGGCCCCTGGTATGAAAAGTACCGGGCAAAGGAGCCGGAGCTGGAGCGCCAGAGAAAGAAGCGCTGGAAGGAAAAACGGCTGATCAGTATTGTGGTTCCGGCCTATCGCACCCCGGAAGCATACCTGCGCCAGATGATGGATTCCGTGCTGGCTCAGACGTATCCCTATTGGGAGCTTTGCATTGCCAATGGCAGTCCGGAGGATGAGAAGATGCGGACGGTTCTGGAGGAGTATGCCGGAAGGGATACGCGCATCCGGTGGAAAGCCCTGGCAGAAAACGGCGGAATCGCCGCCAACAGCAATGCGGCGCTGGAGATGGCGGCAGGAGAGTATGCGGCCTTGCTGGATCATGACGATCTTCTGGCACCCAATGCACTGTACGAGATTGCCGCCTATCTGGAGCGGCATCCGCAGGCCGGGATGGTCTATACGGATGAGGATAAGGTGACAGCGGATCTGAAAGAGCATTTTCAGCCTAATCTGAAGCCGGATTTTAATCCGGACCTGCTTCGCTCCAACAACTATATCTGCCATTTGCTGGTGGTGCGGCGGGATGTGGCCCAAAGGGCTGGCGGGTTCCGGCAGGAATATGACGGCGCCCAGGATTATGACTTTATTTTCCGCTGTGCGGAGTTGTCAGAGCAGGTGGGACATGTGCCGGAGATCCTGTATCACTGGCGGACCCATGCGGCCTCTACTGCAGACAATCCCATGAGTAAAATGTATGCCTATGAGGCTGGGAAGCGGGCGATCCAGGACCATTTAAAACGTCAGGGAGTACCGGCAGAGGTGACTTTGAAGAAGGATCTGGGCTTTTACCGGGTGGCTTATCCGGTGCGGGAAGCGTCCCTGATTTCGATCGTCATCCCCAATAAGGATGAGAGGGAAACGCTGGAAAAGTGTCTGCGTTCCATCCGGGAGAAGAGTACCTACTCCAATTATGAAATTATTCTTGTAGAAAATAACAGTACGAAACAGGAGACCTTTGATTATTACAAGTCCATTGACGGAAAAGATCGTGTCCGGGTGGTGTATTGGGACAAGGAGTTCAATTACTCGGCCATCAACAATTTCGGTATCCGGCAGGCAAAAGGCGATTATATTATCTGCCTGAACAATGATATAGAAGTAATTACCCCGGGCTGGATGGAGGAGCTGCTGGGCACCTGCCAGAGAAGCGAGGCAGGCGTGGTGGGAGCCCGGCTGTATTATCCGGACGATACGATCCAGCATGCCGGCATCGTAGTAGGAATCGGCGGGATCGCCGGCAGCCTGTTTGTGGGGATGAAGCGCAGCCATTCCGGTTATCTGCATAAGGCGGCGCTGATGCAGGATCTAAGCGCTGTTACGGCGGCCTGCATGATGGTGAAGCGCAGTGCCTGGGAGGAGGCGGGCGGTTTTGAGGAAAAGCTGGCCGTTGCGTTCAATGATGTGGATTTTTGCCTGAAAATCAGGGAGGCCGGATATCTGGTGATCTATGATCCCTATGTGGAGATGTATCATTATGAATCCAAGACCAGAGGGGCAGAGGATACCAGGGAGAAGGTGCACCGGTTCCAGGAGGAAATTGAATATATGCGGGGGCGGTGGACAGAGATTCTGCGTAAGGGAGATCCCTGCTACAACAAAAACCTGTCCCTGTCCAAATGGAATTATTCGCTGAAAGGCTGAGGAATTGGTGGAAGATGCAGGAAGTAACAGTTGTAATACCGAATCTAAACGGGATGAAATATCTGGAAGGGTGTCTGAACTCTCTGCGGAAACAGACCCGGAAGGATTTTGAAATCATTCTGGTAGATAATGGTTCGAAGGACGAAAGCGTAGCCTTTGTCCGGAAGAATTATCCGGAGGTGCGAATCCTCCGGCTTTCGGAAAATACCGGGTTTTGCCATGCGGTAAACAGAGGGATACGGCTTTCGGATTCGCCTTATGTGATTCTGCTGAATAATGATGTGGCGTGCCGGGAGAACTTTGTAGAGGAGCTGGTAAAGGCGATCCGGCAGGATGCCCGGCGTTTTTCCTGCGCAGCCCGGATGATGAAGATGGATCAGCCCATGCTTTTGGATGATGCGGGAGATTATTACTGTGCCCTGGGCTGGGCCTTTGCGGCGGGAAAAGGACGTCCGGCAGGGCGGTATGCAAAAGAAAGACGGATCTTTGCGGCCTGCGGGGGTGCATCCATTTACCGGAAGGAGCTTCTGGAGAAGCTGGGGCTTTTTGATGAGAAGCATTTTGCCTACCTGGAGGATATCGATATTGGCTACCGGGCCAGGATTGCAGGCTATGAAAACCGTTATATCCCTTCTGCGGTGGTTTATCATGCAGGCAGCGGCACCAGCGGATCTGCCTACAATGCATTTAAGGTGAAACACGCATCCCGCAACAGCGTGTACCTGATTTACAAGAATATGCCCCTGCCCCAGATCTTACTGAATCTTCCGTTCCTGGCGGCGGGCTATTTGATCAAAATATGTTTTTTTGCAAAAAAGGGATTCCTTGGGGAATATGTGGGAGGCCTGCGCAAGGGCTTCCGGATGTGCGAAAGAGAAAATAAGGTAGTGTTCCGGAAAAAAAATCTGAAGCACTATGTTCAGATACAGTTTGAGCTCTGGTTCAATGTGCTGCGGCGGATAGGCAATTTTTGAGAACGGATGCCCAGAGGTGACAGAAGTGATTAAGGATAATCAAAAATATTTTAATAGGCTGCATGTGGTGCTGGATGCGCTGATCGTGGCGGTTTCCTACGTGCTTGCCTGGTACATTCAGTTTCATATCATTGTAAAAGGAACTGCCGGCGCTCTTCCGGTGCAGACCTATATGTCTGCGCTGATTTTTCTGGTGCCGGGCTTTTTAGTGCTCTACTACGGGTTTAATCTCTATACGCCCAAGCGGGTACAGGGACGGAGGCTGGAGGCCAGCAATATTTTCTGTGCTAACGCGGTGGGCCTTTTGCTGTTCATGTTTGTGCTCTATCTGATTAATGAACAGGATTTTTCCCGTAACATGATCTTCATGTTTATCGGCATCAACTTTGCCCTAACTGTGATCGAGCGGAATGTGATCCGCATGATGCTGAGGGATATCCGGCGCCGGGGAATGAATTTGAAGCACATCATTCTGGTGGGCTACAGTAAGGCGGCAGAGGAGTATATTGACCGGATCGTGCAGAATCCTCAGTGGGGATATCAGGTAAACGGTATTTTGGATGACACTGTGCAGCCGGGGATTTTGTATCATAACGTGCCGGTGATCGGGCCTACAGGCAGTCTGGAACCGCTTTTGGAACGGAATAATCTGGACGAGATCGCAATTACCCTGGGTCTGAGCGAATTTTACAAGCTGAAGAAGATTGTGGCCACCTGCGAAAAATCGGGGGTTCATACCAAATTTATTCCCGATTATTATGATATTATTCCTACACGGCCCTATACGGAGGATCTGCAGGGGCTTCCGGTGATCAACATCCGGCATGTGCCCCTGACCAATACGTTTAATATGATGATTAAGCGTGCCATGGATATTGTGGGGGCGCTGGTGTGTATCGTGCTGTTTTCACCGATTATGCTGGTGACAGCGATCCTGGTGAAAGCCACCTCCAGGGGTCCGCTGATTTTTAAGCAGGAGCGGGTGGGCCTGCATAACCGTCCGTTCCAGATGTACAAATTCCGCTCCATGGAGGTGCAGAAGCCCAGTGAAGAGCAGAAGGGCTGGACCACCAGAAACGATCCGAGAGTGACGAAGGTGGGCAGGCTGATCCGAAAGACCAGCATAGACGAGCTTCCTCAGCTTTTTAATGTGCTGAAGGGAGACATGAGCCTGGTGGGGCCCCGGCCGGAGCGGCCTCAATATGTGGAGAAATTCCGGGAGGAGATCCCCAGGTATATGATAAAGCACCAGGTACGTCCCGGAATGACGGGATGGGCTCAGATCAACGGCTACCGGGGGAATACTTCAATCAAAAAAAGGATTGAATACGATATTTATTATATTGAGAACTGGACTATGGGACTGGATGTGAAAATCCTCTGTCTCACGGTGTTTAAGGGATTTATCAATAAAAATGCATATTAGGGGTAAACTAAATTACTGTCTGCAACAGTTCGGCAGAGCCGCTGTAAGATCTGCGGCAGTCTGTGAAGAAAAGGGAGGGCTTCATGACAGAAAAAGACGATAAAAGGACAGAAGAGCGTACATCAGGAAAGGATCCTGAAAAATTACAGCAGAGCAGTCAGGCGGAGTACAACGGCCAGGC